>CAZJFQ010000004.1:0-69379 GCA_964545335.1 uncultured Gammaproteobacteria bacterium | reverse complement strand
AGGCAGGATGAATCGGGTCGGCAACAGGATCTCAGTCCCTTCACCGGGGATCCAGGTGTCTACTCCCCGGTTGGCATACAGAATTTCCCAGTAGCCCAGACCATGCCGACGCGCAATCTGCGGCATCGTATCCTCATATATCGAAACTACTGTCGCGGTACTGCCCACCAGGTCGATGTCTGGCGGTGGCAGCACAAATGTTTCGGCATTCCCCCGGCCCGATATGAAGCCGGACAACATGACGACCGCGCAAGCAATCGATCCGATTCGCACGCCGGCATGTCGCATCAATCCGTCAGTCGCAGTTCTTCCGCTCATGGTCAAAAGCACTTCAGGCACCTACACATTATACCGATCATCCGCCGCCGCCGGCGAGAACTGCAACCTTGACACCCAGCAATGGCATCGCGACCAGGTACATCAGGGTGGTAATCAGCACGATGCCGATCAGGTTGAGCCAGATCCCCGCCCGGCTCATTTCCGGAATCCGGACCAGTCCGGTGCCGAAAACGATAGCGTTTGGGGGCGTCGCCACCGGCAGCATGAACGCGCAGCTCGCAGCGATACCTGCCGGGACGATCAATACGAGAGGATCCAGTCCCAGCCCCGGGGCGACCGCGGCGAGTACCGGAATCAGCGTTGCCGTCGTCGCCGTATTGCTGGTCAGTTCCGTCAGAAATATAAGCATTGCAACCACCAGCAAGATAATGGCGACTGCCGGCAAACCGGTGAGCTGACTCGACAGACTCCCGAGAAATTCGCTCACGCCGTTGTTGTCCACCGCAGCGGCCAGGCTCAGACCGCCGCCAAACAACACGAGAACCCCCCACGGCAGACGTACGGCGGTTTCCCAGTCCATTACGAACTCACGTCTGCGAATGTCGACCGGAATCGCGAACAAGCACAATGCGGCAACGATCGCGATACCGGCGTCCGTGACGCCGCCGAAGGGTTGATATCCCGCCAGCGTTATTTCGACAAGTACCGGCCGCGCAATCCAGAACACCGCAGCAAACAGAAACACGAACAACGTCAACACTTCACCTCGATCAATTTTGCCCAGCGCTGCGTGTGCATTTCGAATCAAAGCCTCGCTGCCCTCGAGTCGGGCGGATTTCAGCGGAAAGATCAATCGTGTGAGCACCAGCCAGGCAAGCGGTAAAAATGCGAGAACAACTGGGACGCCAATCGCCATCCATTGTGCAAAACTGATATCAATGCCTAATCGATCTTTGATGAACGCCAGTAAGATTCCGTTTGGCGCGGTGCCGATCTTTGTGCCAATGCCGCCGATCGAGGCTGCGTAGGCGATTCCTAGCAACAAACACAGCGAAAAATTGCGAGCCTCATCATGCGTCGCTTTCGTTTGTTCTGGACCTTCGTTGTCACGGCCGCGGAAACCAAGTAACCCGATTATGCTGACTGCGATCGGCAGCATCATGATCGTCGTTGACGTATTCATTACAAACATGCTGATGAATGCCGTGATGAGCATAAAGGCACCGATGATGCGCCTGGGATCCGAACCAACCAGTGTCAATGCGGAAAAGGCAATGCGCTTGTGCAGCCCCCACTTCTCCATTGCCAGTGCGAGAATGAATCCGCCCATAAAAAGAAAAATAAGATCGTCCCCATAACGTGATGCGGTCTCTTCAATTGTGGCCGCGCCGGTCAGGGGAAACAGAGCCAGTGGCAGTAACGCCGTGGCATACACGGGGATCGCTTCAGTTAACCACCAGATGGCCATCCAGATTCCGATCGCCGCTGTTGCGCGACCGGCCTGTGTCAATGGCACCCATTTATCCGCGGCTGTTGTATAGGAGTCGGGCAGGAGCAGGTAGATAAGCAATGCCGCTACCGGTCCTGACAACATGCCCCACCACTGGATCTGGCTGCGACTAATCAAACAGAACCCCTTCCACAGACGCCGCTGTCCAGCGGCGGATGGTACCGAAAGGAACGTAGCGTGACGAGCAATCCCAATTTGAGACACAATAGATGTCAGCATGTTCGCGCGTTCTCCCATGCAGCCTCAGCATCTGGCCCCGTTTTTGGTTGACCCCGGAGCGTTGCGTCTTTAGGCTTTTGGTTCGGGTCAATCCGGAGTCTCTATGCGCATTACCTTTGAAATAAGCGACGCTGATGTGCGTCATTTACGCAGGGTCATGAAGCGTGCGCGGGCTGCCGTTCGTTGCGCCGAAGAGGAAGACATCATCCATGCCGGCGAAGACATGTTGAAGGAAGTGCGCAAAGTGAAGGTTCCCGCCTATGTTCAGGAACGCATGGACCGAATGCACTCATTGATCGGTATGCTGCGGGATGAAGATTGGGCGCTGCCTGCACGCGAGAGATCACAGGTCTTGAGTGCCCTTGCCTATTGCGCGGATCCCGAGGACCTCATTCCGGATCATATCCCGGGGTTGGGATTTCTCGATGACGCCATCATGGTCGAACTCGTCCTACAGGAGATGCAACACGTGATCGACGCGTATGACGATTTCGGCGCATTTCGCGACGCCTTGTCAAGGCGTATGCGAGCAGGTCTGGATCGGGACCAGCGAACGAGAAAGCTGATCGCAAAACGTAAGGCACTGCACGAACGCATGCACCGGCGTCGGCAGAAAGACAGAACATCAGCGGGACAGAAGACGCAGCCCTCGCGCTTGTTTTGAGACCACAGGCTGCAGCGGATTAAAAAAAATGAGACGCGGGCTGTTGCCGGCGCGATGGCTGTGGACTGCGGCCTGCTGCGTGTAATCTCGGGCGTCCAGCCCTCAGTATCGGATCAGTGCCGAACCCCAGGTGAATCCCCCGCCAAAAGCTTCGAGCAGCAGTGTCTCGCCACGCTTGATTCTGCCGTCGCGTATTGCCACATCGAGCGCCATCGGTACTGATGCAGCTGAAGTATTACCGTGCTCGGTTACCGTCACTACGACGCGCTCTATCGGCATCGCAAGTTTCTTGGCGGTCGCGTTGATGATACGTATGTTCGCCTGATGGGGTATCACCCAGTCGATATCCGACTTTTCCAGCTTATTGGCTTGAAGTGTTTCATCCACTATGCGGCCCAGTGTCATCACAGCTACCTTGAAAACCTCGTTGCCACGCATGCGTACGAAATCCTTGCCGGACTTGAGATTATCAAAACCTTTCGACACGCCTGACGGAAAAAACAGCAGATCCTTGTACTTTCCATCCGCGTGCAGGTGTGTAGAAATAATGCCCGGTTCGTCAGCAGGCTCAAGTATCACAGCCCCCGCACCGTCACCAAAAAGCACACAGGTGTCGCGATCGGTCCAGTCCACGAACTTGGACAGGGTCTCAGCACCAAGGACCAATGCGCACTTTGATTCGCCGCTGCGAACAAACTTGTCGGCAATGGCAAGCGCGTAAATAAAGCCGCTGCAGGCGGCTTCAACACTGAATGCCGCTGGGCCATGTATGTCCAGACGATCCTGGATCAAACACCCGACATTGGGGAAAACGAGATCGGGCGTCGTCGTTCCAACCACCACAAAATCAATGTCAGCGGCCGTCACTCCTGCCGCCTCCATGGCCTCGACAGCTGCGTGTACGCAAAGATCGCTGGTGGTTTCATCGTCGGCGGCAATATGGCGGCGTTCGATTCCGGTACGCGTGCGGATCCATTCATCGGTTGTATTGACCATTTTCTCGAGATCGAAATTGGTCAACACCTTGTCCGGAAGATATCGTCCGGTGCCCGTTATATTTGAATACTTCATGTATTTTGCTTGTCAATCAACTCGCTGATCTGAGTCGGAACGCCCTTGTCGATCTCGATCATTGCCGTATGAATGGCGTTCCTGAATGCAAACTCATCTGCGCCTCCGTGGCTTTTTATCACAATTCCGCTCAGGCCCACCAGAGTGGCCCCATTGTAGCGGCGCGGATCCAGCCTGATTTTGAGCGACCGCAGCACTGGCGCTGCAGCGGCCCCGAGCACCTGATTAATGACGGTACGTGAGAGTTCTTCCCGAATCGAGTTGGAGAGCATGTGCGTAACGCCTTCCATCGTTTTCAGAGATACATTGCCGGTAAACCCATCTGTAACAACGACGTCTACATCACCTGAAAAAATATCGTCACCTTCGACAAAACCGATATAGTTCAACTGGCTGGCTGCTAACAGGCGGCCGGCATCGCGTATCACGGCATTGCCTTTGATTTCCTCCTCCCCGATGTTGAGCAGGCCAACGGCCGGCCGGTCGATTTTGTGCAGATCCGCTGCAACCACGGAACCCATGATGCCGAACTGGAATAATTGTTCGGGGGTGGCGTCCGTGTTTGCGCCGAGATCCAGCATGTGCGTGTGACCGCCGATTGCCGGAATAGCCGAAATGATTGCCGGGCGATCAATCCCGGGTAGGGTCTTAAGTACAAATCGGGCCGTTGCCATTAACGCGCCGGTATTACCGGAACTGACACAGGCGTCCGCAACGCCGGACTTGACCAATTCGATCGCGACGCGCATTGATGAATTCTTTTTTTTGCGCAGAGCGTCGCGCGGTGGCTCATCCATCCCGATAACCTGAGACGCCGCGACGATTTCAATCCGCTTGCGCTCGCCGGCATCTGCACCTGCCGCCAGCGGCCCTATTATCTCGGGCAATCCAACCAGCTTGAGTTGCATAGTGGGCTGATCACGCAATGCCGAAAGGGCGGCCGGGACGGCTACCTCTGCTCCCCGGTCACCGCCCATGGCATCAACAGCAATCGTTTGCCCGCGGCTGCGCACCCGTGTTACCCCCTCGGCCGGCAACGCTTATTTTGTTGTCAGCCGATGCGACTTTGTGCTTTTTTTTGCGAGTTACCGACCAGGCCTGGCCGGCACGGTCTGATTTGGATTACTCGAGATCTTCTTCCGGTTGTTTAACCTCGACAACCTGGCGACCACGATAGAACCCGTCTCCACTCACGTGATGGCGACGATGCGTTTCGCCGGTGGTCTGCTCAATGGACAACGCAGGGTTTTTCAAAGCATCGTGGGCCCGACGCATACCCCGTTTGGATGGGGTCTTCCTGCTCTTTTGAACTGCCATTATTTCTCTCCTGATTGCGAATTCGACAATAGTCCCTTTAATTTATCAAACGGCCGGTCAGTCGATGTCGCCTGCCCTCGCGCCGTATAAGATTCGAGTTGCCGTATCAGTTTGCCGCAGTCACTCGTTTCGCGGTGAACCGGAATTGCGGGCATGGCTAGTATGACTTCTTCCTCGACTAAGCGGTTCAATTCGAGAATATCGCCATCCGTCAGCCACGGCTCAATCTTCTGCTGTAGGTTCCGCAATTCATCTTCACTCTGAACAAAGATTACTTCGAATGTCGACGAAATAGGAACGCTGACCGGCTCCAGACACCGTTGACACTGCAAATCCAGCTTGGCGTCTACAGATCCGCGTGCTGTCGGCTGTCCGCTGCGGTGCCCATAAAATTCCAGCGTCGCATCGATTGTACCGGTGCTGTTCTCGAGCAGCTCGACCAACCGTGGCAACGCGGCCAGTGAAACCGATCCCGATAAACGCTTCGCACCGGTCACGAGTTCCGCCAGATCAACTCGTGCCGGCAGTTCGCGCAACATAATCGATCTATAATAGTGACCACATTTCCGCATGTCAAAGCGGATAAACGCGCAAATTGTTGTTTTTACAGGATAACTCCGTGGTGGCGCCACCTTGACAGAACCTACAATCCAGACAGGGCATTCCGTTGCCGGCTGAGATCACGGGGAGAATTCAACCGCAGCTCGTTCTCGCTTCCTCGTCAATGGGGCGCAAGGAACTGCTCCTGCGTCTTGGCATACCATTTAGTCAACACGCGCCGGCCATCGACGAATCGCAACTTGCCGGCGAATCGCCGGAACAACTCGCGGTCCGATTAGCCTGTGCCAAAGTGGACGCCGTACGCCAGGGTGCCGGGCAGGCAATCTTTATCGGCTCCGATCAGGTCGCTGTACGCGGTGATGAGATACTGGGTAAACCGGCCGACCGGAGTACCGCGATCGCACAGTTAGTCGCCTCATCCGGCAAGTCGGTGGAGTTTCTCACCGCTGTCTGCGTACTCGACTGTCGTGACGGGAAACAGTACCGGCATGTCGACGTTACTGTGGTCAGTTTCCGACCGATTTCCGAGCAACTGGCTACCCGCTATGTTGACCGCGAGCAGCCGCTGGAATGCGCGGGCAGTTTTCGCTCTGAGAGCCTCGGTATTGCGCTGTTCGATGAAATTCGCAGCAAGGATCCGACCGCTTTGATCGGGCTGCCATTGATCTGGGTGGCGGCCGTGCTGGCGCGATTGGGAATCGAAATTATCTGACCCTGCGTTGCTGTCTGTCGGGCCGGGCCTCGGACTCCAGAGCATCCAGCACCTCACGGAGTTCGGGAGCCAGTGGCGCACTAAACTCCCGTATTTCCCCGGACAGCGGGTCGGCGAACGACAGGGATGCGGCATGTAGGAAAACCCGTTTGAGCCCGAGGGTTTTGAGCCGCCGGTTGAACTCCTTGTCACCGTATTTGCGGTCGCCGGCGAGCGGAAAGCCCGCGGCAGCGGTATGGACCCGTATCTGGTGAGTTCGTCCCGTCAGCAACCGTGCTTCGATAAGGCTGGCGTCTCTGAGGCGGCCAAGACGACGAATTACGGTGGCAGACTCCCGGCCGCCGGCATCGACCCGGACAACCCGCTCCCCGGAACGCAGGACATTTTTCTTCAGCGGCGCCGTGATCGTCTTCCACCCCGTTGGCCAGCGGCCTCGAACCAGGCCAATATAGCGTTTGTCCACGCGGCTTTCCCTGAGCAACCGATGCAGTTCGCGCAGCAGGCTGGCCCGCTTGGCGAGCATAACCAGGCCACTGGTCTCCTTGTCCAGGCGGTGAACGAGTTCGAGTCGCCGACAATCGGGTCGCATGGCCCGACAGGCTTCAATCAGCCCGTGGCTGACACCGCTGCCGCCGTGAACAGCCAGACCAGACGGCTTGTCGATGACCAGGAGCCGCTCATCCTCATACACCACCCGCTGCTCGAGTACCGCGGTGAGTTCGACCGACGGCTTCCGTGCCTGCCGGCTTGCCTCCCTTACCGGCGGTATCCTGACGCGATCTCCCGGTTTTAGCCGGTACGACGGCCGGACCCGACCGCGGTTGACGCGTACTTCGCCGCGTCGAACGATCCGATAAATACGGCTCCTGGGCAACCCCTTAAGGTGTCGGATCAGGAAGTTGTCGAGCCGCTGCCCGGCTGTTTCATCGTCAACGATGACATATCGAACCGTGGCGCTCACGGCAGACCCATAAAAGGCGGGAGACGGGCTGGAAAACTGGTTTGCATTGAAGGAGTAGCACCGGATTGTTATAGTACTTGCCCACAAGGCCCGTGGCACCCGGATCGCTCCGGGCACGAGCGGGCCTCATTGTAGCTGGATTAATGGCCGTCCCACGCTGTGCAGTAGAAAGGGACGGCAGAATTGTTGATCCGTGTCTTGCGACCGGATCATCGCTCGGCCGACATTTTCCTAAAATGGAAGCGGCATAAACGAACAGCCGCGCAACGGTGTCAGGTGACGCGACTCGGCCACGGGCGTGCAAAAGAGATTGCAGATGACAGGATTTTATCCGGTCCGGAAATGGTTCAACCTTACCCGGACCCAGTCGGTCGGCCAAACACGGTCGCCGCTCGCACAAATCAGTCTCTCCACCCCGGTGGCACCGCACACCTGCCCCAACCTGTCGGCCCTGACTAGACTGAGAGCAGGGACAAATGAAAAGAATGCTGGTAAACGCAACTCAGCCGGAAGAGTTGCGAGTGGCCATGGTGGACGGCCAGAAACTTTACGACCTTGATATCGAAGTTCCCTCGCGGGAAAACAAAAAGGCCAACATTTACAAAGGCCGGATAACACGCATCGAGCCCAGTCTCGAGGCCGCCTTTGTCGATTTCGGCTCCACACGCCACGGCTTCCTGCCGCTGAAGGAAATCGCCCGGGAGTATTTCACGGCACCGCCCGAACCGGGCGTCCGAGTCGATATCCGCAAGGTTATCGAGGAAGGTCAGGAATTGATCATCCAGGTCGAGAAAGAAGAACGGGGACGTAAGGGCGCGGCCTTGACTACATTTGTAGCTCTGGCCGGCCGGTTCCTTGTGCTGATGCCGAATAATCCGCGTGCCGGTGGCGTGTCGCGGCGTATTACCGGGCCTGATCGCGACGAGGTCCGGGACGCACTTCGCGAGCTCAACATTCCCCGCGGTATGGGTGCCATTGTCCGGACCGCCGGCGTCGAACGATCGGCCGAGGAACTGCAATGGGATCTGGATTACCTGGCCAGCATATGGAAATCCATACGACAAGCCACCGAGCAACGGGACGCGCCGTTTCTCATCTATCAGGAAAGCAACGCGATCATTCGTGCCCTCAGGGACTATCTGACCAATGAGGTGGGCGAAATACTGATTGATGACAAAGACGTCCACCAGGAGGCGAGTCAATTCATCGAACAGGTCATGCCGCACAACTCACGCAAACTAAAACGCTATGAGGACGATGTTCCCCTGTTTACGCGTTTCCAGATCGAGAGTCAGATTCATTCAGCCTTTGCCCACAAAGTGACGCTGCCGTCCGGCGGTAGCGTCGTCATCGATCACACTGAAGCATTGGTATCGATCGACATCAATTCGGCGCGCGCCACCAAAGGCCAGGATATCGAAGCGACGGCGTTGCAAACGAATCTGGAAGCCGCGGATGAAGTTGCCAGGCAATTGAGAATCCGCGACGTCGGCGGACTGATCGTCATCGACTTTATCGACATGGGACCGCCGCGCAATCAGCGGGAAGTCGAGAACCGGTTGCGTGAAGCTGTTCGCATGGACCGGGCCCGCGTGCAGTTTGCCCGTATCTCCCGGTTTGGTCTCCTCGAGATGTCACGTCAGCGACTTCGGCCTTCACTTGGTGAATCCAGCCATATCGTGTGTCCGCGCTGTAACGGCCAGGGCAGCATCCGCGATATCGAATCTCTTGCGCTCGCTGTATTGAGACTTATTGGTGAAGAGGCCCGCAAGGAGCGCACTGCACGGGTCGTCGCCCAGTTGCCCGTTGAAGTAGCTACCTACCTGGTGAATGAAAAACGGGATTGGATCAATAATATCGAACAGCGTAATGAGATCCGGCTGGTCGTTATACCAAGCCCGGCGCTGGAAACTCCGAATTTCAGTATCCGCCGTGTCCGCGATGATGAAACGCTGTTGCCTGAGTATACGGCCGCCAGCTACGCGATCGCTTTACCGGAGGATACCGGTATTGATCCCATGCTGGGCTTGTCTCAACAGGGATCGCCAGAGGAAGCAGCGGTGCCCACGATCGTTCCGGAACGACCGGCACCCGAACCCTCGAAGAGCCGCAAACGCCGTACTGCGCGGACAAGTCTCTGGGCCAGGATTCGAAGCTGGCTGGGCATCGGCGCCAGGAAACAACCGTCAACTCAGCAGCACCGTGGACCGCCGCAGCGCCAACGTCGAACAAATCGGTCGCAACGCCAGGCTCGTAGCACCCAACGCGGGCGTGGTCCGGCCCGCCGCGGTGACAGCAGTCGCGGCAGTCGATCCGACTCACGGTCGGGTGGCGGATCGCGGCAGGCTGATGGCGGCTCCGGTGCCAGCGGTAGCAGTAGCGGCGGTGGTCAGCGCCGCAGGAAGCGGCCGCGCCCGAAGGACAGCGAAGAAACTGCGCGCGGCCCGCGAAGCGACAAGTCGGCGTCGGCCGGCGGTCGCGAACCGGCCAAGAATCCTGACAGCACGCCGGCCGCAAGGAAACCTCGAACCCGATCGACCAGAAGTAGATCGCACCCGGCTGCGGACAAAAAATCACCAGCGGAAAAGCCGGTCGAGGAACGTTCTGTCATGAAGGGTTCGGTAAGCACGGATACGGCCGCGGCAACGGTTCAATCGACGCAACCGGATAAATCCCGTCCAGCCGCATCACAACCGGTAGCAAAATCGGCGCCCAAGAAAGAGTCGTCTCCACAAGCGGAAATGCCCACCGGACCGGCCGATGTACCGGCAGACTCACCGCAACCTGAACAAGCCAAGAGCCCGGCACCCGTGACTGCTCAACACGCGGCGCCGACCGCGATCGGGCAACAACCTGAGTCGAAAAAGAAGTACGTGGTGTATTCGGCCGGGCCGAGCCGACCACAGCCGCCGAAAAAGAGAGCCTGATCTCACGCTCTGCGGCGCGACTCCTTCAACTGCGACAGCAATCCACGTGACGCGTCCTCAATCATGTCGAGGACGCGTTCAAATCCGTTAGCGCCACCGTAGTACGGATCCGGGACGTTTTCACCCGTGGGGTTTTGCGCGTATTCCATGAACAAACGGATCTCGCAGGCGACTCCGGCTGGTTTCTGGTCACTAAGCAACTCATGGTTGTGACGATCCATGGCAAGAATAAGGTCGAATCGCTCAAAATCCTCTTTGCAGACCTGTCGGGCGCGAATCGGGCTGAGGTCGATTCCACGAAGCAAAGCTGCCGACTGGGCACGCCGATCCGGAGGCGCGCCGGAATGGTATGCGTGAGTCCCGGCCGAATCGATGAGCAAGTCCAGATGTCGCGCTTCCTGTTCTGCCAGACGTCGGAATGCCGCCTCAGCGGTCGGCGACCGGCAGATGTTCCCCATACAGACAAAAAGAACCTTCATCTTTCCTTCACACTCCGCGACCAGAATTGTCTATGTCTGCCTAATGCTCCGCAGTTTTGCATCCGGCATGTTACTGGGTTTTCTTCGCTCTCACATACAGACTAGGGCACCCTGTCCGGGCGCTTTTTGCCTGACGAAGAAGCGAGATTGTACTTCCCGGAGGGCATCCAGTGAATCGTTGCGTTCTCGATTTCCAGCGAACGCCTGACCGCTTCGTCGACCTCGATTCTACACGAAGTGGTGCCGGTCGTGCCGGTGCGGCGGTCCGCTGGCTGGTCGGTCTGCCGGGGAATATCCGTCTAACGAACAGTCTCCGTTACATCGATGAATGTGTAAGGCTCCTCCCAGGTCGAAAAATAGCTGACATCTCCTGCGAGTTCGAAATTAGCATCGAAGTACTGGTTCAACAGTACGCGAAATGTGTTGACCGGAGTTATCTCGTCGTACAGGGTACCGTCATCTACTTTGGGGAAGAAATAAGCATTGAAAATTCGCATCCGCTCCCTCAGGTTCTCGGGATCCGGGTTCGAAAGTTTGTCGTCCAGCAATGACGACGGTCCATGATCACCCTGGAGAATGATCACCGGCGGCTGCTCCGATCGGGATATTATCTGATCAACGATTTGCTCAAGCCTCTTGTTCAAGAACCGGAGTTGTGCACGGTAACCCTCTCTGTACCCCTCCAGGTCCAGGCCCACATCTAAATTGAGGCCATCGGCGTAGCTGAAAAAACGGCGAGCGTTGATTTCCCTCAGGTTACGGCTGTCTCCGTTTTCGTCCAATACGAATGGTGGGTGGGGCACAAGCACGTGGGCCAGAACAAAAGTCGGCTCTTCCATAGCCGTAACTTCGGGCAGATTTTCGAGAATATAGAGCATCCGTTGCCGGTGGTCTTCCCACGGATCGTAAAGGCGAATCCCCCCAAGGTCGGGCAGACGGCGCAGCCCGTACAGGATGTCGGTCAAAGCGGTTGTGTTGAGCAGGAGTATCTCGAATTCCGACAGGCCAAAACCCCCGCGCAGGACGACATCGGCAGTCTTTAGATCAACGCCCCAGTAACCCGAAGGAAAAAAAACGAATTGATACCCACGGCCACGCAAAAATTCGACGATCCTGTTGTTGGCGAGCATATTCATTATTGGTCGTCGATTGGACGGTTCCAGATTCAGTTCGCTAACCATTTCCGGCAAGTGCTGAAAATTCAATGAGGATGTCAGCGAGAGAATCGTCTGCGAGTAATTCGTCGTGCTTGCATTCGCGACGTAGAACCCCTTATCTTCCAGACGCTTCTGAAACTGAAAGTTATCGTGCGAGTAAAGTTCGCTGAGAGTGTCTGCCCTGCCGTAGCCATCCAAAATAATGTAGTAAATATCCGGCCTCACATGACCGTCGCCCTGTGCGTTTTGCAGTGTCTCGTCAGTGAATCTCAGTGCCGTGTCGCTACCGATATTTCTGATTTCGAAAGCAGCAACCTGCAAAACGGGAAGTGCGATCAGAACTGCACCGGAAATGTTCAGAAATTGCGTCATTCCTCCCAGGCTTTTTTTTCTGAAACAAAGACGCACGGCGGCAAAAATGAGCAGCAAGGACCACACCAGAGCGAGAAGCTTGCTCGGCCCGATTGAGAGACCACCGATCTCAAAGGCAAAGGTGAACAGCTTTCGTGAATGATCACCGAGCGCAGTATTGATATGCCCATAAGAGAAAAACAGAACCAGAAACAGTGTTACCAGTACTCCTGCTTTCTCCTTGCTCGAGTACATCCACGACAACGCCAGCCACAGTAATAACGAGCCGGTAACAATGACCAGAATCGGGCGCAGGAATCCGAAGCCGGTGGTCAGACCGACATTCTGCGAATATAGGAAAAGCACCGGAGCGAAGCTAAAGAAGATCGGGTGCAAAATTCGACGGGTCAGCACTTTCGACAAGCCTCACAGTGCATCCGCTAAGTATACTATGCCCATGGCAGGTCACGACCTGACATAACATCAGACTGTTGCATATTGCGAGGCAATCGAACCTGAGGGGCACCTAAGTAAACGACCGGATCGCCAACGCTTGTCTTGAGTGTTCGGATCCGTGGATTTGGACTGCTGGTAAATTACGCAATGCATCCGGACTCTTTTCGTCGCTCAAGACAGATTGCATTTATGGCCCTCGGTGGCGTCGCATCTCTGGAAGTCGCGCTGGAGATCTTTGAGGCCAGTCACTTGCCGATACTCTCGCAAGACGCAATGGTCATAGCACTTGCGTCCCTCAGTGTCGGATTGGTCGTGGCCATACTGTTCCGTCTGACTGTGACTCTGACGAATCGTTTAACCGGGTGGCAAACGCGCTCTGTAGGCGTGACTGCACTTGTGGTTCTTGTTTGCGGAATTATTGTCCTGGTAGCCGTCACTGCCCTCAATCCTGCTGTCGGGCTCGACCTGACGCGTCGCTATGCAGGTCTCAGCGTTTTACTCGTCGGTCTGTCGCTGTCGTTTGGGTGTCCGGCTGATGGACGGCCTGGCCGATTTCTCCTCTGGTCG
Organism: uncultured Gammaproteobacteria bacterium; assembly: GCA_964545335.1. GTDB lineage: Bacteria > Pseudomonadota > Gammaproteobacteria > Steroidobacterales > CAZJFQ01 > CAZJFQ01. Next base: position 56,148 of record CAZJFQ010000004.1, on the reverse strand, counting down.
TTAGCCGCAACGTCGACCGCACTGATCGCTTCGATTTCATCAGGGAATCTCAGCCTGCATATGCCACCGCCAACGACAAACGGGTCAGTGCCCATTGATGATGCGCCGGCACGTAAGATCCTTCTGCTTGCGGTTGACGGCCTGGGCTGGGAAACCCTGCAACGGTGGCAGCAGGATCAAGGCAATGACGATTTTGAATGGTTTCTTCAGCGCGGGTACGTCGGCCCGCTCGCAACCCTGTTGCCAACAGATTCGCCAAGAATATGGGCGACCATTGCCACGGGAATGAGTCCACGCGAACATAAAATACTTTTTTTCAACGCATGGGATGTTCCCGGGATGCAACGTGCACTGGCAGTCAATCCAAGATTCGAGGAGACATTTTGGTGGGTACACTGGTTGCGGTGGTCCGGTTTCGCAGAACTGCGGCCCGTAGCCAACACTGATCTGGGCCGGCCAGCTTTCTGGGAGATCATTGATGATGAGCGCTGGCCGATAACGTTGGCGGGATGGTGGGCCACGTGGCCAGCATCGCATGTTAATGGCCGATTGATCAGCGACCGCTTCCACCTGTGGGATTTTCCTGTACGACCCGGTGCCGGCACAGTTTCTGCCCGGCAGATTACCTGGCCGCCGAATCTCGAAGCCGAGGTAGCGGATTTTCGTCGCTTTACGCATGACTTCACCGCGGAACGGCTGCGCGCATTCGTCGACGTTCCTGCATCAGAAATAGGATCGCAGCTATTGGGGGGAGAGTCGGAGATTCTGCAACAGCTTCGGTTGGCACTGGCACACGATGAGACGTACTTTGCGTTGGCTGAATTTCTCGTCGATTCGGACGCGCATCATGGTCTTTATGTCTTTTACTTTCGCGGTATTGACACCGTTAGCCACGCCGCGATGACCTTGTCCAATCTTTACCCTGAAGTTCCCGTGCCGGTACCCGACCGGGAACGGTATAGCGAACTAATCTCACGGTACTACGCATTCACGATGGCCGGTCTGCGTCGGGTGATCGAATCAGCGGGAGCCGACGCTACCGTACTGGTAGTATCCGACCATGGCTTTCAACAGTACCGACCCGGATCGTTTGGCCATGCGGCAGCGCCTACTGGAGTCATTATGGCGATTGACGGCCGTACTGCGTCAGGAATCCACGGCGCATTCGAAGCCAACGTCTATGACGTGGTGCCAACGATTTTATGGCTGGCCGGATACCGTGTGGCCGAAGATATGTCGGGGAGACCACTGGTGGAATTGTTTCCCCGGGCACGCGTGACAGGGAATCCAGGATCCAGAATCCCGACCTACGGATCCCGTCAGCATAACCCGGAGCCGCTGACGTGGGGCGAACAGACTCGCTGAGCCTCATATCAGAGGGCTTCCGGACAGATGCCAGCTTGTTATTTTGAGAACGCGTTCTTGTACAGGTGCCGGAGATTCCCATAGACTTGATTCGCGGACTCTAACGAGCACCAGACCCTTCACAAGACCGATCTTCGTAGCCGCGCACGGCTGCCCATGACTGTAGAAAGCAGACTATGATCCAACAAGGAAGACTGCTACTGGTAGCGATAGCCAGTTTCGCAGTACCGACAAGTAGCTACGCCTATATCGATCCCGGCACCGGCAGTCTTGTTCTGCAAATGTTGTTTGCCGGTGTGCTCGTCGCGATAGTTTACATAAAGCTGTATTGGAGCAAATTGAAGGTTTTCCTAATCAACAGCTGGCGCAGCGCGCGCATGCTGTTCCGGGGCGGAGATCGAGATAACGGGCATGGCGACGAGCAACCGTAGCGCCTCCGGAATCGACCCAGCATCCTTTCGAGACCCGAGTGGCTTCGTTTTTCGTCATGACGGGTCTGTCTACCGACAGGTCAACCATTCCTACCGGGAAGACTACAACCGACTCATCGACAGTGGCCTATACAGCGAGCTGACAAGAGCCGGCTTGCTCATTGAGCACGAAGAGATGTCGGCAGAGCTGGCACAGGGTCCGGAAGCCTACAAGATCATCCGGCCGCAACCCGTTCGCTTTATCTCGTATCCGTATGAATGGAGTTTCAGTCAGCTCAAGGATGCAGCGCTGGCGACCATCGACATTCAAAAGAGAGCGCTGGACAAGGGCCAATCACTCAAAGACTGCAGCGCCTACAACATTCAGTTCCATGACGGCCGGCCAGTATTCATCGACACACTGTCTTTTGAAAAATATAAAGAGGGGGCGCCCTGGATCGCGTACCGCCAGTTCTGTCAGCATTTCCTCGCCCCGCTCGCGTTGATAAGTTACGTCGACGTCCGCCTGAATCAATTGTCACGGATTCATATTGACGGCATTCCCCTCGATGTGACGAGCACGTTACTCCCTGGACGTACCTATTTGCGACCTGCATTGCTGTCACACGTTCACCTGCATGCCAAGGCCCAGAAGCGGTATGCCGACAAACCGGTCGATACCAGCCAACGGAGCATAAGCCGGATGGCTTTGCTTGGCCTCATCGACAACCTCGGGAACGTAGTAAACAGCCTGGAATGGCGCCCACACGGCACCGAATGGGGCGAGTATTATGAAGACACGAACTATTCGGATGCTGCCGTACTGCACAAGTTGGAACTTGTCGGCAGATTTCTCGATACTGTGGCCCCGAGCACGGTATGGGACATGGGCGCAAATACGGGACTGTTCAGTCGCGTTGCCAGTGAACGGGGAATACCGACGATAGCTTTCGACATCGATCCTGCTGCGGTCGAAAAGAATTATCGCGAGGTGTGTGCAAAGAAAGAAACAGGCATCCTGCCACTGATTCTGGACCTCACCAATCCGAGCCCGGGTATCGGCTGGGCGAACGACGAACGGCAGTCACTTGCTGACCGAGGACCTGCGGAACTGGGAATGGCACTGGCACTCGTTCATCATCTGGCGATTTCCAACAATCTGCCCATGCAAAAAATCGCCGGGTTCTTCAGCAAAATCTGCCGCTGGCTGATTATCGAGTTCGTACCCAAGAGTGATTCACAGGTACAGAGACTACTGACAACCCGGCAAGACATTTTTCCGGAATACAGGCAAGATTGTTTCGAGCAGGAATTCGCGCATTTATTTGAGATTCACGATCAGGAACGAGTAAGCGAATCTGAGCGAACTTTGTATCTGATGCGCGCAAAAAGCACCTGACGGGTCCGATAAAATGTGGGCCGGGGAACGGGCAACCGGTCGCGCCGCACGGATACACTTTGATGCCACGCAGGGATCAGCCGGAACGTGACTCGATGATGTGGCGAACCTCTTTCAGATCGTCCTCGGAGTCAACGCCCGGCCCGGGCGGCTCCTCTGTCATCCCCACCCGGATTCTTATTCCGTTCCAGAGCGCCCTGAGCTGTTCGAGTTTCTCGATTTCTTCGATTCGGCATGGGGCTGCCGATGATAGTTTCAGCAAGGTGGCCACACGATAACTGTAAATACCCAGATGCCTGAGTGCATCCTGGCAACGGCCGGCAGACGATGAGCGCTGAGCATCGCGGTCAAATGGTATCGGGGCACGACTGAAATACAACGCATTCCCCTCGGTATCCCGTACGAGTTTTACGACATTAGGGTTCGAATACTCGTCCATTGTTTGCACCGGACACGCCAGCGTGGCCATCTCGGATTCCTCGAAGTCCTCGAGCAGCCCGGCTACCTGACGGATCAGGCTCGGCGGCATCAGGGGCTCGTCGGCCTGCAGGTTGACAACAACGTCCGCGGCGCTCCACCCCTCCAAAACGCAAACCTCCGCTACGCGATCCGTCCCTGATGCATGCTCCTCTGAGGTCATGCGACTTTCGGCGCCGAATTTGCGGCAGGCTGCAATTACCCGGTCATCGTCGGTCGCGACGATCACGTGCAGTGCACCGCTTTCGACGGCTCGGTCATATACATATTGCACCATCGGCTTACCGCCGATGTCCACGAGCGGTTTTCCGGGCAGACGCGTCGCAGCATAGCGCGCCGGGATGACAACGCGAAAGCTCACACTGATTCCGTCACCGGCCAATCAACCTTGTTCCGCGAGTTCGTCGGTGCTGAGCTGACGAGCTTCCTCTTCCAGCATCACGGGAACGTCGTCCCGAATCGGGAATGCAAGGCGATCTGCGCGACAGACGAGTTCGTTTGCGGCGGACCAGTGCTGCAGCGGTCCTTTGCACAACGGGCAAGCCAGAATATCGAGCAGTTTTTTGTCCATCGGTTTTTCTATCACTCAGGCCAATTCGTGGCGCCGTTTTGATACCGCGGCTTCGATACGACCAAGTATTTCCCGGGAATCCATGTCATCCAGAGAGGTTGCAACGGGTACAAACCAGTGTCGCGGTAATGAGAGAGAACTGCATTTTACCGCATCTTTTTCGGTCATCAGCACAGGCTTGTCGTCTGTAAAGACGATATCACACCGCCGAAGCCGGGCATGATCCGGAAAAGGATGTTCCTCCACGTCGATACCGTGGTCTCTCAGAACCGCGAAAAACCGCGCTGGATTGCCAATACCGGCCACCGCGTGCACACTTTGCCCCGAAAACTCGGACAATCTGACCGTCTCGTTACCATCGAGTCGAATCGCCTCCTCGGCGTCTACGTGCATGACGAACTCACCCTCGCAAGGGTGGCCATCATTGATCACTACAGCATCAACTTCGTCGACCCGACCGCGCGGTTCACGTAACGGCCCTGCCGGCAGTAATCGTCCGTTCCCAAATCGGCGCTCGCCATCAACAACGGCTATTTCAAAATCCCGGCGTAACCGATAGTGCTGCAAGCCGTCATCTGCAATGATGACCTCCGAACCATCACGGACGGCACGCTCTGCGGCCTTTACCCGATCTACGCCGACTACGACAGGAGCGTTGCACCTCCGAGCCATCAAAACCGGCTCATCCCCGACCACCTTCGGATCGCTGTCACGATGTGCGTAGCGCACACGATTGCCGGCCGTGCTGCCGTACCCACGACTGACTATACCGACGCGAAGGCCGCGATCTCCGAGACGCCGTGCCAGCCATATGACCAGCGGAGTTTTACCGGTACCGCCCACCGTTATATTTCCAACGACTATGACAGGGGCGGCCACAGCGACCGACCTGAGAATCCCGTGCCGGTACAGGCTGCGTCTGATTTCGACAAAAACCGAGAAAAGCCATGCCAGTGGCATCAGTAGCCATCCGCCTGCCCCCTTGTCATACCAGACGCGTTGCAACCAATGATTTGGATTCATGACGATGCGGCAGATCGCCGTAAAAAACCGGCTGGATCAGACATTGAATTGCATGCGATACAGGCTGGAATAGAGTCCATCGAGATCAAGCAGTTCGCTATGTGTGCCGTACTCAGCAACGCGACCGCCATCGAGGACGAGAATCTTGTCGGCGTTTTCCACCGTTGACAGCCGATGGGCGATTATGAAGGTTGTCCGGTCCTTCATAAGATCGTCGAGCGCCGCCTGGATGTGTCGCTCTGATTCGGTGTCCAGCGCAGAAGTCGCCTCATCGAGTATCAGCACCGGTGCGTTTTTGAGTACCGCGCGCGCGATTGCAATTCGCTGTCTTTGTCCGCCGGACAGCAGGACTCCCCGATCACCGACCACGGTATCGAGACCGTCCCTAAGTTGATGTGCAAACTCGAGCACGTGGGCAATCCTTGCTGCGCTTTCGATATCCTCAGGAGTCGAGTTCTTCAGGCTTCCAAACGCAATGTTGTTCGAAACTGTATCGTTGAACAGCACGATATCCTGGCTGACAAGGCTGATCTGGTTCCGAAGATCCCGTAACGGATACTCTCTGATGTCATGTCCGTCCAGGAGAATGGTACCGGAAACGGGATCGTAAAAACGCGGCAACAGGCTGACCAGGGTTGTTTTGCCGCTGCCGGACTTCCCTACGATGGCTATCTTCTGACCCGCCGGAATACTTATCGATACGTCGGTGAGTGTCGGGCCGTTGTCCGTGTCATATGCAAAACCGACATTGCTGAACTCCACCTCGCCACGAGCACGATCAAGGGGTATCACGCCACCTCGCGGCTCCTTGTCACTGTCAATCAGCTCAAAAATGCTCATGCCGGCAGCGATTCCCTGCTGCAGAGGAACTGCAATATTGGTGATCCGTTTGAGTGGCGCCATGCTGAACACCATCGCGCCGAAAAATGACATGAAAGTGCCGACAGTCAGGAGTTCACCGGAAACAGGATCCGTCGCGAGAAAAAGCACCCCGGCGATGGCAATCGCCGCCAGCAACTGAATCACCGGCCTGCTCGCCGCGCGCGTCACAACCAGGCGCATATGGAGACGCCGGTTTCTCTCATTTACTTCTTCGAATACCTCTTTTTCATATTCCTGTGCGTTAAAAACCTTGACTACCCTGTGGCCTGTCACGACTTCCTCTGTGACCCGTGTTACCTCTCCCATTGAATTCTGTATGCGTGTGCTGTAGCGGCGAAACAACCTGCTTACGGCTCCGAGCAAACCGCCGATAATCGGTGCGAGCACGAGAACAATCGTGGCAAGTCGCGCATTCCAGTAGAACATCAAACTGATCAACGCGACGATCGTTAGGGTATCTTTTATGAGAACCTGCACCGCCTGGGTCGTCGCGACAGCGACCTGCTCGACGTTATAAGTCAGCTTGGAAAGCATGACCCCGCTCGAGCTCCGATCATAAACACGTGTCGGCATGTGCAGATAATGTTCAAACAACTGCCGACGTAGATCTTTAATGACGTGGCGACCAATCCAATTCAGGGCATAATCCTGCGTGAAGCCCGCGATGCCGCGGAGCACGATAAGTCCAATGATGAGGACCGGCAGATACTTTATGAACTGTTCGTCGCGCTCGATAAACCCCTTGTCCAGCAAGGGCTGGACCAGATAGGCAAAGCTGGCATCGCACGCTGCGTAAATGCCCATGCCCACAAAAGCGAGCAGAAATACGCCCCAGTGCGGCTGGGCGTAGCCCAGCAGTCGCGTGTAAACAGCGGACGGGGCAGGGCCAGAAGATTCCTTTGTCATTCGAAGGCTCAGGGCTGCGGATTCACGGTTGCGATACTGACGCGGGTATATCCGAGACGCCCGGCGACTTCGAGCGCGCGAACGACGGCCTGATGGCTCGCCGAACCGTCCGCGCGAATAATAACCGGAGCATCCGTCTCTTCACCGGCCACTTCGCGGATCGCGCGCGCCAGTGTCTCCGGCCGGTTGTTGACAAGTTGACGACCGTTCACCAGGTATGCACCGGTCGCGGATATTGCGATCTCCAGTGGCGCTTCGGCCTCCTGCTGCGGGGGCTCGACGGAGGCCTCAGGAAGTCGAATCTTGATTGCTGCCTCCTTCACAAAGCTGGTGGATACCATGAAAAATACCAGCAGCAGCAATACCACATCGATCAGAGACGTGAGAATTATTTCGGGTTCTTCGCGCGCTCGCGTATGCAGATTCATCAGGAGACGTTATCGCTTTCCATTGCTTCAATCAGTTTCAGCGCTTCTTTTTCCATCTGTACCACGAGCCGGTCTATTCGGCCGCGCAGATAGCGGTAACCGATCAATGCGGGAATCGCGACGGACAAGCCCGCAGCAGTCGTGATCAGGGCTTCCGAAATTCCGCCCGCAAGTACACTCGGATTGCCAACACCATGAATCGTGATGGCCCCGAATACCTTGACCATGCCGATGACGGTCCCCAAAAGACCCAACAGCGGCGTAATAGCCGCGATCGTGCCCAGTGAATTGAGATATCGCTCGAGTTCATGGACGACATGGCGCCCGGTATCTTCAACCGCCTCCTTGATGATCTCCCGCTCGCGGTGACGATTACCAAGCCCTGCTGCCAATATCTGGCCGAGCGGCGAACTGTCGTTTAGTGCCTGAGTGTGTCGGGAATCGAGCTGATTGCTCCGCACCCACCGCCAGACTTTCTCGGTCAGATCGGAAGGCAGCACCCGCTCTCGCTGCAATGTCCACAGCCGCTCGACCACGATGGCCAACGCGATCACAGAACACGCAATGATGGGTAACATCAGCCACCCACCCGAAATTACGATCTCCAACATGCTGAGCTAACTGAGAAAGGCGTTATGAAGACAAAGATGCCGCGCATGATACTGCACCGGCCGCAACGCTGAAACCCACGACCCGGTTGCTTGCGCACCGAGCCCGATCAGTCAGCGGTCCAATAGCGCCTGTTGATCTTTCGATACTCTACCGGCCGACCGACACCCGTGTCCGGGTCCACCAGAAACTCGACGGCACCGGACGACCAGGTGACTAGCGTTGTTGCACCGGCGTCCTCCCATCTCCTGACAATTTCGCCGGCGGGAAGGCCCCAGCGATTACGATAGCCACTCGAGAAAAGGGCATAGCGCGCATTAACAGAGTTAATCAAGCCGACGGTCGACGATGTCCGGCTGCCGTGGTGGGGCACGACGATGATGTCAGCGGATAGCGGCAGTGCGCTTTTTATCAGATTACTTTCGGCTTTGTACTCTATGTCGCCGGTGAGCAACAGTGCACCGCCGCGCCCCGCTACGCGCAGTACGCACGATCCGTTGTTACGGTTCCATCCGGTCCCGGTCGACGGATGCAGCACTGTAAAAGCGACTTCGTCCCACCGCCAATTCATGCCTGCCATACAACGGGTACCTGAACGTGAGGCGGCGGCATCGAGCCCGACCAACAGCTGCGTTACCGGCACAGCTGCCCGTATGTAGTTCATGCCGCCGGCGTGATCCTTGTCCAGATGGCTGACCATCAGGATGTCGATACGCGATATGCCGCGGGATTCCAGATACGGCAGAACCGTATGACGCGCAGTATGCGAATCCCGATACGATGGCCCGGTATCGTAAACCAGCGTGTGGTTTTCGGTTTGCACGACAGCCGCGAGACCCTGCCCGACATCTAACAGCGTGAATCGGAACGCCCCCGGTTCGGGAAGGACGGGTTGCCACTGGAGTGCCGGCAGACACAACAGGATTCCAAGCCAGCGACCGGGTATCCCCCGCGGCAGCGCCAGCACAACGACACCGATCATCAGCAGCGCCAGCAATGCCAGCGGGCGATCTGCAGGTTGCCATTGGGCCACGGGGGTTTGAGCCACCCATTCCAGACCCGGCCAGATTTTGTCGATCGTCGCAGCACAAATCTGCCATATGAGGCGGGACAGACCCGGCACGATGCCAGACAACAGCGTCGCTACCAACACCAGTGGAATCAGTACCAGGCTGAACAAAGGGATAGCGATCATATTTACGAACGGACCGACGAGGGAGACCTGATCAAACAGCAGCAGCACCAGGGGGGCCATCATCAGAAAAAGCCTTGTCTGCAGCCGGTATAGCGAAGCTATCGTTGAAAGTCGTTGGCTCCTGAGCCGGGTGCCGAAAAAAATAATGCCGACGGCCGCAAACGACAGCCAGAATCCCGCTGACAGCGGCGCCATCGGGTCAACAAGCAATGCGCCAATCAACGCGGCCGCCAGGATGCGGTCCGGCGCGGGCTCCCGGCGCAGGAACACCGAGACAGCAACGACAGCCATCATGACCAGCGCGCGTGAGGTCGGCAATGAAAAGCCGGCCAGCGCCGCGTAGACCGCCGACAAAACGAGAGCCGTCGCGGCGGCTATGTCAACGGGCTGTAATGGGCCCGGTATCACGATATGACGCAGGAGTTTCTTTACCGCGAGGAAACCGAAACCGCCAACCAATCCAATATGCAGACCCGAAATGGCAACAAGATGGCTGAGACCGGTGGCAGCTAAAACCTGCCAGGCATGGTCGCCGAGTCTGTGGCGCGTGCCAACGGCTAGCGCAGAGATCAGGCCGGCCGAACGGTATGAACCGACACTCTCGTTGATCGCTCTATCAACCGCAGCGCGGACACAAAGACCGGACACGGACCGACACTCTTTGATCCTCTGATTGACCTCTGCCCGGCGTACATACCCGGTCGCACGGATCCCGCTGCGGAACAGCCAGCCCTCGTAGTCAAAGCCGCCAGGGTTTCTGAGACCCCGGGGTCGCTTGAGGCGAACGACTAATCGCCAACGCTCGCCCGCCTCGACACGGCGAATCGTGTCATACCAGGCCAGACGAACCAGGGAGGGATGATCCCGATCACCGTTTCCGGCATCCGGCGCAAACAGGAAACGAATGCCATTTGCAGTCGTTTCCGGGAAGGACACCACCCGGCCCGTAATCTCGATCTCCTGCCCCTCGAGTGCTTCGGGCAGAATATCCTCAAGGCCCTGCCAGGCATCGAGCCATGCCCAGCAGAAGCCGAGAGTGAGTACCGTCAACCAGCGTACAGACCGCCACCGGCACACAAACAGACCGGCACACAGCAAACATAGCACTGTGGCCGGTGCCGGAAGTTTGGTTGATGCATGCAGTGTCAGAACACCGAGCAACAACAGCACTGCGGTCCGTCGCAAAGCCGGCCTCCTGCAGCACCCGGCTGGTCCGGGTAAGACAGATGTTCTAACAGTAGTCGGGTATCAGTCCGACAGTTGTTTTTGCTCGTGTAGGTGAGATTCGGAGAGCGACAGCATGCGCTGCATGCGCGCTGCGATTCCGAGATCATGGGTCACGATGACCAGGCTGGTTCGGAGCTCTGCATTGAGCTCGAGCATAAGCTCGAGAACACGCTCGCCGGCAGCGGCATCCAGATTACCGGTCGGTTCGTCGGCCAACACGATGGCCGGGTTGGTAATCAGCGCTCGGGCCACCGCTGCCCGCTGACGCTCGCCGCCGGACAGTTGCCCCGGTCGATGCCCGAGGCGCTCGCGAAGGCCAACACGATCCAGTAAGCGCTCCGCAGCATGACGGGCCTGTGCCGGATTTTCACGTCGCACCAGCAAAGGCATGGCGACGTTCTCTATCGCGCTAAACTCGGGCAAGAGATGGTGGAACTGGTAGATGAAACCGATAGCACGGTTTCGCAGCCGTCCGCGCTCTGCATCAGACAATTCCGCCATACTCTCACCGCAAACGTGAACGGTACCGGCGGTAGGTTTGTCGAGTCCGCCGAGCAGTTGCAGTAATGTCGTTTTGCCGGATCCGGATGCCCCGACGATCGCAACGCGCTCGCCGCGGCCGACATTCAGATTAATGCCATCAAGTACTTTAAGAACCGATCCCCCCTCATTGAAGTGACGCGCAAGTTCGTGCGTTCTCAGTACCGAGGCAGAGGATTTCCCAGGCTGCAGATTCTGAGTGTCGTCACTCATATCTCAAGACCTCGGCCGGCTGAGTCCGCGCCGCACGACGCGCCGGATACAAAGTCGACAAGAACGATACGGCAAACGCTGTTGTGCTGATGACGAGAAGATCGCGCGCCCTCACCTCCGAAGGCAGATCGCTGATGAAATACACGTCGGGCGCAAGTAATTTGGTATTCAGCACCGCCTCCAGTCCCTGAACCAACACCTCGGTATTGACGGCAATCAGCAAGCCCAGCGCTACGCCCGCCAAGGTGCCGACGAATCCGATTATCGTACCCTGAACCATGAATATTCCCGTGATGCTGGCCGGCGTTGACCCCAGCGTTCGCAATATGGCGATGTCGCCCTCTTTTTCCTTCACCACCATAACCAGCGTTGAGACGATGTTAAACGCAGCGACGCCGACCACCAGCAACAGTATGACAAATAGAATACTTTTGGTCGTTTGAATCGAGCGGAAAAAATTGACATGCCGTCGCGTCCAGTCACTGACATAAACTCCGCCGATATCCTGAGCGACCTCACGGACTACAACCGGTGCGCGGAACAGATCGACAAGTTTGAGCCGAACACCGGTCACTCTGGACCCCATGCGATAGAGTTTTTGTGCATCAGACTGGTGGATAAAGCCCACGTTGCGGTCGTACTCGTGCATGCCGACTTCGAAAAGCCCGCTGACGGTAAATTTCTTCACCGTGGGGAAAATACCGACCGGTGTCACTCTGCTGTGCGCAACTGCAACATACAATTTGTCACCGTCACCGACACCCAAAGCTTCAGCTAACGCTTTTCCCAAGACAATGTTATAGGCGCCCGGCCGCAGACTGCCAAGCTCCCCGGTGGTCATTTTTTCGTGCACGCCCGACACGGTTTGCTCGAGTTCCGGATCGATGCCGCTCAGGAGTGCTCCGCTCATCTCGCCGTTGGCCAACAGCATGGCCTCCGCCTCGACGTATGGCGCCGCGCCGACAACCTCATCGTGGCGCAGAGCAATACCGCGAAGATCCTGCCAGTTGCGAAGTTCATCCGTATAGCCCGATATCGTTGCGTGCGAAGTCATGCTGAGAAGCCGCTCGCGCAGCTCGGTCTCAAATCCGTTGACGACCGACAGCACAACGATCAGAACGGCGACACCGACAGCGATGCCGAGCATCGAAATTGCGGAGATAAACGACAGAAATCGATTGCGGCCGTGTGACCTGACATAGCGTGTGCCGATATACAGTTCCGGGCTGAAGCTCATACGCACATCCCGCGTCGCCATGCAGGCCGGTCAGTCATAGCGCAAAGCCTCGGCTGGTGGCGTCTTTGCTGCCCGGAAGGATGGATAAAGAGTCGAGACAAACGTTAGCAGAAACGCGATGGATGCAGTTGCCACAACGTTGCCAGCCCGAAGATCCGAAGGAATCTCCGAAATGTAATAGACGCCTGGATCAAAAATTTTGAAACCAAAAGCACTCTCCAGCCACGGGGCAACTGTATCTACGTTGAGTGCGAGAGCAATACCAATTCCAACGCCAAGCAGCGTGCCAGTCAGACCAATGACGATCCCCTGCGTCATGAACATCGAAACAATGCTGGCCGGACTCGAACCTATCGTGCGGAGGATTGCGATCTCCGAACGTTTGTCAGTCACAACCATTACCAGCGTGGCGACAATATTGAAGGCGGCTACGGCCACGATCAGAAACATCAGGACTGTCATCATAGTTTTCTCAATCGCCACGGCGCGAAAATAACTCGCATTTTCTTTTGTCCAGTCGGTGGATTCATAACCGGGACCGACCTCGGCGGCGAGAGCAGCCGCAACATCGGCAGCACGGAATATATTCTGCGTCTGCAGTCGTACGCCGCCGGCGTGCCCCGGCTCAATTCCGGCCATCCGGGCGGCATCAGCCATATGAACCAATGCCAACACGCCATCATGTTCTTCGATGCCAACTTCAAAAACGCCACTGATGGTAAAACGCCATTGTTCGGGGATCGGAATCGCGTCGTCGGTGCCGGATTTAGGTACCATGACGATAATGTCGTCCCCGTCGACAACGCCGAGACGCCGGGCGAGTTGCAATCCGAGCACGATCCGCCAGGCACCGTCCGTTAGATCATCCAGGCGACCGGCAAGCATCGCATCGTCAATTTTCGATACAGTCGTTTCGTACTCCGGCACAATCCCGAGAATTCGTGCCGGGCTCAGGGTGCGTCCATTCACCAGCATCGATTCAATCCGGACATACGGTGCCGCTGCGTCGATTTGCGGGGAGGCAATAGCCTGCTGCCGAATTTCGCGCCAGTCGGCGAGATCGCCGTCAGACGCGAACACGGAACCGTGCGAAGTAGCGCCCAGAAACCGTTCGCGAAGCTCGTTCTCAAATCCGTTCATCACAGAAATAATCACGATCAGGGCGGCCACACCCAGTGATATGCCCGAAAGTGACATCGCGGAGATAAACGAAATGTATTGATTACGCCGGCGAGCTCGTAAATATCTCAGGCCAACGAAGATTTCGAAGGGGCGAAACATTGACGGCGATTAAACCATACTTTTCCGGACGCAGCCCGGGCGACAACGCTACGGGCTCCGGGCGACAGGCATCAGGACGGCAGCCCCGACACACCAGGGATCCCCCAACTGACATTTATCTCTCCTGATAGGCATCTGGAAACCCTTGTAATTTCAGGGGCTTCCGCTTTGTTGGAACCGTGAACCAGGTTGTTTGTTTCGCGTCGGCCCGGTGCTATATTCGGCCCGACGATGGATCGGAGTAGCGGCATGAAAGCTAAAGTCGTAGCGTTCCTGAGCCTGGCACTGAGCCTGGCCGGGGTGGGGTTCGCTGATACCTTGTTGCTTGACGGGATCCAGATCGACTCCCAGTCGGCTCACGAGCGTCCTTCGCGGGGCATGACCATGACCAGCGTCGAAACGCAGTTCGGCAGCCCGGTAACCAAATACGACGCTGTCGGTGACCCGCCGATCAGCCGCTGGGTCTACCCGGGCTTTGTCGTTTTCTTTGAATACGATCGCGTGCTCCACGCCGTGGTACCCCACGCCGACCAGGACAGTTAAAACGGGATTCGTAATCCGGGGCTGATTGTCCCGGCCAGAACAGCCGGCGTAAACACGCGCCGGCTTTTTCGTCATTGCCCCACCGCCATGCAACCGAAATCGGGCTGGTAAGATAGCCGGCGTATGTCCATGCTACCGGGTCCATTCGACGCACCTCTCCTACCGGATGCCCGGCAACCGGCAGTCAGCTGGGGAAGTCTGCATGGAGCTGCCGCATCGCTGGCACTCGCGCAAATTGCACGTCGATACGATGGCCCAATCGTCGTTGTCACCGGCAACGCACTCGAGGCGGACCGACTGCGTGAAGAACTCCGGTTTTTCGTTGCCCGGGCGTATCCGGTCCTGGAATTTCCGGACTGGGAAACGCTGCCATACGATTCCTTCTCCCCGCACCAGGATATCGTGTCGAATCGCCTGCATACGCTAGGCCGCCTCAGAGATCTTCACAGCGGTATTGTTGTTGCTGCACTGGGTACGTTGTTCCCGAAACTACCACCTCTGGACTATGTCGCCAGCGGCACCCTGACCTTTCGCGTTGGTGATCAACAGGATGTCACGGAACTCGGACAAAGACTCAATTCATCCGGTTACATTCGCGTGCCACAGGTTGAGGAACACGGCGAATATGCGATTCGAGGTTCGCTGATCGATCTGTTCGCCATGGGCAGTGAGCAGCCCTTCCGGATTGACTTTCTGGGCGACGAGATCGACACCCTTCGCCGCTTCGACGTAGAGACTCAGCGTACACTGGACCGGCACGACGAGATCAAGCTGCTGCCGGCCCGGGAATTTTCGTTGACACCGGCAGTGATACGGAAATTTCGACAACGCTACCGCGCCCGGTTCGAAGGCGATCCAACCCGCTCGCGTATTTACCGGGACGTGTCACAGGGTCTTGCCCCGGGCGGCATCGAGTACTACCTGCCTCTGTTTCACGACGAGACCACATCGTTCTTTGATTACCTACCAGATCAGGCACTGATCGCTGCGACACCGGACTTAGACGATGCAACAAGGGATATCTGGGATTCCATAGCTGAAAGATACCGCGCACACAATTCCGATCCGGAACGACCGCTGCTCGATCCGACAGAGCTGTTCGCGACGCCGGAAGAACTGTCCTCGCGGTTTGCGAAACATTTGAGCATCCGAATCAGTCCTTTTGAATTGCAGTCCGTCGGACAGCAACAATTGTTCATGAATTTTTCAACGAAGCTGCCACCCGAGGTTCGAATTGATACTCGCTCAGATCAACCGGCGGCCGGGTTGCACGACTGGATTCAAACCCGCCCGGGCCGTTCTTTGCTGGTAGCAGAAACCCCGGGGCGACGTGAAATGTTGCTCGATGTCCTTCGCAGGCACGGTACCAGGCTGCCGGTTTTTGACAGCTGGCACGATTTTCTTCGCGCCGACGCACACCACGGTATCGCCGTCGCGCCCATCGAAACCGGTCTCCAGTTGACAGAGCCTGACATTGCGGTGCTGGCGGAAAAACAGCTGTTCGGAGACCGCGCACGAACTCGCCGACGCCGACGCGTCAGCCGCGACCCAAAGAGAATCATTAGTAATCTTAAAGACTTAAAACATGGATCTCCGGTAGTACATGAAGAATACGGTATCGGTCGTTATCTGGGCCTTAAGACCATGGAAGTAAGTGGCCTGCATACCGAGTTTCTGATGTTGGAATACGCGGAGGGTGACCGGCTCTATGTCCCCGTTCACACCTTGCATCTGGTTACCCGCTATTCCGGCGGACCACCGGAGCAGGCACCTCTGCATCGGCTTGGGAGCGACCAGTGGCAAAAGTCGCGCCGGCGTGCCGCCCGGCGCATCCGCGATGTCGCTGCCGAGCTTCTGGATATCTATTCGCGCCGCGCCTCACGTACCGGATTCAGCTTCCGGCTGGCCGAATCTGATTATCGGGCTTTTGTGTCTGAGTTTCCGTTTGAGCCAACGCCCGATCAGGCGGCAGCGTGCGATGACGTCGTCAACGATCTGACGTCTCTCAAATCGATGGATCGACTGGTTTGCGGTGATGTTGGTTTTGGCAAGACGGAGGTCGCCCTGCGTGCCGCCTTTGTTGCCGTACACGGTGGCAAACAGGTTGCAATTCTGGTCCCGACAACATTGCTCGCCCAGCAACATTACCAGACGTTTTCCGATCGGTTTGCCGAGTGGGCGGTCCGGGTGGAAGTCCTGTCCCGGTTCCGATCCGGAAAACAGGCCAATGAAATTCGGGCCGGGTTGGCTGCCGGCACGGTCGACATCATCATCGGAACTCACATACTGCTGCAGGATTCAATAAAGTTCAAAGATCTGGGACTTGTCATCGTCGATGAGGAACATCGATTTGGCGTGCGTCATAAGGAACGATTGAAAACACTTAGGGCCGAAGTTGACCTCCTGACATTGACCGCAACGCCAATCCCCCGCACTCTCAATATGGCGCTTGGTGGTATTCGCGATATGTCTCTGATAGCAACACCGCCCGAAGAGCGTCTCGCAATCAAAACATTCGTTACGGAGTGGAACGACATACTGATTCGGGAAGCCGTTCTAAGGGAAATAAAACGTGGCGGTCAGGTCTATTTTGTACATAACGAGGTACGAAGCATCGATCATGTCGCAGAACAACTCGCCGAACTGATTCCGGAAGCGACGATAGAAATCGGGCATGGCCAGATGCCGGAGCGCCGGCTGGAACAGGTCATGCTCGATTTCTATCACCGCCGTTTCAATGTCCTGTTGTGTTCGACAATTATCGAGAGCGGACTCGATGTGCCAACGGCCAATACGATTCTGATTAATCGTGCCGACCGGTTGGGTCTGGCCCAGCTTCATCAGATCCGAGGCCGCGTTGGCCGTTCTCATCACCGCGCCTACGCCTACCTGATTACGCCGCCAAAACAGCGGATGACTGCGGACGCTGTCAAGAGACTCGAGGCTATCGAGGCACTGGAAGAACTGGGCTCAGGTTTCACACTGGCATCTCATGATCTCGAGATTCGTGGCGCCGGCGAACTTCTTGGCGAAGAGCAAAGTGGCCAGATTTCCGAGATTGGTTTCTCACTCTATGCTGAATTGCTCGCAAGAGCCGTAGCAGCTCTGAAAGACGGGCGTGATCCCGAGCTAGACCGCCCGCTGGATCATGGTCCGATCGTCGATCTCACAGTCGCAGCACTGTTGCCGGATGACTACCTTCCCGATGTGCATCTCAGACTGGTATTGTACAAGCGACTTGCCAGCGCCGCTGACCAGGCACAGCTTGACAACATTCAGGTCGAGATGATCGACCGTTTCGGGTTGCTGCCGTCCGCAGCAAAAACACTGTTTCGGATTACCGCCCTCAAACTGAAAGCCGCGCCACTGGGCATCACGAAGATCGAGGCCTCCGCATCCGGCGGCGCCATCGTGTTCCGGAACGATACGAGCGTGGCGCCGGAGATATTGGTCGACCTCATACAACGGTGGCCCGATTGCTACGCCCTCGACGGCTCAAACCGTCTCCGGTTTCGCGCCATACTCGAATCGCCGGATTCCCGGATTCGGTTCGTGGCGGCTTTGCTCGACGATTTTGGTGACAGCCGGGGTGCCGAAGTTCAGGCGCACTGAATGCAATGGTCGGCGAGTGCCGGTAAACTGGTCCCGGATTGGCTTCGTTATGTCCTGGAAATCCACAGCAATTCTTGTCCGATCCTGCCTGTACTCGCTGCTCGTGACATCTCCCGTCGCGTCGCAAGTTCCTGATGACGACGTTACTGAAATCGAACAGGAGGATGTCCCCACCTACGCAGTTGAAATCATCATCTTTCGACAGCTCAGCCACGATGCATCTTATCCCGAGGATTTTTCTCCGCTGAGCCCCCCGCAGGCCGAGTTGCCGATTGGCGATACCGACTTTTGGACAGACAAAACTGATGAAAACGATCATTCCCAAGCTACCGATGTCTCAACGCATGAAACGGCGCCCGAGGGGGAAGAGTTGGAACCGGCGACTCTGAGCTTCGAACTCATCCCGGAGGAGTTGTTGAAACTCATGGACAAATTTGACCGGCTGGAGACATTGGACCGGTACCAACCATTGCTGCATGTCGGATGGATCCAGGCCGGTCATGATAATGAAACGGCCCTGCCTTTCGAAATCGCAGCGGTTGCGGAAGACGCGTCACTGCTGACTGGTGACATCACGCTTCTGAGAACCCGGTTTCTCCATCTCAAGGTTGATCTCAGGCTGGAACACGGCGGAGCGCCTGATTTTCGCATGCATGAAGATCGCCGCATCCGGCGCCTTGGTGAGCTGTACTCATTCGATCATCCGGTATACGGCATGATTGCCGTTGTCGATCGCTTCGAACCGGAAGACCAGCCGCCGCTGGAACCGGAATTACCCGCATCAGTTCGTTGACTTCCCGGTTTGAAATTACTCGAGGTCGGAGGGTACAAACGGACCCGACAGCAGCTCCCTGAGCGCGGCCCAGCGCTCCTCGGGCGTCACCGCCGAGCGCGAGATATAATCCGCTACAAGTTCCTTGCCGTAGTTGTAGTTGATTACATAACTTCTGTAGGTGTCGATAAATCGCACGCGCTGCCGGGCTTTCGCCTCAGACATCAAACCGTACCGCATGAGGTACGCGACAGTCTGCCCCACATCCAGCTCCCCGTCGAGATATCGACGCGCGGCCTCGTTGTGCGCGAAATTCAGGCGCATCAACAGGTCCAGAAGTCGATAATATCGATCGGCTGCCCCGGGATCGAGCCCGGCGCGAGGAAACAACTCCGTCTTCTCGAATGCAAGCCGTTCACCGCCCGGGAACGCAACTTCGATGCCGTAGTTCGCACTTCCTTCAGCAATCGGTCCCTGCGGTCCAAACAGCGGAGAAACGGCAAACTCGATCCAGCCACGACCCCGATAGAGCTGTACATCCCGCAGTGTGCTGTAGACGTGATGACCCGGATAGCCCTCGTGGCACGCCAAATCTACAGCTCGGTCGATATATACCGGCAGTTCGGTGTTGAGCTGTATCAGACTGACAGCATTGCCCTGGTACCAGTTATAGCCGGACCACGGTTTGTCCGTGACGTATTCAATCGTGAAATCTTCGTTGGCAGGCAGATCGATATACTGCAGAGTACGGCGGCGACACTCGTCAATGGCAACATGAAAAATCTCGTCCAGTGCATCTGCCGGTATGATGAACTGATCCCGGTACGTGTTGTATCTGTCGGTCAGCGAACCGGCTCCCGGTAACAGGGCATCGATCTGATCCAGAACCTCCTGAAACGTGCTATCCGGATACCGGGCCGGTTTCGAGTCATAAATTCTGCGTGCTTCCTGATCGAATGACATTGATTCGCCATTGATCACATCGATCCGCGCGATCATCGATACCAGGTGTCTGTCGAGATACCGAAGACGAGACTGCGTGTCCGAGTCGGCTGTTGATCCGGATAACGCCGCGACACGCTGAGCAAGTGCCGTTGCCGCCTGTATGATATTTTCCAGCGACTGATCCCGCTCGGTGGCCAGATCTGCCAGGGACTCGGGTCCGAAGTATGCATCCACGTAACCACCGTCATGCCGGCCCAGGCTCAGCGCCAGCACTACAAATTCCTCTGCGATGGCGTCGACGGTATCCTCTCCCGATCCACTCGTTGTGTCGGTACAGCCTGCAAGGATGAACAACATTGCAAACGTAGCAATGCCAAGGTCGCGAAGAGTCATCATTACGGTTCCTCTTGTTGGTTACTGGCTGGCCGGAAAATACCAAACGCGCACGATTTGACCTCCCCGCACCTCGTAGATCCCCAGAGAAGTCTGCTGTTTTGCCTCCGGGCCCGAATCCCAGGTCGCCAGCTCAGTTATCGCCACATAGGGACCGGTAACGACCGACTGAGTGATCTGAGAACGAACTGACGGCAGCGCTTTGAAATAGTCCTGCATCGCGGTTGCCAGCTCCTCAGCACTTTCCGTTTCTACCTCGACCGCGTCGCCGTTGACACTGAACCATTTGAATTCCGGATGAATGACCTCCATTATTCCGTCGACGTCGTGGCGGTTGAATGCCTCGACCTGCCGGTACACGACAGCCAAGGCATGATCTTCAGAACCCTGTGCAGCGTCATCGCAGCCGGTCAGCAGCAAAGACATCAACAAAACGCTCAACCTCTTCATTAGCTCTCCTGTTGCAGGCCGCTAGGGCCGGCGCCCGCCTGTGACCGCCTCCCGGTACTCAAGCCAGAAAACGCCTGTGTCTTTCAGACCGGCCGCTTTCAGGACACCAAGATCGGTGGCCAGAGTTTGAGGTTGGTCCCCTTCGTCCGCCTCCATCGCATCGAGATTTCGACGTGTAGCCAACTCATCACGATAGCGGTCATCCTCTCCGGCCGCACGTTCTACGATTCCGGCAACACGAAGTTCCTGAAATCGGGTTTCCAGCAGTTCCGTGCCGCCCATAACGACATCGGCATTGACAAACCATGCACCGGGTGTCATCAGATCGATCACATCGGTAAGCAGCCGACACTTTTCTTCCGGGTCGAGGTGATGCAGAGCATACGCGCTGATAACCAGGTCGAAAGGACCCGCATCCGCGACGATTCCCTTTAGCTCCCTGAAATCACCAATACGATAGTCGACGCGCGTTGCTTGGCTATCCAGCCGCTCATTAGCTACATCGGCCATGGCACTGGCCCCGTCAACCGCCACCGCGGTTGAATTCGGAAAGCTCGTCAAAAACTTCTCCAGCAGGAAACCCGTTCCGGAACCAATGTCGAGTATCCTCAGTTCAGCGCTGCGGGACACGGGCAGCACCTCGAGTGCAACGTCGGCCATCTTGTGCCGATTCGGGTGCATGATGTCCATGCTGTAATCGTATGCAGCGACGCGCTCGGCAACGTCGTAGGCATCAATCGACTTGCTGCTCATGGTTGCGCCTTCACTGAATTCAATCCTGGTTCGCTGTTCACTGATTTCCAGTACCAGCCGACATCCCGGTATTGCCCGAATTTTATTCCAACCTCAGCGAATATGCCCACCCGCTCAAATCCGAACTCCTCGTGCAGTCTTATCGACGCGGGATTTGGCAATGCAACACCAGCGTACGCCCTGTGTATATCTTCGTCCCGCAGAGCATCAAACAGGGATTCATAAAGCCCGCGCCCGATCCCCTGACTCGTAAAATCAGGATCAACATAGACAGTTGTTTCGACCGAGGAATCGTATCCGGCTTTGTTATGAAACCGCGAACTCGTGGCGTAACCGAGAATCCGTGAATCCAGCGTCGCGACAAAAAGCCGGTAGCGGCCAACATTGCCAAACTGCCGCAACCAGGGCTGCCGGGATGTGACGGAGATCGTTTCGATATCAAAAGTACAGTGAGAGTTTTCAATATAATGATTATAGATCTCCACGATACCCGCCAGATCTGCGTTCAGTCCCGAACGAATACAAACATTATTCACTTCGTCAGCCCTTGTGGCTTTCGACGTCTGCCTGTTTCTCCCGCGGACACCAGCCAATAGCCAGACTAATTGCATAAAGACAAGCAGCGGCTATCGCTACTACGCCACCCCAGAAAGACGCCGGCAGCAGATAATCCGCATTAGTGCCGTCGGTCGCAATGAGGTAGACCCATTCATCCAGCGCCATGCCCAAGCCGATTCCGAAAGTAATCCGCGCGGCCGTCATGAAATGGCTCTGAACAGGAAAAATCGCCAGCGGTATGCCGCCCGCCGAGATCAGAACCAGACCGGTAAACAGATGATGGATATTGTATCCCGCTACATGGAAGTCGGAATCGGGAGACAAGCTTAGCGTAAGCCGCAGCAGGACAAACGTAACACTTATCGCCAGTACAAACAGCCAGGAGTTATTTCGAATCAACCGGTTCAACCCGGGGTCCTCTGCGAACATCGCCTGCCTACCTCGCTTTGAAATAGAGAATTCAGTATTTCTCAGGGTGTTTCGGAACAGAATTTTCGAAGAATGCCTTGAGTTTCGGCAGGTCTTCGTCGAAGTCGCCGGACGGCTCGAACGGTGTACCGAACCGAATCAGGCGCCGTGAAAAATCGATCGAAATCGGCAGAATCGGAATCCCGGCGCCGTGCGCAATGAAATAAAAACCCGACTTCCATTCCGGGACCTTGCGACGTGTCCCTTCGGGTGCAAGAGCCAGGAGGTAGCGATCATGGCGCTGGAATTCGGCTGTCATCTGGCTCACGAGATCCTGGGAACGGCCTTTGTCCACGGGTGTCGCACCCAGAGATCGGACAATGGGACCTAAGGGCCAGCGGAAGAAAGCGCGCGTCATCAGCCAGTGACTATGAAATCCGATCGCGAGCATGGCTGAAAACAGAAAAAAGAAATCCCAGATTGAAGTATGAGGAGCGACGGCTAACAGCATTTTGGCGCGATTTGGGAGATCGCCCGTGATCCGCCACTCGTAAAGCGCGAGCACCAGCCGTCCGCACCCGCGGGTAAAAGCATTCCCCAGCTTTGGCAACTGATCGCCTACCTCGGGCCAGTGGGTAGTCATTCGGGAGGTCTGGATCCGGTAATGGATATCGAGTCGCCGCGGCCTTCAGCGTCGCTGATTCTGTTTAAAGATTCTCAACTGTTCGTTGAATCTCGCCGCGACCGAATCCATGGCGTCAACCGCAGCGTTGTGCCGGGCGGTCCAGATCTTTTGCTGCTCCGGCGTGGGTGACTTGCCAGCGCCAGTGTATTCGACGCGAATACACGTCAAATACTCCTCCACAGCCGCAACATGAGCCTTGACTGTTTTTTGACCTGCGAGCATTTCATCATGAGTTGCGCTGGCTCCGTAAGGGATAATGACATCATCGTCAGACGGAAAGTCACAGGCCAGTACAGGAAATACCACCAACGACACCAGGCCCGTCAAAACCGGGCTCAGCGGTATGTGATCTCGAAATCTTTGCCCAACAGTAACGCCCAATCCAGCTTGCATCGATCTCTATCCTTTCCCGGGTGGTC
The DNA here is from genome assembly GCA_964545335.1 of uncultured Gammaproteobacteria bacterium. Lineage (GTDB taxonomy): Bacteria > Pseudomonadota > Gammaproteobacteria > Steroidobacterales > CAZJFQ01 > CAZJFQ01. The sequence continues at coordinate 32,847 of CAZJFQ010000004.1, read as the reverse complement.
TGGCACGGTCACAGGCAGCCAGAAACGACTTCGGATCTTCTAACCCCTCAAATACATATGATACGCCGGCCTCTCTCAGGATGGCAGCAGCCGGACCACCGGCTAGGCCGACAAAAGGCACCTGCAGAGACACTGCGGCCTATACATCCCAGATCGCATCACCAACGGAAACGATACGGTCAAAACCGGACACATCGTATCGGTCAGTTGCCAGCGATATGGCGCCGGCCAGCAACTTCTCTCTGGTTGGCGCTGCATCTGAGGTAACCACCGGCAGCGAACCGGCATCCAGGCCGGCGCAGCTGATCTTGATATCCGCCGAGTCTCTCCATGCACCTGTGGCAATAATAGCGCGGTAGTTCGTCGTTGCACTGATGTGCGCCAGCAACTCCGCCGCGCCAGGCACCGGCTGAAACTGGTGCGGCTCTTCGTCGGCGGCGATATCTAGCAACTCTTTAAAACAGCGCTTTATCGCCTTGATTTCTGATTCACGGGCCGGCCTGGAAAAATAATTTTTGATAAGTTCGCGCGCGATCGCTTCATCAGTGGTGTGCACATAAGTTGACCAGTCAGTATCAATGCGTTGAATACCCGTCACCGTGCGCACGGCAAGTTCGTAACAACGTGAATCGATCTCGCTGGTTTGCGTCAGCGTGCCGTCGAGGTCGAAGATTATCAGCTGCATTCGCCCGTGTGTGTCGTTCAGCCGTCCGGGCAATGACCTACATCATTGGCAGCAGATGTTCGAGCAGAACCTTTAGCTGATCCATGCCACGTGAAAGATTGGTTTCGATTTGCTGATGTATGGATTCCGCACCCCGCCCGGCCGCCCGATTGGCTACCACAGCACAACTGGCATACTCGAGGTCGAGTTCCCTGGCAAGCGCCGCTTCCGGCATCCCGGTCATGCCAACGATGTCACAACCGTCTGTCTCCAGCCGGTCGATTTCTGCGACGGTTTCAAGTCTGGGTCCCTGCATAGCACCGTAGCAGCCTTGTTCCGAGAACCGGACAGCGGCGGATTTTGCCGCATCAATCAGCTTTTCCCGCAATGACGTTGAATAAGGTTCCGAAAAGTCGATGTGTGTAACCGTCGCCAGGTTCGACTCGACGAAAGTGTGTTCCCGACCGTATGTGTAATCGATTATCTGATGTGGGAAAACCAGCATGCCCGGTTCCAGGTCACTACGTATGCCGCCGACAGCGTTGACAGCGATGACCTTTCTGACGCCGACACTCTGCAGTGCCCACATATTCGCCTTGAAATTGACCTTGTGCGGTGGAATCGTGTAGCCGTAGCCGTGTCGCGCCAGAAATATAGCTTCACAACCACAAAGTACGCCGTGAGTCAGGGGGCCAGAGGCTTCTCCGTACGGCGTGTACACCACTTCCCGCCGCCTGATATCCAGCGATCCGAGTTCCGTAAGACCGGTCCCGCCAATGATTGCAATGTCTGTCATCCGCGATCATCCTGTATCAGTAGCTGATTCTTATTCCCTGTAATAACCGCCTTCGCGCCGCACACCGCTCAGGCGTCTAGTTCCAGTGGTGGTTGATCGAGCACCTGGCGCAGTGCCTCGCGGGCCTCCCGCCAGGTATCCGAATGGACCAGTTGCTGCCATTCCCGACCTCCTTTGCCGTGCAGGCTTGCCAGACGAACCTGGCTTACCGGGTCTACCCGCTGCCCCAGATCCTCCAGCACCTGCACCACTGCGGGTCGGTCATTGCACACCAGCAACATATCGCAGCCCGCATTCAGCGCCGCCTCGGCACGCTCCGTCATGTCGCCCGCGACTGCAGCAGCCTCCATACTGAGATCATCTGAGATAACTGCACCGCCAAAATGGAGACGATCGCGCAGCGATCCACGGATCCACGCGGTGGAGAAGCCCGCGGGTCGTTCGTCTATGGCCGGATAGGCGACGTGAGCCGTCATGATCGCCGGTAACCCGGCTTCGATCAGCCGTTCAAAGGGCAACAGGTCATCGGCAAGATCTTCAGCGGGTCGCCGGTCGCCAGGCAGTGTCTTGTGCGAGTCCTTTACGACATGCCCATGGCCGGGGAAATGTTTGCCGGTGGCTGCCATGCCTGCCGTTCGCATGCCCGACATAAACGCAAACCCGAGCTCGGCAACGACGTCCGGATCACGGTGAAACGCCCGATCACCGATCACCTCACTCAGACCCCAATCCAGATCGAGTACTGGCGCAAAACTCATGTCAATGTCAACGGCCCTGAGTTCACTGGCCATCATCCAGCCCGCGCGTTCAGCCAGGTGTCGGCCGTGTTCCCGGTCGACGTCATGCTGCCGCCCGATCAGATGTGCCGCCGGCAGTTTTGTGAACGACTCCCGCAAACGCTGGACCCTGCCTCCCTCCTGATCTACTGCGACGAGCAGCGGTGGATTTCGAATGTCGTGGATAGCAGAAACCAGCGACGTCAACTGGTCTGGGTTGTCGTAGTTGCGGCTGAAGAGGATGACGCCGCCGATGAAGGGATGGGCCAGGATCTCGACATCTTCAGCGGTGAGTTCCGAACCGCCTATGTCACACATCAGCGGGCCCAGTGTCACCGTCTACTCCGCGACTGAATTATCTCGACCGGGGTGCCAACATCGGCGGCGTCGAATAGTTCCACAACGTCTCTGTTACGCATTCGCACACAACCGTGAGACCCTGGAACGCCGATTGCTTCGCTGTCCGGCGTGCCGTGTATATAAATGTATCGTCGCATCGTGTCGACCTGACCCAGACGATTCCGGCCCGTCTCCGTGCCGCTCAGCCACAGGATTCGCGTCAGAATCCAGTCCCGATCCGGGTGATTATCGCGAAGATTTTCGGTGAATATTTCTCCGGTCGGACGGCGCGCGACCAGGACGGATCCTACCGGAAGTCCGGCACCGATCCTGGCCCGGATGATGTGTTTTCCCCGAGGCGTACAGCCGCTGCCATCCTGTTCGCCGGCACCGATTGCCGACGTCGACACGGGATAAGTCTCTGCCGGCTTTCCTTGACGCAATAGAGTCAGCGTCTGGCGATCCAGATCGATGATGATCCTGCGACCGGACATCACTCCAGGTCGTGTGCTCCGGCGCGCCGGTTCTCCGGCCAGGTGGTATACGGGTTGTCGAGGAGGTACACGTTGTAATACCTGGGATCGTCTGTAACCTCTGCACCGACCCATGGTGGCAACTCGAACTTCTCATCTTCCCGCTTCAGTTCAAGTTCCGCCACGATCATGCCCTTATTGGCGTCGTCAAAAACGTCGATCTGCCATTCGTGCCCGGAGTGTGCGACCCAATATCGTCTTTTCTCAATCAGCGGCCACCGGCAAAATTTGTACAGCATCTCCTCGGCATCCGTAACCGGTATCACATACTGATACTCAATACGTCGCATGGTCGGTTCACCACTCTTGATGTTCAGGAATCCGCACTCTGAGGTCACCCGAACCCGAATTGAACAACTGTCCTCGCTCGAAAGATATCCCTGGCGGACGATGTCTTCGCGGTGTGCATGCTTCTTCCACTCGTCAGAGAGCACAAGGAACTTGCGTTCTATTTCAATACTCATACCCGAATCAGTCCTTTTCAAACAATGCGATTGACTCCACGTGCGAAGTGTGTGGAAACATATCCATTACGCCGACAGCTTCCAGCCGGTACCCGGAGTCCGTGCCCAGTATGCCGGCGTCACGCGCCAGGCTTGGCGCGTGACAGGAAATATACACGATTCGTCGTGGCGATAGTGAACCGAGCTGGCGTGACACAACTTCAGCTCCTGTACGGGGCGGATCCAGGACCACCAGATCCACATGCGATTGGGTTGAAAAAAATTCCTCAAGCCCGTCTGTCAGATCACTCTCAAGAAAACAGACGTTATCCAGCTTGTTGAGTCGGGCGTTTGTGCGGGCCAGTTTGAGGGCAGTTGGATTTGATTCGATTCCCGTGACCTTAGCGCCGGTTCGTCCCAGCGGCAGAGTGATATTGCCAATTCCGCAAAACAGATCCAGCACGGCATCGGTAGTTTCAGGCCTGAGCAGCTTGAGAACCCGGTCTATCAGTTTCTCATTTATTGCCGAGTTGACCTGGATAAACTCAGTCGGACCAAACTCGAAAGTGAGATCACTTTTCTCGAGCCTGAAACGCAAGGATGGGACCGGTGGTGATAAAGGTTTGACCGAGTCTATTCCGCCCGACTGTAAATAAATTGTGACGCCATGTTGCTGTCCGAACGACTTCAATGCTGCTGTGTCGGCATCACTGGGTGTGTCAAGAATTCGAAATACGAGCGCCGTTTGATTGTCGGCCACGGTGATTTCGATCTGGGGCAGGCGCTGAAAGAGCGACAAACCCAGGATCAGATCGGCGAGGGGCCTGATCAGGGCCGACGCTTCCGGCACCATTACCTCGCAGGAGTCCATATCAGTCACGTACGATTTGAAACGCTCGCGGAATCCGACCAGGACCCGACCCTTGCCGCTAACGTATCTCGCTCCGAGGCGCGCCCGTCGACGGTATCCCCACTCGGGGCCCGTCACCGGGCTCAGGACTCGGTTCGAGGTCACACCGCTGTCCTTGAGATGCTCGATCAGTGCGGCCTGCTTCATCTCAAGCTGGTAGGCCGGCGCAACATGCTGCAGGGAGCAGCCACCGCACACGCCGAAATAAGGGCAGCGCGCGTCCACGCGATTCGGGGAGGCATCGATGAGTCGCTCAATAACACCCTCGACCCGGCCACGTCGCCGCCGTTTCTGATGAAAAAGCACCCGCTCACCACTGAGAGCCTGATCGATTCGCAGCCGCTGATCACCGTGTCGTGCCACACCCCAACCGTCGAGATGCATTTGATCGACCGTTACCGGCTCCGGGAATTGGGTAGGTGCCTTCACCACGATCCGATCAGGTCCCCGTCTGCGGCCAGGCATCAAGAAATTCCTGGAAATGTGGCCTCGATGCCTCTTGCAGCGAATGTCGGACCAGCTCACATTCCCGTCTATAGTCGTCAGCGTCGATTCTGCCGCGAACCAGCTCGAAAGACAGATAAATCAGGAAGGTATTCAGCACATCGGTTTCACAATAATTGCGTATTGTCTGCACATCACCCTGGCTGAACAGTGCAAAGACATCCTTACCCGTGATACCCAATTTGCCGGGATAACCGAGAAGTACGGCAATATCATTGAGTGACGCCCTGTTCTGGTGTTGAAAACCAGACAAGACGTCCATCAGATCGAGATGGCGCCAGTGGAACCGGCTCAGGTAGTTATTCCACCGAAACGACTGATCCTCGTCACCTGTCTCCCAGTACCGGCGGGCGACAATACCATGTCTCAGTGCACGGTAATGCAGGACAGGCAGATCGAATCCGCTGCCATTCCAGGAAACCAGGTCGGGAGTGTATTTTTCGATCCCGGCAAAAAATCTCCGGATAATCTCCGCTTCGTCTGAATCTTCCTGGCCAAGCGACCAGACACGGAACTCGTCCCGGTTCCGTAACGCCACTGAAATTGCGACGACACGATGTTGATGAATTGGTAGAAATTCGGAACCGGTGACCTGACGACGTCGCGAGAACATGATCTGCGCTACATCCCTATCGTCGATATCCTCCAGCGCGAGCAGGCGGCGACCAAACTCGGTGTCGGGTACTGTTTCAATATCAAATGCGAAGCAATGCATAACCTGCAACTAACCCCGAGCCTTCATGAGCACGGCGACTGCAAAAACAAATCCGCCATCGTCGGTGAGAGAAATATGACCTTCGCCGATGCCCAGATCCCGGCACACTCTCTCGCCGCGGGACGAGTAACAAATTTCGGGCTTCCCACGCGAATTTTGAACGATGCCAACGTCACGTATCCACATGCCATGCCTGAAGCCGGTGCCCATGGCCTTTACTACGGCTTCCTTACCGGCAAAACGCATCGCGAGAAAACGCACGGGGTTCCGTTGCCGATCGAACGAAATCCGCTCCGCCGGTAACAGCAGCCGGTCGACAAAGTGACTGCCGAATCTCTGCAATGTTTTTTCGATGCGATCTACGCGCAGGATGTCGGTGCCGATACCGTAGATCATTCGGACCGCGCCTCAAGCATCAGCCGTTTCATTTCGGCGACTGCAACCGCCAGCCCATCGAAAATAGAACGCGCAATGATTGCATGACCGATATTCAGCTCTGTAATATCCCGGATCCCGGCTACCGGTTGCACGTTGTCATAGTGCAGACCATGACCGGCGTGAATTTTGAGACCGAGCGTGATGCCATGTTGCACAGCTTTCCGTAGCCTCTCCAGTTCCGCTGCCTGCAGGCGCGAATTCGGGGCATCCGCATAGGCGCCGGTATGCAATTCAATGACCGTCGCCCCGGCCTCACAGGCCGCGTCAAGCTGCTCGGTTTCCGGGTCGATAAACAGCGACGCGCGCGTCCCGTGACTGGCCAATCGGGAACATGCCTCGGCGACCCGGTCAATCTGGCCAGCAATGTCAAGACCGCCTTCGGTCGTCAGCTCTTCCCGACGTTCCGGTACAAGACAACAATCCGTGGGCCTCACTCGTTCGGCAACCTGCAACATGTCATCCGTAACGGCCATCTCGAGATTCATGTGCGTCGTCAATCGCTCAGCCAACTCATACACGTCGTTATCCTGAATATGGCGACGGTCTTCGCGGAGGTGTAACGTTATGCCATCGGCCCCGGCATTCTCCGCCATCAGTGCTGCTGTAACCGGATCAGGGTAAGTCGTTCCACGCGCCTGTCGTAGCGTCGCGACGTGATCAATATTTACACCCAGTGTGCACACGTCCGGCACCAGCTTAGTACCTTCATCAAGAGAAAAAGCTACTCTAGCTCAGCGCCGCAGGTCCCGCATTACTTTTCTCGTACGAAGCGGCCTGTCACCCAGGTAGAGTTCCAGTGCAGCGGTGAGGAGCCGACGTGCATCATGCTGACTCTTGCTTTCGGACAGATCCTCCCGAGCGAGGGCGATCAATGAGCTGCCGGAAAATACCAGGCCACTGGTACAACCGTCGTCAGTTCTTACAGGACCCTCTTCCAGCCGGTACTCGTAGGTCAGATCCGGCTCGATTGCCTGGTCGCCGGTTACCTCCTTGCGCAGTTCCAGACCATAACCGAGCAGCTCGAGAAGCTGCTTCTCAAACACCCGCAGCACCGGCGCTACCGGGCTTATTTCGGCCAGATCCTTCAGCGCCTGTTGATAGACTGCAAACAGTGCGGTCTGCGCGTCATTGCGGTGCAGTAACCGAATCAGGAGTTCGTTCAGATAAAACGCTCCCATCAATCCGTCACCGCCAAGATTGACCGGTCGGTCGTCGGCGTCGGCACCGGTCAAAGTGCCCAGATCGGATCGCTGGGTGAAGGAAATGCACAAGCGGCAGAAAGGCTGCAGGATTCCGCGTAGTTTGGACACGGGTCGTCGTGCGCCCTTGGCGACGAGTGAGAGCCGCCCATGGCCGCGGGTGAAGAAGTCGGCAATCACGCTGCTTTCAAGATACGGACGGCTGTGCAGCAGGAATGCCGGCTCCAGATCGGCTTTCAGACGGGAAGTCACTGCAGTTCGTAACCAAGCTCGCGCAACGAGCGCTCGCTGTCAGACCAGTTTTTCTTAACCTTGACCCAGAGGTCGATATGAACCGGACAAACCATGCGCGCCTTGAGCTCCAGACGCGCTTCGCGACCGATGCGCTTGAGAAGGTTACCGCTTTTCCCGATCACGATCGCTTTTTGTCCGGAGCGTTCTACCCATATCACTGCCGACATGTGGATACCCCGTCCGGCGGGTTCAAACTTTTCGATTTCGACGGCAAGTCCGTAGGGCAGTTCCTGATGGAGCGCGGCGGTGAGTTTTTCGCGAATAACCTCGGCTGCGCGAAAGGCATCACTCCGATCGGTAATCTGCTCGGCCGGGAAACACGGAGGTGCTACAGGCAAGGACTCCGAAGCCAGTCGGCGTAGCTGACCCAGATCAGGATCCTTTAGCGCAGAAACCGGCACGATCGCTTCAAACTCCGCTTTTGCTGCCATATCGTCGATAAATGGCAGAAGTTTATCCCGCGGCCTGACCCGATCGACCTTATTCACGACCAGAATGACAGGACGGGAGGCCGCCAAAATCTCGCGGAGAATAGTATCTTCCTGGTCACTCCACCGAAGTGCTTCGATTACGAAGAGGACCAGATCGGCGTCAACAAGCGACTGTCGGGCCAACCGATTCATGGCCCGGTTCATCGCTCGACCTCCGGGATCGTGCATGCCCGGTGTATCGACAAAAACCACCTGGGAATCCGGTAACGTACTGATGCCGAGGATTCGATGCCGCGTGGTCTGGGGCTTTGCGGTTACGATCGAAACCTTTTGTCGCAGCAGGCTGTTTAGCAGGGTCGACTTGCCAACGTTTGCGCGCCCGACTATGGCGGCAAACCCGCAGTGATAACTGTTTTCAGACATTCTCCAGTTGTTCCAGCAGGCAGCGTGCCGCATCCTGTTCTGCCTGCCGCCGGCTTTTGCCGACGCCGTTGGCCGAATATTCGTCCGCCTCACAGACCACCGAAAAGGTCCGATCGTGGGGCTCGCCCCGCGTTGCCAGAACAGAATAATTTGGCAATGCCTGACCACGTGCCTGCAGATATTCCTGAAGGCGGGTCTTGGGATCCTTCAGATCGTCACCGGACGGCAGGCGGTCGAGTCGGTGACAGAAGATACGGTGAATACTCGCCGCGGCCGCGTCATAACCACCGTCAAGATAAATAGCACCAAGCACCGCTTCGAGTGCATCCGCCAGTATGGACGGCCTGCGGAATCCGCCGGATTTCAACTCCCCGCTACCAAGGTTCAGGTGGACGCCCAGCGCGAGGCCTGATGCAATTTCGCCAAGTGTCTGACCATTGACCAGGCTGGCGCGAATTCTGCTCAGTTCGCCCTCGGTAGCATCCGGCACAGCTTGAAAAAGTACATCGGATATGACAGCGCTGAGTACCGAATCGCCGAGAAATTCAAGACGCTCGTTGTGTCGGCGATCAGCGCTGCGATGCGTCAGGGCCGCCTCGAGCAGTTCCTTGTTTTTGAAACGGTAGCCGAAATGTTCTTTGAGCCACTCGTCCGAGTGCTTCAACGGATAATCTCTACACTCTTGTTGAATACGATCAGAAAGGACACGTTCCCGATATACGTCGCCGTATCATCATATTGTGCCCGAACTACATAGTTCGCGCTGTCTCTGCGAATCGAAAAATCACGCAATTTAATAGCCTTTACACCCTCAACATACAGTCTTTTTTCAATGGAATTTTTGATCGCCATTGGTGTCGGGTTCGCGCCGTCCATCTCGTCTTTTACGCCCTGGAGTACTGAAACTACTTTCATATACTCGAGATAAACGGGCGTCAGTTTGATACCCGCAAAGACAAATGCACCAACAAGAATAGCGAGGGTCAATGCACCAATGACTGTCATTCCCTGTTGCCTGCTGTTCATGAGGCACCTCTGTGTCATTCGATTTTGCTGCCAATCCGGTTCCATTGCCAATCAAGATTCATCCAGATCCTCACCGCCTCACCGACAAGATGCGTTTCAGGAATAAATCCGACTTCCGGAAAGCGGCTATCTTTGCTGTTGTCTCGGTTATCACCCATGACAAAGTAGTGATCATCGGGCACAACGAATTCATCTCTTACATTTCGTGGTCTGGCGTGAGGCAGATGGATAATCTTGTGCCTGATTTCACCCAAAGACTCCACGCACATCCGTGCATTTTCATGCCCTGGATATACAAATATACTGCTGCAATCCCGGGCCACCGGCTGGCCGTTGATCAGGAGCTGTTTCTGATCGAAGCTCACCTTGTCACCCGGCAACCCGACGATACGCTTGATGAAATTCGTGCTCGGGTCACTGGGCAGCCTGAATACCACGACATCACCCCGCTCGGGCGCGCCCATTGGCAATACCTTGGTATTTACCACAGGCAACCTGAGTCCATATACGTACTTGTTCACAAAAATGAAATCGCCGTCCAGAAGGGTCGGCATCATGGAATCGGACGGGATTCTGAAGGGCTCATACAAGAACGAGCGCACCAGCAACACCAGAAGGATGATCGGGAAGAAAGAGCGCGAATACTCTACCAGCAACGGCTCATTGACAGACGCCGGCGCCTGTCCTGAGGCACCCATGGCCGCGAGCCGCTCCCGTTCCGGCCGAAAATACCAGGCATCGACAGCCCAAGTGACGCCCGTTACGACGGCAGCAATAACAAGTACAAGTGCGAAGTCAAAACCCATACAACAATGCCTCAATCGCGGCGATCGGCAGTATTCGTCATTTTTTACCGGCCTGCAACACCGCCAGAAATGCTTCCTGGGGGATCTCTACCGATCCGACCTGCTTCATTCGGCGCTTACCGGCCTTTTGCTTTTCCAGCAGTTTGCGCTTGCGCGAAATATCCCCTCCGTAACATTTCGCGGTGACGTTTTTCCGAAGTTGCTTGACGGTTGATCTGGCGATGATGCGACCGCCGATCGCCGCCTGGATGGCAACATCGAACATTTGTCTGGGTATCAAATTCCGCATGGCATCGACGAGTTCGCGCCCCCGTCGATCTGCGTTTTCGCGGTACACGATTACCGACAGCGCGTCCACTTTTTCCTTGTTGATCAGGACATCCAGCTTTACCAGATCCGCTGGCTGGAAGCGGCGAAATACATAGTCAAAGGACGCGTAACCACGGCTCACCGACTTGAGCCGGTCAAAGAAATCCACAACGACTTCGGCCAAAGGTAGTTCGTATTCAAGCGATACCTGCTGCCCGAGATACTGCATGCGTCTCTGAACACCACGTTTCTCGACGCATAACCTGATAACTCCGCCCAGGTGTTCCTGCGGAACCAGAATGCTCGCCGCGATCACGGGCTCACGAATTTCCGCGACAAGACCCGGAGCCGGCAACCTGGCAGGATTGTCAACTAACACGACTGCCCCATCCGTCCGGACTACCTCATAGACGACAGTCGGTGCCGTTGATATCAACTCCAGGTCATATTCACGTTCGAGACGTTCCTGGACGATCTCCATGTGCAACGTGCCCAAAAACCCGCATCGGAAACCGAATCCAAGCGCCACCGATGTCTCCGGTTCGAATTGGACTGACGAATCGTTCAATCTAAGCTTCTGCAGCGCCTCACGAAGCTTGCCATAGTCGTCAGAATCGACCGGAAAAAGACCGGAGAAAACCCGCGGCTGCACCGCTTCGAAACCCGGTAGCGGTGCAAGGCAGGGATTCCTGTCGTCTGTGAGCGTGTCACCTACCGGTGCCCCGTGAATATCCTTTATGCCGGCAATCACAAAACCGACTTCCCCCGTAGCCAGGAACTCCCGATCCCGGGATTTCGGCGTAAAGCAACCGACCCGGCCGACGACATAGTCGCGGCCGGTAGATACAACCCGGATTTTGTCGCCACGATGGACCGCCCCGTTGACTACCCGAACCAGAGAAACGACGCCGACATAGTTATCAAACCAGGAATCCGTAATGAGAGCCTGCAGTGCGCCGCCCGGGTCGCCGACTGGCGGTGGAATTCGAGCCACGAGGCGATCCAGAAGTTTGCGCACCCCTTCACCTGTCTTGGCGCTCACGCATAGGGCATCGCGGGCCTCAATACCGATGATTTCCTCGATCTCGCCGATAACGCGATCCGGGTCCGCGGACGGCAGATCCATTTTGTTCAGCACCGGCACCACTTCCAGTCCCTGCTCAAGCGCCGTATTACAATTTGCGACAGTCTGTGCTTCCACGCCCTGGGCTGCATCGACAACCAGCAGCGCGCCCTCGCAGGCCGACAGAGATCGGGAAACTTCATAGGAAAAATCCACGTGACCGGGTGTATCGATCAGATTCAGCTGGCAGGTTGTGCCGTCGGTAGCCGTGTAATCCAGCGAGACACTCTGAGCCTTGATGGTTATCCCACGCTCGCGTTCAAGTTCCATCGAGTCGAGAACCTGCGCAGCCATTTCGCGTTCTGTCAAACCACCGCAAATCTGAATAAATCGATCGGCAAGCGTCGACTTGCCGTGATCAATGTGCGCGATGATCGAAAAGTTGCGTATACGTTCCATGCAGCACGGTGACAGTCAGGCGTCAGATTCCCGCCTGGCCGCGAACGGATTATAACCGCTCACTTTCCATGACATGCCGCCAGTCGGCGGCGAACGGCGGATGGATCCAGGCGGTGATGACACAGCTCTTCTCCGTCCGCCAGAAGTACCGGCACGCGCTCGTGATGTCGACGCTGAAGTGCAACATCCTGATCAACATCGACGACCCGGATGGTAATCGTCCGGTCCCGACACAAAAACCGGAGTTCGGCGAGGAGCCGGTCGCAGAGAGGACAGTCCGGCCGGGTATAGACCGTGAAATTCATGCGGGATTGACTTCAGCGGGTCGGCGCGTGCTTGTCCAGCCGCCGCAGGATCACCGGCTGCCAGCGGTCGTTTGTCGCCAGACGCCTGCTTAACAGCCTTACTGTCAGCAACCCGGTGCTTAGCCCCGCCAGCGCGCCGATCATGGCGCCCGCCTCGCCGCCGCCGGCGCCAGCCAGCGCACCAGCAAAAAGGAATACCAGCGGCAAGCCATAGACCAGCAGCGCCGTTTTGAGCAACGTATCACCTGACAATCCAAGCAATACCCTGTCTCCCGGCCTTACGGTTGGATCGCAAACAAGCGCTCTTACTTCGTGCAGCCGGTTCTTCAATATGAAGCCTCCCAGTTGCGAGCCGCAGCCGCGACCTTCGGCACAACGCTTACAAAAATGCTGGCTTTCACTGCGTACAAAGGCGAAGCGGTCGGAGCGCCGTACGACCAGGGCACTTTCAGTGATCATCGCATGGCGCCCAGTGTTGTCGGCTGAACCGATTCAGCGATGTATTCGACGGTCGTAGCCGGTACCTCGCCGACAGCCGTTACGAGATGCAGGTCACGTCGCGTCGCAAAAACATTGGCCGCGCCCATTCGTGACCAGCCACCCATATCGTCAACTCCGCCGCTGCGCATTTCTACGAATACTGAAACGACTGCGAGTCCGTCCGAATAAACCAGATGCTCGACCGGCTCATCGGAGCCCGCCATCATCCTGGTCTTGGATTCAGTCAAAACAAAACCTATTGGCAAGCGGGCGGCACGCCACAGCGTCGTATGATCTTTCTCGAGCGCCCGACTTTTCGGGTCTTGCTGATACCAGACAAAATCACCGTGGTCGGTAACAGCCTCAAATTCGGCGTCGGGAATACTGTCGTGCAGTGTGATGCTTACAAACCAGATCTGCTCGATAATTTCATTGTCGGCGGACATGACCTGGGCTTTCAGTGGCATCGCGGTTTCTTCATCCAGACCGAGACGATAGCCGTAGCGGTAACGGTCTTTTGGCTCGATGTAAATGATGCGGGTTCTGCGACCGGCGACCTTGCCCCGCTCCCGTTTCAGCCGGAAACTGTAAGTCTCATCGAGTTGAGTGGTGTAGGTGGGCAAGCGTGCCTGCAGAGCAGTTTTGCCCTGCAATCGTTCAACCAGCACGGACTGTTTGTCGGGCAGTATGCATTTGACCGTGTTGTCTACCCGGATAATCTCGCGTTTCGGTCCATCCAGCGAGTGAAGGCGTTCTGTTATGACTTCGCCCTCAGCCCGGTGCACGATCTGCATCGATTCGGAGCGGCCTCCGTGTATGTGGACAAAGACGCCCTTGTAGTTGAGATACTCGACTGCATTCTCCATGCGATCCAGCCACATCCGGGCATCGCCTTGCGCAAAGGCCGGTAGTGCGACGGCAAAACACAGACACGCCGCGGTTAGTTTCTCTCGGGCCCGCGTCATTGCTGCTGTTGCTCCGTCGCCTGGTCGTCCTGTTCCATTTCGTCCTCCACGTCTTCGTTCGGAACGTCAAAGTCCGCGTGGCTGACGATCCGCGTCAGCATACCCTTTGGCCCCATCGATGTGGAGTATTCACTGTGCGAAAGAAGGTATGCGGTTAATCGCATCTGAGCGGCATCGGGCCGTTCCGAGGGCGGCGGCGGAACGATCTCAACACCACCTTCCGGCTGATACGTAAGCGTTGTCGGTTCCGGCTCGCCCTGCAAACTCAAAATCGCGATGGTCGCTACCGTCGCGGCCACGGCAAATCCCCCGGCAGCCTTGGCGACCATAGCAAATGTATGGCTCGGCACTGTGACGCGTCCTGAATCGGCGCCTTTTCCAATCTTTGCCATCACTTGGTCCGCAAACTCGCCCATCCGTGCCGGCGCCAGTGCATCACGGATTGTCTCACCCATCAGGACATACCGCTCAACGGTACCGCGCAGGTCCGGGTCAGCGCCAATCCGCCTCAGCAGAAGATCGGTTTGGCCTGCATCAAGCTCGTTGTCAACCAGTGCTGACACCTGCTCCCTGAGCTTGTCAGTCATTTCGATGTCCTCATTCCGTCAAAAGCGGCTTCAGCCGCTTATCAATGGCCTCGCGGGCCCTGAAAATCCTCGAGCGCACAGTCCCGACGGGGCATTCCATGGTTTGTGCGATCTCTTCATAACTCATGCCATCCATTTCGCGCAGAATAATGGCTGTACGCAAATCTTCCGGCAACTGCTCGATCGCTTTGTTAACCGTATCCTGTATTTCTGCGGAAAGCATCAGCCCCTCAGGCGTATCAACTTCCTTCAGCCGGGCATGGGTGTTGTACTGTTCTGGGTCCTGCGGATCCAGATCGTACTCCAGCGGTCGTCTGCTACCAGCTACCAGATAATTCTTCGAGGTGTTGATCGCGATCCTGTACAGCCAGGTATAAAACGCGCTTTCACCCCTGAAGGCCGGTAACGCCCGGTAGGCTTTTAGAAATGCTTCCTGGGCCACGTCCAGGGCTTCGTTGGGATCCCGCACGTAGCGCATTACAAGTTTGACAATCTTGTGCTGATATTTGAGTACCAGCACATCAAACGCCGATTTGTCTCCCTGCTGGACCCGTTTGACCAGCAACTGGTCACTAGTTTTGTTGCCCATACGGGCAGCCCCCCGGCTCCAGGGGCATATCCAAACGCCACTCAGATAGACCGGCTGCCGGTACTAAAGTTCGCCTCCGGATCGTGATCGGGTTCACTTTTTGTCCGTTCATCACGACCGGCTATTCTACCAGCGGGTCGGTTCGTTGTGCTATGCAACAAATCGCAGCAGGCGCGCGCGAACCAGAAGTCGCCGGCGCACGGATCCGGGCAGAGAATGCGGCCCCAGGACCAGGTGCCGGCTGCGGCCCTGCGGGGTGCGGAATCGCAGCAGAATCAGCCATTGCCGACAGACTGCTTCGACCAGACGCACCCGGTGTCGTCGACCGGCACGATCCGTAATTGTCCAATCCCCGGTCTGACCCCATACCAAACGTACAAAAGCTTCGGGACCGCGGCGGAACACGTGTTGATCGAGCGCACGTTGACCGCCCCAGAGACAGGCAACCAACAGCGCGATGTGGATCACCGGCGGCAGAGGCACCAGCCAGAGCGTTCCGGCGCCAGCGCAGTGTATGCCGACAATCCAGAGCGCAACGACCGGATCAGGACATGGTTCGATGACGAGCGGCGGAGCTGATCTGGTTGATGACACTTATTAGATTAAGATCCTCGGGCTTTTCGCGCCGCATGACGTAACTGAGGATAACGGGGTCCTGCAGACACAACAGCCGGTTGAACGCGGCCTGTTCGTCCCGGGTAGCCCTCGAGTAATACTCCGTCAGGTACCGCTGCAGCAGGAAATCCAGCTCGCGCATGCCACGGCGACAACGCCACGACAACTTTGCAAATTTCACGCGATCCGTCATAGCATTGTCAATGGCGCTTTTGCGCGATCATCTTCTTGATTTCGGCAATGGCCAGTGCCGGGTTCAGGTGCTTCGGGCAGGTCTTGGTGCAATTCAAAATCGTGTGGCAGCGGTACAAACGAAACGGATCTGCGAGGGCATCCAGTCGCTCGCCGGTGGCGTCGTCCCGGCTATCGATGATCCATCGATAGGCCGCCAGCAGTGTCGCCGGACCAAGATACCGATCGGGGTTCCACCAGTAACTTGGGCATGCCGTCGAACAGCAGGCACACAGAATGCACGCTGACGGTTCATCGATCTTTTCCTGATCCGTTTTTGACTGCAGTCGTTCCCGGTCCGGCGGGGCCGGTGTACCGGTTTTAAGCCACGGTTCGATGGATGCATACTGCGCGTAAAAACCCGTCAGGTCGGGGACGAGATCCTTGACGACCGGCATGTGCGGCAGTGGATATACTTTGACGGCGCTCTTGTAATCGGAGCACGCCACGATGCAGGCCAGCGTATTCTCGCCACCGATATTCATCGCGCAGGAACCGCAGATTCCTTCGCGGCACGAGCGCCGGAACGTCAATGTCGAGTCCATCTCATCTTTTATCTTGATAAGCGCGTCAAGCACCATGGGCCCACACGTGTCCATGTCGACATCGTAGGTATCCATGCGGGGTTTCTCGCCGCTGTCCGGATCCCAGCGATAAACCGAGAATTGCCGCGCGTTGGCCGTGCCATCCGCCGCTGCAAAATGACGGCCTCGCTGTATCCTCGAGTTCGGGGGTAATCGAAACTGAGCCATGTCTTGTAGTCCTGAGACCTGAGGCTTGAGGCTTTGGGCCTGAGCCTAGTGCCTAGCGCCTAGCGCCTAGTATACCCGTGCCCTTGGCGGGATAACGTCGACATCGTCTGTCAAAGTCTTCATATGCACATCCCGATAGTCGATGTGAACCGAATCCTCTCCCGCGTCGTACCAGGCCACGGTATGTTTCATCCATTGCTTATCGTCACGGTCCGGATAATCTTCCCGCGCGTGTGCGCCCCGGCTTTCGCGACGATTTTCGGCAGAATGCATTGTAACCGTTGCCTGCGCGAGCAGATTAGCCAATTCAAGAGTCTCCATGAGATCTGTGTTCCAGATCAACGATCGATCGCCAACGCGAACGTCCAGGAAACTCTCCCTTATCTGCTTCAGTTGCTCGATCCCGTCTTTCATCACCGCGCCGGTTCGAAATACCGCAGCGTGATTCTGCATCGTGCGTTGCATCTGCAGCCGTATTTCTGCCGTTGGCAATGAACCGTTTGCATGCCGATACTGGTCCAGCCATGCCATGCAGGCATCGCCCGCATCAGGTGGCAACGACGCATGCTTTGCGTCCGCGCTTACTGTCGCCGCGCAGCGAAGCCCTGCGGCCCGACCAAACACGACAAGATCCAGGAGCGAATTGGAGCCCAGCCGATTGGCCCCATGCACGGATACACATGCAGCTTCACCTACAGCCATCAATCCCGGTACTACGTAGTTGGCATCGCCGTCCTTAATCGTCAGGACCTCTCCATGGTAATTCGTCGGAATCCCCCCCATGTTGTAATGAACCGTCGGCAGCACTGGGATGGGTTCCCGGTTGACATCGACTCCTGCGAAAATTCGCGCTGTCTCTGCGATACCCGGCAATCGCTCGTCAATGATCTCGGTACCTAAGTGTTCGAGATGCAGATGAATGTGATCCTGATCGTTACCCACACCCCGCCCTTCGCGAATCTCAATTGTCATCGAGCGGCTCACCACGTCGCGTGAAGACAGGTCCCTGGCGTTCGGGGCGTATCGATCCATGAACCGCTCGCCCGCCGAGTTGGTCAGGTAGCCGCCTTCGCCGCGCGCACCCTCGGTGATCAGGCAGCCCGAACCGTAAATGCCGGTTGGATGAAACTGTACAAATTCCATGTCCTGCAGCGGCAGACCGGCCCGCAAAACCATACCGTTGCCGTCGCCGGTACACGTATGTGCCGAAGTGCAGGAGAAATACGCCCGGCCATAGCCACCGGATGCGAGGATCGTCCGGTGCGCACGGAATCGATGGATCGTGCCGTCGTCCAGCTGCCACGCCATGACTCCGCGACAACATCCCTCGTCATCCATGATCAGGTCCAGCGCAAAATATTCGATAAAAAACTCGGCTTCGTGTTTCAGTGACTGTTGATAAAGTGTGTGCAGCATCGCATGGCCGGTACGGTCGGCAGCGGCGCAGGTTCGCTGGGCAACACCTTCGCCATAGTTTGTCGTCATGCCCCCGAAAGGCCGCTGATAGATCCGCCCGTCTTCTGTGCGCGAAAACGGGACACCATAGTGTTCAAGCTCAATGACTGCGTCGGGCGCCTCCTTGCACATGTATTCGATGGCGTCCTGATCGCCAAGCCAATCCGACCCCTTAACGGTATCGAACATATGCCAGCGCCAGTCGTCGGCCCCCATATTGCCGAGCGCGGCACTGATACCACCCTGAGCCGCCACTGTGTGACTGCGTGTTGGAAACACTTTGGTGATACAGGCGGTCTTGAGTCCCGCCTCCGCGAGTCCGAGAGTCGCTCGTAGTCCGGCCCCGCCGGCACCGACGACGATCACGTCGTAGGAATGGTCGATAACTTTATAAGAATCACTCACGCCGTATCAGTCTCCGAGCGCCACGTGAATAACGGCATAGACGCCGGCGATGAGCGCTGCGTAGTGCACAAAACGGGACAGCACCAGCGATGCAACCTTCACCGCGTGCCCGTGCACATAATCTTCAATAACAACCTGGACACCGAGTTTTGAGTGAAAAATAAGCACAGCAACAAAAATAATCAACAGTACTGTATTGAGCGGATTGGATATCCAGTAAGTTACGCTCTCATAATCGGTAGCGTTCAACGACAGTAACGACACCAGAAACCAAATCGCCAGCGGAACCAGCGCCACCGCAGTCAGGCGTTGCTGCCACCAGTGACGCACGCCACTCTTGGCCGATCCCGGTCCCAGCGCGAGACTCAGCGACGTTTTCAGGTTCATGCGGCATCGCCCCAGGTCAGCAGCACAATGATCCAGAGTGTGGTTGTTAATACCATAGCCAGAATGACGACCGCCCATCCGGACGCGTAGACCTCCCTGAGCCGGAGCCAGTGCCCGGTGTCCCAAATCAGGTGCCGAATGCCGTTGAGCAGGTGATATATCAGTGCAAAAGAGAAGGCGGCAATGATAATCAGCCCGCTAGTTGATACAAGATACGGCGCCACTTTTGAATAAACCGACGGTCCGGATGCAGCCGCCATCAACCACCCAACAAGTAGCAGGGCGCCGACAGAGAGCACAACACCGGTAAACCGATGCAGAATAGAGAGTACCCACGTCAACTGTGGCCGGTAAATTTGCAGATGCGGCGACAGCGGACGATTACCCCGGGTCATGGTTTTGTTCCTTAAGATTTTGAAACGACGTCTATTTGGGCTTGCGTATGTCAGAAGTCGATACAGCGACCGCCTTTTTCCCAGTCACCGTAGCGCGTGGGCTCCAGCCCGGCCGGCCCGCCGGTCTCCGTTGGCCGTGGTTTTTTCCGCGGGGCTTGGGCCGATGTCTTCTTGCCGCGCTCCGGTACCTGTAACGGTTTTTTGCCTGCTTCGGACATGGCGAGAATTTTGCCAGAAAGGTATCTTGTTTGCACGATGAACAATCAGAGCCTGCCGCCGAACAAAACCTGCGGTACCGCGTGAAATCACCGTCCCGACAACCGTAGAATGGTGGGGTCAGACAAGCCATGACGGACCGAGCGACGAGCATCATGCCGGATTGCCGGTTTCTGCGATTATCTGAATTTGCGGCCATTGATGCGGCTGGCGCCGATGCTGCTGCATTCCTGCAGGGCCAGACAAGCAATGACGTCGTCGCACTCGCAACACCTGGCATACAGCTGAATTCCGTCAGTACGCCGCAGGGACGCGTTGTCGCTGTTTTCTGGTTGTTGCGCCAGGCGGATTACTTTCGCCTGGTCCTGCCGCGGTCCCAGCTCGACATTACCTGCGGTGTTTTGGGTCGTTATGTATTGCGGTCTGAGGTTTCACTTGCCGTGTCGGATGTCGTCATTGCAGCCCTCTCAGGTCCCGGATGTGATCAGGTCCTGAATTCAGCAGGACTCGGGTCAGCAGCAGACATCGCGGCGGTATCCGTGTCGGAAGACCTGTTTGTGGCGGGTCTTCCGGGTCCAACGCATAGCTTTCTGATCTCCGGTGCCAATTCTGCCGTACCGGCGTTTTCAGGCGCACCCGGCCTCGAAAATCATGAGGCAGATATCGCGTGGCGTCAGACGATGATCTCGTCCGGCATTCCCATGATTTACCCCGCGACCAGCGACACGTTCCTGGCGCAGATGCTCAACCTGGATGTCGTCGGCGGCATTGATTTCAGGAAAGGATGTTTTACCGGCCAGGAAGTGATCGCCCGAGCGCAACATCTTGGTCGCGTCAAGCGACGTATGTTTCGGCTCAGTTCGACGCAGCAGGATGCTCCGGTTGCCGGTGCTCGGATATTCTCCAACAGTGCGGCGGTCGGCACCGTGGTCGACGCAGTTTCGGTGGACGGATTCGGCTGCGAGATGCTTGCCGTCCTAAATTTGTCATCTCTCGGCGAAACGTTGGCACTCGAGATGACCGGAGCGTCTAAACTGACCTTCAAGGGTATGCCTTATTCCGTACCCGGTTCCGAACTTCTGTTATGACTCAGGCCGCATAACGGGAAACAACAAAACATCCCGGATTGACGATGAATCTGTCAGCAACATGACCACCCGATCAATACCGACGCCAAGGCCCCCACATGGTGGCATGCCATATTCGAGGGCCCGCACGTAGTCATCATCAAAGATCATGGCTTCGTCATCGCCCTTCGCTTTCATCGCGGCCTGTTCCCTGAACCGAGCCGCCTGATCCTCAGGGTCGTTCAGTTCCGAAAACCCGTTGGCAAGCTCGAGACCGGCCGCAAATAGTTCAAAACGATCGGTACTGAACTCGTCGTTATCCGTACGACGGGCCAATGGCGACACCTCTGCGGGATAGGCTGTAATAAACGTCGGCCGCGTCAGATGATCCTCCACTGTCTTTTCGAAAATTTCCAGCTGCAGCTTGCCCGCGCCGTAGTGTTTCTGATGTGGGATACTCAGCTGGTCGCAGATTTCGCGAAGATGGATTTCATCTCGAATACGGGACGGGTCAAGATTCGGGTTTTGACCAGTAATCGCATCCTGCAAGGTCCGCCGCTCGAATTCCGGACCGAAATCCAGCGTTCGTCCCTGGTACTCAACGTTAGTGGAATCAAGCAGGCTCTGAGCCATACTCCGCAGCATCGATTCGGTCAGATTCATGACGTCGTTGTAGTCAGCGTAGGCTGTGTACAACTCGAGCATTGTAAATTCCGGGTTATGCTGAGTTGATATACCTTCATTACGGAAATTCCTGTTGATCTCGTAGACTCGCTCCAGTCCGCCGACGATAAGGCGCTTGAGAAATAACTCCGGCGCAACTCTTAAGAAAAGTTTCATGTCAAGCGCGTTGTGATGAGTTTCAAACGGCCGCGCAAGCGCCCCGCCCGCAATCGTCTGCATCATGGGCGTTTCAACTTCCATGAAGTCCAGCGCATCCAGGTAGTGACGGATAAAACTGATGATCCGGGTACGCATCCGAAAGGTGCGTCGTGTCCGATCATTCATGATCAGGTCGAGATACCGCCGACGATAGCGAAGTTCCTGATCAGCAAGGCCATGATATTTCTCGGGCAGTGGCCGCAGACACTTCGCCAGCATGCTCAGCGCCGTTACCCGGACCGACAGTTCTCCTTTGCGGGTACGGAACACTGTTCCCTCAGCGGAAATCAGATCGCCAACATCCCAGGACTTGAACGCCGCGTAAAGACCATCGGCTAGCGCGTCACGTTGCAGAAACAGCTGGATCGATCCGGATCGATCGTCGAGACGGACAAAACTGGCCTTACCCATTATCCGCTTGGCCATCATTCGGCCGGTGACATGGACCGCAAGTTGTTCCGCATCGATGGCATCGTCGCTCTTGCCATCGCAGTGTGCATGCAGTTCACCCGCCAGCACCGTTCGTCGGTGGTGATTCGGATAGGCCGGACCCTGCTCGCGAAGCCGTGTCAGCTTGCGACGACGATCTGAGATCAGGGAATGTTCGTCCTTGTCGGTCATAAGCTGCCCGTAAATGTTGCTACACGCCCTCCTTGAGGCTGGCTTCGATAAACCGGTCAAGGTCGCCATCCAGGACTGCCTGCGTGTTACCTGATTCGACACCCGTCCGCAGATCCTTTATTCGCGCCTGATCCAGCACATAAGAACGGATCTGGCTGCCCCAACCAATGTCGGCCTTGCTGTCCTCAATCGCCTGCGCCTCCGTACGGCGCTTCTGCATTTCGAGTTCGTAAAGCTTCGCTTTGAGTTGCTTCATCGCGGTCGCCTTGTTTTTATGTTGCGAGCGATCGTTCTGACATTGCACGACTATGCCGGACGGCATATGGGTAATCCTGACGGCCGACTCAGTCCGGTTGACATGCTGCCCACCGGCACCGCTCGCCCGGTAGACGTCTACACGAAGATCAGCCGGATTTATTTCAACGTCAACCTCGTCGTCAATCTCCGGTGACACGAACACTGCAGCAAAAGACGTGTGCCGTCGGTTCCCGGAATCAAATGGTGACTTGCGGACCAGGCGATGCACACCCGTTTCGGTCCGCAGCCAGCCGAACGCATAATCGCCGCGGATATGCACCGTTGCACTCTTCATGCCGGCGACCTCGCCGGCTGATGCCTCGATAATTTCGGCATCAAAACCGTGGGCCTCAGCCCATTTCAGGTACATCCTCAACAGCATCTCGGTCCAGTCCTGGGCCTCGGTACCGCCGGAACCCGCCTGAACGTCGAGGAATGCATTGGCAGCATCCATCGGATTGGAAAACATGCGCCGGAACTCCAGACGCTCGATCTCAGTGGCGTACCGGTCGAGGTCGATTGCCAGTTCGTCCATCGTCGCCGAATCGTTTTCCTCACGAGCCAATTGGAACAGTTCGGCGCTATCGGTAAGACCGGCAGACAGCGTTTTCAACTGCAGCACGACCTTTTCGAGACCAGACCTTTCACGGCCGAGGTTTTGTGCCCGCTCCCGGTCACCCCACACATCCGGATCGGCCAGGAGTTCGGTCACCTCGTTTAGTCTTCGCTTCTTTTTATCAAGGTCAAAGGTACCCCCTTAGCGCCGCAACGCGCTTGCTAAGATCATTGATCTGACTCTGAAGTTGACTGACTTCCATGACCTTGGGGTTCGGGCCTGAACACTGGCGCGCAAGTTTAGCATGCCTGACCGCGTATGAATGTTGGGTCGGAATAACAACGGACGGTGGTATTATTTGCGTCGGACCAAGAACAAAGCATGCGGCAATGGCGGATCTGATTCATCCTACTGCAGTCATTTCGAACGACGCTCGTCTGGGGAGCAACGTTCGCGTCCTGCCCTTTTCGGTCATATCCGGAGCGGTGGAAATCGGCGACGATTCAGTTGTCGGTCCGCACGCTGTTATTCACGACTATGTCCGTATGGGTCGCAACAACCGGGTTCATGCACATTCAGTCATCGGCGACCTGCCTCAAGATGTCAGTTTTGACAACGAGGAAACCTGGGTCGAAATCGGCGACGACAACAATATTCGCGAATGCGTCACCATTCACCGCTCAACTTCGGTCGACCGCCCGACGCGGATTGGATCAGGCTGTTTCTTCATGGCGATGTCGCACGTCGGGCACGACTGTCAGGTCGGCAATAATGTCATTGCCACAAATTATGTGGGTCTTGCGGGTCACGTGATCTGCGAGGACGGCTGCGTACTTGGCGGCGGCACTCTGATTCACCAGTTCACCCGCATCGGTCGATTGGCAATGGTTGCGGGTCGAACTGCGGTAAGGATGGATGTCCTGCCGTTCACTCTGCTGGGCGGCCAACCTGTCCGTCATCGCGGTCCGAATGCGGTGGGTTTGCGGCGCGCCGGTGTCCGAGGCGATCGCTACCGCGCAGTTAAGGAGGCTCTGAAGGCAATAAAGGGTGGGGAAGGTCTGGATGATTTACCGGACACAGAAGAGGTCAATATCCTGCGCGACTGGCTATCGCATCCATCGAAGCGTGGCATTTACGGATTCGGGGCCGCCAAGGGATTCGAGCTCTAGCGCGACGGCAATCAATACGCCGGAATGACCGGTTTTAGCCGCAGGCTGACCCAGCATCGTGGCAATGATCATGGCGCCAGAAACCCGGGCCGTCAATTGTTGCTTTCCATCATTTTCGTGATATCTATCGCGGTTTTTAAGGCGTTGAGTCCGTCCTCGCCACTGACTGCGGGTGGTTTGTCATGGATGATGGCATCCAGAAACGCTTTGATCTCCATTCTTAGTGCATCACCAGATTCAAAGGAACGTTCCTCGACCTGGATTCGCTCCATGCCCTCATCCACCCCGTCATCGGAGCGCCGATAAATCTTCAAGTTACGATTCATCAGGTCGATTGAGATATACGCGTCATGCTGGAAAAGGCGGATCTTGCGTTCACTTTTCATACTCACCCGGCTGGCAGTCACATTTGCCACACAACCGTTCTCAAACCGCAAATGCGCGTTGGCTATGTCGGGTTCGCGGGTCAGGACGGACACGCCGTTAGCATCGATCTGTATAAGCGGGGCCCGAACCAGACTTTGAATGATGTCGATGTCATGAATCATCAGATCCAGGACGACGTTAACGTCCGTGCCGCGCTGTTTGAACGGAGCCAGCCGATGCGATTCGATGAATCTCGGTTTGCTCAACGTGTCGCGCAACGCGAGGATGGCCGAATTGAAGCGTTCCAGGTGACCGACCTGAAGGACGCGATTGCGCTCCCGCGCCAACGCAATCAACGCCTGCGCCTGGTCGACAGTCACGGTTATCGGTTTCTCGACCAGGACATGCGTATCGTGCTGCAAGAAATCAGCGGCTACCTGGTGGTGCAAGGCTGTAGGAACAACAACGCTTACGGCCTCGACGTTGCCCACGATGTCGCGGTAATCAGAAAGCGCCTTGGCGCCGCAGGTTTCGGCGACCTGACGCGCCCGATCGATGTCGATGTCGACGACTGCGACAAGATCGGACTCCGCCAGATTGGCGAATTTCTCGGCGTGAAATTTGCCAAGATAACCCGCGCCTATGACTGCTGTACTTATTGACCGCACAATTCCGCCCCCTGATTGTCGGCAGTTTGTCAGCCCCGCTCTATATGTTCAACAACCAGCTGAAGACTCCTGATTCCCCGATATTCGTTGACATCCAGCCGGTAGACCAATGTCACTTCCGCTCGCGTCAACCAGCGTTCATGTTGTCGGCAATTGAATGCGATCGCGTCAAGCACCGGTCCGCCAGCGGACGGTTTAACTCGCAACTTGAGATGACAACCACCCACGACCCGATGCTCAACCGGAACAAACCGTCCATCGAACAAGGGCTCGGGAAACGCCTGGCCCCAAGGAGCCGCGTGGCGAATCAGCGTGGCCGTCTCGAGGTTCAGATCGCCGGTATCCAGTTCACCATCGGTCAAAAGGACGTTTTCGAGGTCAGCGGGGCTGATCGTTTCGGCAACGGCAGCGACCAGTCCCGTGCGAAAAGCTTCGAGCTTGTGCAAATCCAGCGATAGTCCGGCTGCCATGGCGTGCCCGCCGAAACGCTGGATCGTCCCCGGATTGCGTGCTTCGACCAAGGCGAGCACATCCCGCATGTGACACCCGGGCACTGAACGGGCGGAGCCTTTCAGTGTCCGCTCGTTGTCCCGGGCAAACGCTACTACCGGTCGGTGCAGCTGTTCTTTGACTCGAGACGCCACCAGGCCGACCACCCCGGGATGCCAGCCTTCGTCATACAGGCAGACAGCCAGTGGCATATCATCAGATCCGCACCCCGGCAACTCCGTTGCAATTGCCTCCAATGCATCCCCCTGCATCTTCGATTCGATGTCGCGGCGCTCGCGATTGAGGCGGTCGAGCTGACCCGCAAGTTCGCGTGCACGTTCGGGATCGTCGGTCAACAGACACTCGATGCCGGTAGACATGTCCGTGAGACGACCCGCAGCGTTCAGACGCGGCGCTACAGCAAAAGCGAGATCACCGGTGGTCACATCGACGCGTTTTCGCCCCGACTGGTTCAGCAAGGCTTTGATGCCTGCGCAACATCGTCCGGCACGGATTCTTTCGATACCCTCGTGGACCAGAACACGGTTGTTGAAATCCAGCGGAACGACATCCGCAATCGTCCCCAGCGCCACCAGATCAAGCAGACTGGCTGGTTGAAATCCGGTGGCGACTGTCTCACGCGCGAGTGCCGCCATCACATAGAAGGCCACCCCCACTCCAGCCAGGTATTTGCTCGGAAAGTCACTGTTCTTAAGATTCGGATTGACGATCACGTTGGCGGCAGGTAGTTGTTCTCCTGGCAGGTGGTGGTCCGTTATCAATACATCGATACCCTGCCCCCGGGCCGTGTTGACTCCGTCAACACTGGTGATTCCGTTATCCACCGTTATGAGGAGTCCGGGATCACCGCGCGCTGCCAGCGTGACGATTTCCGGCGTTAGCCCGTAGCCATGTTCAAAGCGATTGGGTACCAGGTAACGGACATCCGGAAACCCCAGCGCGCGCAATGCGCGGACAATGAGAACGGTACCGGTTGCACCGTCGGCGTCGAAATCGCCGACGACAGTCACCGCAGCGCCGCGTTTGAGATGTTGCAGCAGGAGCCTGACGGCGTCATCGATGCCGTTCAGCCGACTGACGGGGAGTAGATGGCTGATTTTATGGTTCAGTTCCTGCGCATCATGAATACCGCGGGCAGCAAATACCCTGCGCAGCAGCGGTGGCATGTCGTCAGGCAGCGACTCTTGTCCCAGGGCATCGCGTCTCCTCAGGACCGGCACGATAATCTCCTCGGTAAAATATCGATATCTTGTGTCGCGACGCGAGCGGAATCACGCCGGCGCTAGTGTAGGACACCGGACACCTCCGAAGCTATACTGCATCAGCCCGGTATGCATTTCGACGCATCACCTGACATAGCAGGTAGTTCTGCGCTACCTTTTACTTGTGCAATTCAACCTCGAATCGACTGGCGATAAGTATCTCGTCCAGGCCTGCGCGCCGGGACAGATTTGTGTGCGAGGCCGGATAATTACCGATAGCATCATTCTGACCCCTGATCAGATCATCGAGTGGCCGCAGACTTCGCTGGCCGATCTGGAAACCACCGATCTCGATCCGCTCCTGGCACTGACGCCGCAGGTAGTCATCCTCGGTTCGGGCAAGGCTTTGATTTTCCCTCCCGCCGAGGTGATAGCCCACCTTGGATCCCGCGGGATCGGGTGCGAAGTGATGGACACAGCGGCAGCATGCAGGACCTACAACCTGCTGGTACACGAGGGCCGGAATGTCGCCTGTGGACTGATAATCGAACCGGATGATCGAAACCGGACTTGAGAAACAATATAAAGTAAGCTTGATAACTATCTAATAATCATCACTTAAAATTATTGATTCTGTAGATCTCAGTCGAACAGCGCGTCGCCTGACAGGCCGTGACTTTCCATGATATTGCGCAATCGGCTCAGCGCATCCATCTGAATTTGCCGAACACGTTCACGCGTCACGCCAATCTCGGCTCCCACCTGCTCCAGGGTAGCCCGCTCATAGCCATGGAGTCCGAAACGGCGCTCGACCACCGTCTGTTGTTTGTCGTTGAGTCGCTTGAGCCATTTATCAATGACATCCTGGACGTCGGATGTCTGTACGTGGCATGACGGATCGGCGCTGTCATCGTCCGGAATTGAGTCCAGTGGATTGCGGTCCCCATCCTTGCCTGGTGACGGACTGATCGCCATAAGCGTGTCGTTCAGCCCCAGTATTCGCGTCACATCATTGATCGGGCGATCGAGCGTCTCTGCAATCTCTTCCGCCGTTGGCTCGCGATCGAGTGCGTGCGTGAGTTTTCTGGCCGCACGGAGATACACGTTCATTTCTTTTATGACATGTATGGGGAGTCGTATGGTCCGTGTTTGATTCATAATCGCGCGTTCAATCGTCTGACGGATCCACCAGGTCGCGTAGGTCGAAAAACGAAATCCCCGCTCCGGATCAAATTTTTTGACAGCGTGAATGAGGCCGAGATTGCCCTCCTCGATGAGATCCAGCAATGGCAAGCCACGATTGAGATACCGTCGCGCGATTTTTACGACCAGACGCAGGTTGCTTTCGATCATCCTGCGTCGGGCGGCTTCATCGCCGCGCAACGCACGCCGCGCAAAGTAAACTTCGTCATCCGCGGTGAGGAGCGGTGAGAACCCGATCTCGTTCAGATACAGGCGGGTAGCGTCGTGGTTTTCGCCGGCAAACCGGGCCACAGAACGACCACTGTTGAGCTGCGCACGCTCCGAGCAGTTTATTTCCGAGCCGTTCATCGGCTTCAGGGCCGGCTCAAGTATCGGCTTTGCGGCACCATTGACACCGCCTGGATGTCGTCGGGCCTGTACATGCAAACCGTGGCGCGTAACCGGCATTCGGTCCTCTTATTATCCGGAGCCCCCGTGTCGCCGCATCCGTGTGGGCACTGTTGTTATTATCTTCTCAACGTTTCGGCAGATACCTTATCGGATCCACCGGTTGGCCGTTGCGCCGAATTTCGAAATGCAACACGGGGCGCTTATCCGGGCCGTCGCCCATTTCAGCAATATTCTGACCAGCCTTGACCTGGTCGCCTTCCCTGACCAACAACAGTCTGTTATGCCCGTAGGCGCTCAGATAGGTGTTGTTATGCTTGACGATAATAAGCGGACCGTAACCGATAAGTCCACTACCGGAATAGACCACCCGCCCGTCCGCTGCGGCTTTTACCGATTGACCGATCGCCCCGCCGATATTGATCCCGCGATTGCCGTCGGTGCCGGCATTGAACCCGGCGGCGATTTTGCCCGGCGTCGGCCATACCCAGTCCGGCATGGATCCTGCGGGTTCCACGTCCCGCGTGGACGTCTTGATGGAAGATATTGGCGGGGTAGCAGGGCTACCCGATGCTCGATGCGCGGTCGACGACGACGTCACCGCACTACCGTTCGGCGCCCGCAAAGCGAGAACCTGCCCGGGGTGGATCAGGTATCGCGCGTCAAGGCCATTCAAGCGTGCCAGCTCCCGGTAATCCAAGCCGTACCGGAAAGCAATGGAATACACCGTATCGCCCTCGGTTACAGTATAGGTATCCGGTTCCCAGCTGAATATCGGTCCGCTGCAGCCGACAACGCAGGCAAGCACGATACCGGCCAACCGATTGCGGAGTCGCATCAACGGTAATACAGGATCAGAGCCACAACGATAAGGATAACGACGGCCCAACCGATAGTCTCGATGTGAGATTGCAGTTTCCGCTCGACTTTCGGACCTCCCCACATCACCACATAGGCAACCAGAAAAAACCGCGCCCCGCGACTTACGACAGATGCGAGCATAAACAGTGGTAATGACATCGACAACGCACCGGCGGCGATGGTGAAAAGTTTGTAGGGAACCGGCGAGAAGCCGGCAACCAGAACGGCCCAGAACCCCCACGTCTCGAACCAACCTCGTACCGTGTCGTATCCATCGATATAACCGAAGTCATTCAGCCAGGGCGTAATCGCCTCTATCGCAAAAAAGCCGATCGCATACCCAGCGACACCGCCAGCGGCTGAAGTCAGAGTCGTTGTCAGAGCGTATCGCGGTCCCATCGCCGGCCGGGCCAGGGTCATCGGTGCAAGCAAGACGTCCGGTGGCACGGGGAAGAATGACGATTCTGCGAAACTCAGGGCTCCCAGATACCATTCAGCCCTGGGATGCGCCGACCACGACAGGACGCGTTGATAGAGACGCGAGAAGATCCGCATTACCCGGCGCCTTCGACCAGCGGAACAAAACTCACTAGTCCCAGCACACGCTGCTCGAATTTATCGCCGTCACGCAGAATAACCAATAATTGTTGACGCCCGCGAGGTCCGACAGGCATGACAAGCCGACCGCCAGCGGGGGAAAGTTGATCCAGCAGCGTCTGCGGCACGATCTCAGGCGCAGCGGTTACGATAATGCCGTCAAAGGGAGCGGCGCTATCCCAGCCCTGCCAGCCGTCACCGTGCCGAAACCGGAGATTGCGATAACCCAGCTCGCGCAGCGTCCTACGAGCGCGTGTCAGCAGTGGCTCGATGCGCTCGATCGTATAAAGGTTTTCAGTCAGCGTGGCGAGGATCGCGGTCTGGTAGCCGCAGCCGGTACCCACTTCCAGAGTTTTGTTCAGTGGACCGCCGGAATACAGGGCATCGGTCATGCGGGCTACCACATAGGGCTGTGAAATCGTCTGACCGTGACCGATCGGCAGTGCCGTGTCTTCATATGCCCGGCTCGCAAGCGCCTCGTCCATGAACAGGTGGCGCGGCACGTTGCGTATTCTGTCCAGGACGATCGGATTGTCGATGCCCTCCTGCCGTAATCGTTCGACGAGTCGCTCTCGTGTCCTCGCGGAGGTCATCCCGATACCACGGTGATCCAGGTGCTGGCGGCTCACAGGCCACCCAGCCAGTCCGCAATGGCGCGAAGGTCCTTATGCCGGGTCAGGTCGATTTGCAACGGCGTGACGGAAACGTAGCCATTGGCGACGGCGTGAAAATCCGTGCCGGGGCCGCCGTCCTGCTCGGGCCCCGCGGGCCCAACCCAGTAGATGGGCTCGCCCTTGGGGTCCGTTTCGCGGATTACCGGCTCAGCTCGATGTCGATGCCCCAGCCGCGTGGCCTGGAATCCCTTGAGTGCATCGTAAGGCCGGTCGGGCACATTGATGTTGAGGATGGTGTCGCCCGGCAACGGGGACATCGTCAATTGTTCAATCAGACGCCGCGCTACGGCGGCGGCGGCCTCGAAATGACGCCTGCGCTCAGAGGCCAGCGAAATAGCAACCGCCGGGAAGCCCAGAAAGCGCCCTTCCATGGCCGCAGCAACTGTACCCGAATACAAAACGTCATCCCCGAGATTGGCCCCGTCATTGATACCGGAAATGACCATATCCGGCTCATCATCGAGTAACCCTGTAATCGCAACGTGCACGCAGTCGGTTGGCGTACCGTTTACAAAATAGATACCGTCACCATCGTGTCCTACTCTCAGTGGTGTGTCGAGCGTCAACGAATTACTGGCACCGGATCGATCCCGGTCCGGCGCGACCACCACGATCTCAGCCAGATCCTTCAGTGCACGGCTCAGACTACGGAGTCCGTCGGCACGAAAGCCATCATCGTTGCTCAAAAGAATCTTCACCCGGGCGTGTCCATTTACAGGCGGTAAGTAACTATACTGGAATCGATTTTCTATCCCCAGACGATTTATCTGAGATGACCGGACCAACAGACTCAGACAAGAAACTTTTTCGGGACGCTGTGCGAGGTACACGTCGAATCAAGGATCACAAGGTGCAGCATTCCCGGCCACGCCCGAAACCGGTAGCCCGTTTTGCCCGCGCAGACGCGATAAATGTGCTCGCCGATTCTCTCGACCCCGACTGCATGGCTGAGGTTGCGGCGGACGACGGCATTCAGTTTCGGCGCAACGGTGTTCGCGACAAAACCTTTCGCCAGCTGAAACGTGGGCAGTTGAGAATCCAGGACGAAATCGACCTGCATGGTATGACGTCGGATAAAGCCTACGACTCGCTCAAAGACTTCATAGGCTTGAGCCGTGCCAAAGGCTGTCGATGCGTCCGCGTGATTCACGGCAAAGGGCATCGGTCAGGAC
The DNA here is from genome assembly GCA_964545335.1 of uncultured Gammaproteobacteria bacterium. Classification (GTDB taxonomy): domain Bacteria; phylum Pseudomonadota; class Gammaproteobacteria; order Steroidobacterales; family CAZJFQ01; genus CAZJFQ01. Next base: position 1,105 of record CAZJFQ010000004.1, on the reverse strand, counting down.
ACCGTGGTCCGGTACTCAAACGCCAGGTCGCTGTCTGGCTACGCCGGTTTGACGATGTATTGGCCTGCTGCCCGGCTCGCCCCATGGACGGTGGCGATGGCGCCGCAGTTGTGCTGTTGCGAAAAGCATGAACTCTGGTCATCGGCCTATTTTCGCGATGCCAGACGCCTGACCAGATCGTTCATCATGGCCTGTGTTTCATCGGTAAACCAGGCATCAGCCATCGATCGGTAGGTAGCTTCTCCGACATCCGCAAAGTTGTCAGCCAGATCGCGCCTCGCGATTTCACGCGTCGCGAGCATCGCCCGGGGCGGCAACGCAAGTAACTCGCCAGCCCACTCGATGGCCTGCGGAACCACCTCGTCCGGCGCGACCAGTTTGTCCACGATACCGAGTTTCAGGGCCTCATCGGCTGTCACCAACCGTCCCGCTATCAATAATGCATCCCCGATTCTGGGACCGATCAGGCGTTTTAGCCCATATTGAATCGCGGGCGGAACCGGTAGTCCGACCTGCACCTCGTTCAATCCAATTTTGAATTTACCGGATGCCATCACTCTGAAATCGCAAAAACTGGCCAAAACCGCCCCGGCGGCAGGACTGTGACCCGTGATGGCCGCTGCGACCGGAATTGCCGACGTTGCTACACCGGCCAGCAGTTCAAAAAAGGACTGCCAGAACTTCTCGATATCGGCACGATCCATCGTTATCAGTGCCGGGACGTCCAATCCACCGGTAAACATGCCGACCGAGCCTGAAATTACCAGCGCACGAGCGCCGTCGCCTGGTGCGGCTCGAATTTTCTGATCGAGAGCAGAGACAAGATCCTGGTCGAATGCGTTGGCGGGAGGCCGCGCCATATTCAATTCACGTACTTCGTTGTGCGCGATCGTGTTAATCATTGTTTTCGCTTTCCTCCAAACCTGCGTCAGGTTCTTCTACGTTGAGAATCTCCCGCAATACATCTGTCGCATACCCGCCCCGCCGCAGAAAGAACTCGAGTGTCAACTTGTCGCCAGTGTACTTCCAGCGCAGATCCTCAACCAACAGCCGCAACGATCGGCGGGATTGTTTCACGGCCTGACGTTCAAGACCGGTGGACAAG
>CAZJFQ010000003.1:43414-72994 GCA_964545335.1 uncultured Gammaproteobacteria bacterium | reverse complement strand
CGAATATGCCCTGATCAACCTGAGCGGCCGCTATGTCGTCACGCGAAATTGGTCGGTACAGGCAAGAATCGAAAACCTGCTCGACGAGGATTATGAGCTCGCGAACGGATTCAATACGGCCGGCAGAGGGCTTTACGTACGCGTAAATTACAACAGCAGATAACGGTCAATGGTCAATCACAAGAAACGAGCCGTGAAGCGTGAACCGAATGAGGCGCTAGGCTCTGCGCGCTAAGCAAAACCACCGAAGGCGCAAATTTGTTTTATTTGGTACTCTTTTTCTTCGTGCGACCCGAGCGAAGCCACCGATGAGCAAGGTATTGCCCGTCGGGCGACTTCGTGGTTATTTTTTCGCGTACGCGACCGCTGTTGACTATTGACTGCGTCAGCTATGGGACACCGGCTTAGCAAAATATACACACGCACGGGTGATTCCGGCACGACCGGACTCGGTGACGGCAGCCGCGTCGACAAAGATGATCGCCGCGTTGAGGCCTACGGATCAGTCGATGAAGTCAACAGCGCGATCGGTCTGTTGCTGGCCGATCCGGGCTTACCGCCCACGGTTGCCGCCTGCCTGTCCCGGGTGCAGCACGATCTCTTCGATCTGGGCGGCGAGTTGTGCATGCCTGATCACAAAATTGTGACCGAAAAATACACTGACCGGCTGGAGAAAGAACTGGACGATTTTAACGCGGACCTGCCGCCGTTAAAGGAATTTATACTTCCCGGCGGGAGTATTGCGGCCGCGAGATGCCACCTGGCAAGAACCATCTGCCGGCGCGCTGAACGACGTCTGGTTACGCTCGCACGCGACCAGGCCGTCAGCCCGGACGCGATCAAGTATCTGAATCGACTGTCCGACCTCCTCTTCGTAGTCGCCCGCGTCCTTGCCCGCCACGACGGCGGCAAAGAAGTGCTCTGGAAGGGAACCAAAGGGGGATAAGGCTTGAGGCCAGAGGTTTCAGGCATCAGAAGCGAGGCGTCGCGGGGTGCTACGCCCCTTACACCTCGGTTTTCACTTCCCGCTTCCCGCTTCACTTTTTTGCGCGGGCTTCGTTCAGGGCTGTACAAATGTCTCGTGCGCCTTCTACCGACCTCGGCGTCGCGCGGGAGATCAGGTTGGCGCGAACCTTGTAGAGGTTTTGCGACTCTACCGCACGCATCTGCGGCCATTTTTTCCATTTCGCAAACGGGTCGTCGGGAATGTCGTCACCGGCGAGAATGACTTCCGGATCACGATCGATTACAGATTCAAAACCTACTGCAGCCGCAGGCGATGCCAGTGACGAGAAAATATTCCTGCCGCCACAAAGTTCGATGAGGCGACTGATGTAATGATTGCCGCCTATGGTATACAGCGGCCGGACTGCGATTTGATAAAACACCGTAACTGCTCTCGAATCGCTGTACTCCGCTGTTATAGCATCCACGGCATGGCGAAACCTGTCCGCCGCTGCAGCGGCCGTAGCCTCAGTGCCTGCGAGACGGCCAATCTGCAGCAGTGCAGTCTCCACGTCTGAAGGTACGGTAGTGGTAATGACTTCGACACGATAGCCGAGCCGCTTCACCTGCTGGATCATAGCGACCGGATTGCCCGTATCCCAAGCGAGTATGAGGTCCGGCCTTAATTCCGCGAGCCGCTCGTAATCGAGCTGAAATGCGTCACCTATTCTGGGTATGTTCCTGGCATCGTCAGGAAAATCACTGTATTCGACCACGCCGACGAGGAACTCTCCGGCGCCCGCCGCAAATGCAATTTCTGTCAGATGAGGCGAAAGGGAGACGATACGGATGGTCGGCCGCTCCGGATCGCTTTCGGCTTGGGTATCACTGGTGCACGCGGTTACCAGCCAGAGCAGCAACACACCGACAAGGACGCGGTTGGGAAACCGATCGGCCATTGTCCCGGAAGTCTTAAACTGCCAGGCCGACCAGGGTCAGAAGGGATATTACAGTGACCCAGATGACGAGTGTCCGGTAAACGAGGCGCATGGCGGAGTGCGCCGCTCTCACTTCCGGATTTTCTTCCTCCGGACACTTCTCGGTCTGCGGTCGCAGGGCGCCGCTGCCGGCACAGGCCACGACGTCGTCATTGACGTGAAAAAAATTATCGGCGCAGTCCTGATAGTAACTGCGCCAGTCTGAGATTGCGTCTTCGAAACTTCCGGCCAGCGCATAACCCACGGCAAGCAGGCGTGCCGGTAACCAGGCCAGCGCGCCGTGCAGAATCTGCACCGCCCGCAGGTAGTTCTTTTCCGCATCGTCGACGACACCGTCACGCGTGCTCTCGAACACGGCGCGGCGCCGCATAAGGTCGGTTACCCGGAATACCCACGCGCCGAGAGGGCCGAGCAAAAGCGGGCCCAGGATCATGAACCACAGAATCACCCCGAAGATCCGGTTGTTTGCCTGTACGCATATCGCCTCTTCGATGGCACGTTCGCGTCGGCCGGATTCCCGCGGCGCTTCATGTTCGATGAGTTCCTTGGCAACCTGCCGGGCGCGCTCCTTGTCACCGGATTCGACCGCCTGGATGTAGTCATTGACCTCCCTGCCGAGGTCCCGTGGACCAAATGAAAAAAACAATACAACGACTGAGAACATGACGTACGCCCACCCGTGAAGCACCTCCCACAGCAGCACCGTAACCGCTGCAACCGGCAGGACCGGTAGCAAACCGAGAAGAATCGCGGCCAGGTAGGCAAAAGGTCCCTGCAGACTTCCGAGACGACCCAACCCCCAGTCAAAATAGGCATCGAACCATCTCGGCTCTCGCAGGTGAAACAAACGAGTCAGCAATCGTTCGCCGGCCAGTCCTAAAAACAGTGCAATAAGATTCATGAATCAGCGTATCCCTGCAACTGCCCGCTGTGTCAATGTCGATATCATGCCATTTGCTTCAGCAGGTGTCGGAAGCGTGGCCAGTCGAATTGCGGCCCGGGGTCGGTCTTGCGACCCGGAGCAACATCGGCATGGCCGACGATTCTGTCCGGAGACAGTGACCGATAGGTCCGGAGCAACGCCGATACAACTTCCGCGAGTTTCAGGTATTGAGCCTCCTCATAGTTGCTGTCGTCGGTACCCTCGAGCTCGATTCCTACAGAAAAATCATTACACGCATTGCGGTTGTTGTAACAGGATTCCCCGGCGTGCCACGCGCGACGGTGTATCGGCACATATTGTACTAGCTCCCCGTCCCGCCGTATGAGTAAATGCGAGGATACTTTTCTGTCGGCAACCTGTGCGAAGTACTCGTGGTCATGCGGGCGCAGGCAATTGGTAAACAACTGGTCGATAAACGGCCCGCCGAATTGTCCTGGCGGCAGACTGATGCCGTGAATAATGATGAGCTCCGGTGCACACTCTTGCGGACGATCATCGCAGTTCGGTGACGCAATCTCTCGCGCATCATTGATGAGCCCCGTATCCGGATCCACCGTTATGTGGTTTCGTGTTGCCGAAGTCATACTATGAAGGTGCCATCGAACATGGAGTATACCGGTGCCGAAGGGCCACCTGTGCTCGCTATTGACCCCTGATGTGAGCCTCGATTACTGTCCCGGACGTCATGCGAACACGGCGCATTTTTGTTCCGCAAGAGCTGGACCGGCGACGAACCATTGATCTCAATGGTCCGCAGGCCAACCATGTCGTGCGCGTACTCAGACTCACCACCGGCGACACCCTGCACCTCTTTGACGGTACGGGCGGGGAATACGACGCTCGAATTGTGGCACTGCGACGCGGCCTGGTCACCGTGGAGCTCGACGCTCATCGGGACACGGATATCGAATCCGGATTGGAACTGGTGCTGGTGCAGGGCATATCACAGGCACAGCGCATGGACTTTACGATTCAGAAGGCAACGGAACTCGGTGTCAGCCGTATCGTACCCGTAATCACGAACAGAAGTGTAGCGCGCCCCGGGGGCGAGCGTGCTTCACGGCGCCTCAGACACTGGGTTGCGGTTGCGGCCAGTGCCTGCGAGCAATGCGGTCGAAACCGATTGCCGCCAATCGATGAACCCTGCTTGCTGAGTGAATTTTTTGCACACAAGCCACCGGCATCGATGCACATCGTTCTGAGTTCGACGGCCGGACGCGGTGCGAGCGAGCTCGGATTTTCCGGTAGCAGCCTGTGCTATCTGGTTGGCCCCGAGGGCGGCTTTACGCCGGAAGAAAATAATGAGGCGGAAATGGCGGGATTTGTGCCAATCCGCCTCGGCCCGAGAATTATGCGTACCGAAACCGCCGCGATCGCGTTTGCGAGCATCGCCCAGTCGCTGTGGGGAGACTTCTGAGATCTCTTTTCATTCCGTGGTCACGGAATCAATGAGCATGTCCTCCAGTTTTTCGAGGTCCGGAATGATCGGTTCTTCGTTAACCATCTGCACATAGCACAGGACTGGCACGTCGTCATCGGCGGATGCCGATCTGGCAGCCGGTTCCAGTACACCCGGACTGACTCGTACCAGTTGCGGGAATCCCTGCGTCAGCACGCCAAAAAAACCGCTTTTCAATCGACCGCCGATCGCATGGAACACGATGATCCGTGTCCGCCGTGAAACTTCGGGCACGTTATCGCCGCAGGTGGCCTCGAAGGAAACCACCGGTACAATATTTCCGTTCCATTCGAAATCACCGAGATACCAGTCGGCATTTCCCGGCCCCGCCATCGGTTCACTGTACGCCACGACCTCGGCAACACTGGCCCGGGGCACGATCAGATTCTGGTCGCTGAGCGGAATCAGCAGACTGTACAGCTCATCCTGTTGTTCAGCCATCGACCTGCTGCCCGTCGTCACCATCGGTGAGTTTGGATACCGATTCGAGCAGTTGCGATTCCTGGTAGGGTTTGCCCAGGTAATCATCAACCCCGACTTCAAACGCCCGCTTGCGGTGTTTCTCACCGACACGGGATGTAATCATGATAATCGGCACGTGTTTGAGTGCGCTGTCACCACGAACGTGAGCTGCGACTTCGTATCCGTCCATACGTGGCATTTCGATGTCGAGCAGAATGATGTCCGGTCGATGATCCTGCATGATCGACACTGCGTCGACACCGTCCTTTGCTGTCATCACACGCATGCCATTTCGTTCAAGTAATCGCTGCGTAACCCGACGAACGGTAATTGAATCATCGACGACCAGTACAAAAGTTCGCTGATCGGTCTCTTCGGCGGGCGAAACACCGGCAGTCCTGGGCCGGAGCTTACCGCGTACCAGCGTTTGCGCATCCAGAATGATGACAATGCTGCCGTCACCCAGGAGAGTAGCTCCGGCGATGCCCCGAATGGACGCGATTTGCGGGCCTACCGATTTCACTACGATCTCCCGGCTGCCCAGCATTTCATCAACAACCAGCGCTGTGGAAAATTCACCCGCGCCGACGAGGATGACTGAGATCGAACTTTCTGCCTCCGGTATCTCGGTCACCTTAAGTCCGAGGAACCGGGCCAGGTACTGAAACCGGTAAATCTGATCACCATAGGTAAACGAAGGTGTCTCTTCGCTGAGATGTCTTTCGATATCACTGCGCGACACGCGTGCAATTCCAGCTACCGCCGGTAACGGGATCGCAAACAGCTGATCTGCATTGCGCACTATGAGCGCCTGCGTTATTGCCAGCGTGAACGGCAAACGAATAACAAACCGCGTGCCGTTTCCCGGGTCAGTCGCGACGTTAAGCGACCCGCCAAGTTGTTTTACTTCAGTTGCTACCACATCAAGGCCAACACCGCGACCGGCAGCCTGAGTTACTTGGGTTGCTGTACTGAAACCCGGCTCGAAGATCATCTGCATGGCTTCGTCGTCACTCATCGAAGCCCCGGGCTGAACCAGTCCCTGCATCTCGGCTTTACTGCGTATGGCACTGACATTAAGACCGGCGCCGTCATCGCCGAGTTCGATGACCACTTCGCTGCCTTCGCGGCGCAGGCTCATGCGCACACGCCCGGTTTCCGGCTTGCCGGAACGAGTCCGTTCCTCGATAGACTCGATACCGTGTATGACTGCATTACGAACGAGATGCTCGAACGGCCCCATCATACGTTCAAGGACCTGCCGGTCGAGCTCGCCGCCTTCGCCCTGAATCTCAAGTTCCGCCTGCTTACCGTATTCGGTTGCCGTCTGGCGAACGATGCGGCTCAGGCGTTGCGCCTGTTGCCGGAATGGCACCATGCGCGTGCGCATCAATCCGTCCTGGATTTCGGTCGCTATTCGCGACTGCTGAATCAGCAGCGTGTCTGCTTCACGGTTCTGCTCATGCAGCAGCTTCTGCAGGCTCTCGACGTCACTGACCGATTCAGCCAGCGCACGTGACAACTGCTGCAGTGTGGAATATCGATCGAGTTCCAGCGGGTCAAAATCCGCTTTGGCGTCCATTTCCTGCTCATGCCGATGGAGAATCTGCTTTTCAGTCTCGATCTCGAGTTTTCTGAGCTGTTCCTTGAGCCGCACGACGGTCTGTTCCAGCTCTTTGAGGTTGAAATCGATCGAGCTGACCTGTTGTCCGAGACGCGCTCTGAAAATACTGATCTCGCCAGCACTGTTGAGCAATTCTTCCAGGAGATCCGCATCCACCCGCAATTTTTCTTTTGGTTCGACGGGTACATCCACCGTTTCCGTGGCGACTTCCGCCGGCGGCTCGGGCATCTTATCGGCTTGAACGACCGGCTCGATTACCGGTTCCGCGATGTCCTCTTCGGCCGCAGAGTCCTCTTCGTCCTCTGCCACGATCGTATCTGTCGCGGCGTCGTCGAAAACGGCGGCAATTTCATCCACCTGTAGCCCTTCAAAATCGGCCTCGGCGAACCCGGTTTCACCGGCAGCCTCTGCTGCAGGCTCGGCTTCCTGTGTTACCGCGCCGGCCAGAACTGAACGAACCTTGTCAACGTCAGCGCCTGCAGAATCGACCGGCACACCGGCCGCAATCCGCTCACGCATAGTGTGAAGCGTATCCAGACTGCTCTGTATTGCTTCGGTGATCTGCGCATAGGCCGTCACCTGACCGCTGTCGACCGAGTTGACCAGAGTTTCAAGCTCATGGCTCAAGGTTCCCATCGCCTCGATGCCGGCCATGCGCGCGCCGCCTTTCAGAGTATGCAGCTGTCTTTTGAGCTCTGGCAGCTCCGACTTGTTCGCAACAGGGTCCTGCTCCCAATTCTGGTAGGCAATCTGGGCGGCGTCCAGCAACTCGGACGCCTCTTCGCTGAAGATGGCGGCTATATCCGGGTCGTAGCCTAGGTCCTCGGCCGCGGTCGGCGCCGATTCCGCAGGCCGCTCGTCAGTAGTCAGGGCGATGTCCGCGCTAGCCGGATCGATCGTTTCTACCGACAGCGGTCGGCCCGGTTCGGCGCCCAAATCTGCAGGTTCATCGTCCCCGGCGACCGTAGTTGCCGCCGCAGCATCGTCCGATAGAGCTTCGGTTTCGAAAGTGATCTCGGACGCGGCCTCGGACGCACGAGCGGCAAGCAGCGTTGTTTCAAGATCTTCATGCAGTGTATCGATTTCGGCGAAGAGTTCGGTGTGATCAGGCATCGGACCGTCTGATTGATCGAGACTGCCGAGCATCACCTCGAATGCCGAAACCGCGTGTTGAAGCGCACGCAATGCTTCCGAAGGCAGCCATTCACTTTCGTCGTATGCGGTTCGTATATATCGGTAGAGCGGCTCGGCGAGCGCGACACCTTCCTTGATTCCCGCCATCTGCGCGCTGCCGCAAAGCGTATGACACGCCCGATTCAGTTCGTCGGTAACGGGATAGGGCGGTACTGACTGTCCGCTGTTGCGGATGTATTCCGTTATGGCGGCGAGATGTCCGGCCGTTTCCTTGGCGTAGATTTCCAACAGTGCCGGGTCAGACCGCTCGCTCGACCGTGGCGCCGAAACCAGCGCCTGTTTGCGCGGCTGCAGGAGAGGAACCTTGCTCGGGTCAAATCCGGCCAGATCGTGTACCTGCTGAACAATCGCCTCGATGCCGGTGGCCGGCACCGAACCGACTTCGAGTTGTTCGATGAGCTCCGGCAACGCGCTGACCGCCCGGGACAGGGTGTCGATAATTGCCGGCGACCGATTCAATGTCCGATCGATAATCCGGTTGAGCAGGTTTTCAACAGCCCACGCGAATTCGCCGATGAGCTGCGCCCCGACCATGCGACCGCTTCCTTTCAATGTGTGAAAAGAACGTCGAACCGTTACCAGTGTTTCGGCACTCGCCGGATCTTCCACCCACAACGGAAAATTTCTGCGGATCGAAACGACTTCTTCCTTGGCTTCGTCAATAAAGAGCTCGAGAAACTCCGGATCGAGTTTTTCCGACTCGCCGGCAACCACCGGAGCTTCGAAAGCCGTCGGCAGGAATTCAGTTGAAGTTGCAACAGCCGTGTCGACTTCCTCCGTGGCAGTTTCGTCGAGTCGCACGGTCGGTTCGCCATCGGCCGGCGCTCTGGCTTTCGCAAAGGTTGGCATGGGTACCGGGGCCTTCAGCGCTTCGAGACTCGCATACGCGTTGTCCAGCATGTAGAAAGGATCGCTGCGACCCGCCTGTACGGTCTCCATGTAATACTCCAGGCTGACAATCGCATCCGCCAACCGATCGAGCTGATCCGCCGTCATCGCCGGCCCGCCGGGTTGCAGGCGAGGCTGAACGATTTCGCCGATCCTTTCGATCAGGCTTACCGCCCGCGTTTTGCTCAACATCAAAAGGCCGGCCGTAATTCCGCGCATCAGCTGCGGTACGGGCTCCATGACACCGGGATCCTCAGGTTTGGCGACAGCATGAACGATGGCTTCTTTGATCCGCGCCAGATTGAGCGTGCATTCGCGCAGGACGGCCTCAGTAACCTGCCTGTATTCCGTGTCATCCGCCTCGTCGACCAGAGGCTCCTCGTCCAGTTGTTTGTAGGTTCCGGTCGGGACAAACAGGCGTACCAGTTGTTCGTCGAGGCTGTCTTCCACGCTCAGCAATGTTTCGGCGATGCGCAGCAGGGTCGACTCATCGGGGGGTTCCTTTTCCGAGACAATTTGCTGCAGCTGAGTGATTTCATCCTGCACGTCACCTCTCAGGTTGCCGAGCCCCAGCACACCCAGCGTGTCGGCAATCTTCTTGAGCATTTCAAGCTGGGGGCTGAGGTCTTTAACCGATGTCATGCCAGTCCGCACATAGATATCCAGCACGTCTTTGACCTTGGTCAGATCTTCTTTGATCGCCGCGCCGACCGTTTTCATCAGCTTGGTGCTGGGTGCAGACAGACTCTCACGCGCCAGATCTACCTGATCGTCTTCCGGGAACAGCTCACCGAGATTGAATGACTTTTGTATTGCCGACACGCGCTGACCAGTTGATTTGGCCCGTGCAATGTAATAAAGGAGATTGTTTTCGAGGTCGGCGGGCGGATCTTCCGCCACAGGTGCCTCACCACCGTCGACGATCCGTTTGATGATCCGGTCGGCCTGTCCCAGCAATCGCTTAACGGCCACACTGGGCTCAAGTCCCCCGTCTCTGAGCGCCTCTATGACTCCGCCAACAATCCACCAGATCTGGTACACAGTACGGTCCGAGGCGGACGCTTCAAGTTGTGCGGCCACAAACCCCATGGCCGCAAGGCAGGATGCCGGATCTTCACCCCGGATCCACTTGAGAAGGCTCAGCTGAAACCGCGGGCGCAGTTTTCGGGCCAGTGCCGGCATATCCACATCGCCCGACACTTTTTCCCCGACCGGCCCGGTGGGCGCCTCATCCGATGACAAATTCAGAAGCACCAGCGTTCCTTCAGACAGGAGTGGATTGCCTCGGACAGCACGCAGATCATTGAGCAGCGGCAACAGGATCAGTGGGACATCCCGGCCCCCACCGACAACCCGGTCCAGGTAGGCCGGCAGCTGGACCAGTGCCCGGGTCAACGCATCGAGCCCCTCGCTACGCCGCCTGGGCTCATCCTGATGTTGCAGCAGATAGGCTACTACCGCCTCCATTTCTTCGGCCAGAAGGGCCGCGCCGTAGATCTCGACCATCCGCAAGGCGCCCTGTGTCGTGTGCATCAGGCGGCCACAGTCGTCAAGAGGTTCGGTATGCTCACCGTCCTCGACATAGCTTTCCAGCGCCTTGCGCGCCTCGGCAAGTGTCGAGTTCAGCTCATTGGCAACCCAGTGCAGCGACTGTGAGCTGGTTTCGTTCATATTTATTTCCGGTCCCTGAATGTCGACACACGGCGCGCCTTTGTCGTGTTACTGGCCCTTGGCCTGTTTGGCGACAATAAGCGTACGCGTCTTGTCGTCGGCAGCGGCGATCCGGTCCGCTGATTCCCGCCCCGACTTTACGGCAACGACATTGGCGTCTGCGTCCGGCAACTTGAACCCGGCTACGGTGGTCTTGAGCCTGGTCGCAAGTTCAGCAAGCTTGCTGATCGAAGCAAATGTTGCTCCGGTCGCCTCAGCCGTCTGCGTGCTTATCTCGCTGATAACGCCCATGTTGCGACTGATATCGGCAGCCGCCGTGGCCTGTTGACGGGCGCTGCCAGAGATGTTGTGCACCAGTGTCGAGATCTGGTTCGAAACCTGCTCGATCTCGTCCAGGGCCGCGCCGGCATTTTCTGCCAGTAACGCACCGCCGACCACGTCAGTCGTACTGCGTTCCATCGAGACAACCGCTTCGTTGGTATCGGATTGAATCGTCCTGACGAGTACTTCGATCTGCTTGGTAGCATTGGCTGATCTTTCGGCCAGACGCTGCACTTCATCAGCAACAACGGCAAAACCACGCCCAGCGTCACCAGCCATCGAAGCCTGTATCGACGCGTTCAGTGCCAAAACGTTGGTCTGCTCCGCAATATCATTGATCAGCTCGACGAAGTTGCCTATTTCCTGGGAACTCTCCCCGAGCCGCTTAATTCTCTTGGCGGTATCCTGAATCGTCTCCCGAATCGTGTTCATACCTTCGATAGTTCGACGAACCGCCTCGCCGCCTTTGTGTGCGACATCGACTGAGTGCCGGGCGACGTCGGCCGACCGCTCAGCATTGCCGGAAACCTCTTCGATCGAGGCGGCCATTCGCTGGACGGACTCCGTCGCCGCGGCGATCTGCTTCGACTGTGTTTCGATTGCCTGAGTCTGATGATGTGCCGTTTCACGTGTCTGGCCGGCGGCACCGTCAATCATCACTGCCGTGTTATTGATCGTTACGACAAGTTCGCGCAACGCTTCGATAGCGTAGTTTATGGAATCGGCGATTGCACCGGTGATGTCCTTGGTTACCGTTGCCTGCGCAGTCAGATCACCGTCGGCAAGGTTGCCCAGTTCGTCGAGCAGCCTTAGGATCGCCCGCTGATCGTTCTGACCTGAGTCCGGATCAGAGGTGGCCGTCGATGCGAGCGGAGCCGGCGTTGCCGATTGCTGTCTGATGGCCAGGATCAGCAGCAGCAACGCTGCCAGTAAGAGGTAAAGAGGCAGTGCGCTGATGGAAAACAGGAAAGATTCCGGGCTGTCGTCAAGTGCCGTACCAGCATGCGGATCACGAAAAACTGCATTCCCAGCGTCGGCCAGCTGCCGCCCGGCCAGATGCGCAGCAATAAGCGGGGCGGCGACCGCCAGCATCGCAGTTGCCTGCTCCGCGACCTTGTTGTATGCGGCCTGCAGCCGGTTCAATCGGGCCTGCGCATTTCCGGGTCCGACGGGGCTTATACCGAGTGTGGCGTCCCCCTCAGCGAGGCCACGCAAAACCTGCCCCAGGTACTCGCGGTCATCGGCGAAGCGTCGCGCCGAGGTACGCACGTCACCCAGCCCCTCGGCCAACGCAAGCGCATCCTGCCGCATGCGTTGAACAGCAAGCTCAAAGCGTTCTATATGCCGCCCGATACCCGCCCAGCGCTGCCGGCTCAAGGAGCCGGCGAAATTCCCCGTTTCAATCAACAAGCTGTCGATAAGCGGGCCAACCTGGTTCACAGTGCGATGCGCGAGCAGCACATCATCACGCGCGGTGAGAATGACATCCATATCGTCGCGGATCATGTACCACTCGCCCGACTCGTCAGGATCACCGGTGACCTGTTCGAGCTTCGCAATAAACTCATTGAGCTCGGACTTCGAACGAATGAGATCTTCAAAAGCAACGTCATCGCCGTTTAAGGCCCGGGCCGCCTGATTCGGAATGGCCTGTGACAAGAGCCTTAGTCGCTGGCTATCGGCACCGGCCACCGGGCCGAGTGTGAAAAACAAGGTGATCACGGCGGTGGTCAGGAACACCGCCGCCAGCCCGGTCAGCATCGACACTCGTCCTGATGGCCACCAACCGGACCCGATCTTCATCTCACTCTCATTCTGCTGCATTCAGAAACTGCTCACTTTCGAGCAGTTGCTTGAGGTTGAGTACAGGCCAGTCGGTGTCTCCACGCCTGAAGGCCCCCGATGTAAAGCGTTCACAGCGCGCGACAATCTGAGGCAGTTGATCTGTTCTTTCCGTTTCCAAAAATCTCCGGAACCCGAGCACTGCGTCAACAACGAGACCAGCCGGAATCTCTTTATGATTGACAACCAGAATCCGGGTATCACGGCCCGGACGCGTAACGGCCCCGCCGAGCAGCGCCTTGAGATCAACTATCGGTAGCAACTGGCCACGTACGTTGGCGAGTCCGGTAATCCAGGACCTGGCGCCGGGAACACGCGTTATCGCGGTCGGGTAGCTCATTACCTCCCTCACTTCGTCGCGCACGGCCAGAAATGTCTCCACCGCCAGCCGGAACGCCACACCAACCCACTCCGTTTCTCCGGCAACTGCGGGCCCCTGGCCGGCTGCCACGGCCCGGCTGCGGCGTTCCAGCTCTTTGAGAAGCTCGTAGGGGTTGTCGCTCAGAGACCTCAGGCTAACCGCCAGCATAGTTCACCTGGCGAGCGCGGCCTGCGCCTTCTCGACCAGCACCTCTTCGGTAAAGGGCTTGACGATGTAGTCGACGGCGCCCTGCCGCATGCCCCAGATCTTGTCCGTCTCAAGGGCTTTGGTCGTTACCATGATAATCGGTATCCCCTGCGTTGCCGGGTCCTTTTGCAACTTACGGGTTGCCTGGTAGCCATCAACACCCGGCATCACGATGTCCATCAATATCAGATCAGGCCGGACTTCCCTGGCTTTCATCATTCCCTCGTCACCGTCCTCAGCACACGCTGTCTCAAACCCGTTTCTTTCCAGAGCGGTCTTCATTACGTGAACATCGGTGGGTGAGTCATCGATTATCAGCACCAGCGCCATGATGCACCTCCGGCCTTGACGTTAAACGGCCTCTCTGCCGACGTGATTTTCAATTGCCATCAACAGCTCATCCTTGGTGAAGGGCTTGGTCAGATAGTGCTCGGAGCCCACGATGCGCCCACGTGCCCGATCGAACAAACCGTCCTTGCTGGACAGCATGATGACTGGGGTCGATTTGAAGATCTTGTTGTGCTTGATAAGCGAACATGTCTGATACCCGTCGAGGCGAGGCATCATGATGTCGACAAAAATAATATCCGGCTGGTGGTCGGCAATTTTGGAGAGTGCATCGAAACCATCGACTGCGGTGAAAACCTCACAACCTTCCTTGGACAGCAACGTCTCGGCTGTTCGCCGAATCGTCTTGCTGTCGTCGATAACCAGAACTTTGAGTCCGCGAAGATCAGGCCGATTTTCGCTCGTCACCGTTGTCAGTCCCCTGGCACCACACCGCAATAAGCCGAAGATTCTTGTCTTTAAACACTTCCCGGTTCAACCGAACCGACCCCGGCCATCCGTCCCGGCGGGCCGGCTAAGCGACCGTTCGACGGGACAATATGGACTTTTAACATATTGGGACGCCTGCTTCCATGTACTGTTTTCCGGTTTCGGCGATTCGTCCTGATCAGCCAAAAAAAGCGCGTAATCCGGTCGGTCAGCTCGCCCGGGATCGTGGCACAATGGTGTCAACTTAAAGGGGTATGCAAATCATGGCCTCGGACAAGGTTCGGCTCGGCGTCATAATGGACCCGATCGGGAACATCACGCCATACAAGGACTCAACGCTCGCAATGTTGCTCGAGGCCGAGGCACGCGAATGGGCGATACATTACATGGAGATGTCGGATCTCTATGTTGCGGGGGGTGATCCGAGGGCACGCATACGCATGCTCAGCGTCGTCGATGACAACGATTGCTGGTTTCAATTCGGCGACACCGGTGACCTGTCACTGACCGGGCTCGACGTGATTCTTATGCGCAAGGATCCGCCGTTCGACATGGAATACATCTATGCCACGTACATCCTCGAGCTGGCACAAGAGTCGGGGACACTGGTGGTAAATCGGGCGGACAGCCTGCGAACAGTGAACGAAAAAGCATATACCGCCTGGTTTCCTCAGTGTTGCCCGCCGACGCTCATCACGCGTACGAAAAATGATCTAAAAGACTTCCTTGACGAACATGGCAAGATCGTCGTCAAGCCGCTTGATGGAATGGGCGGACGGTCGATTTTTGTGGTTCACCCTGACGATATCAATATCAACGTCATTTTCGAGACGATTACCCGGGACGATTCCTCCTTTGTTATTGCGCAGGGATTTATTCCCGAAATTTTCAGCGAGGGCGACAAGCGCGTCCTGCTCGTCGATGGCGAAGTCGTACCCTATTCGCTGGCGCGCATCCCCGCCGAAGGGGACAGTCGCGGCAATCTGGCCGCCGGTGCGCGTTCGGAGGGCCATCCTATTACTGATCGCGAACAGTGGATTGCCGGTGAGGTCGGGCCAGTATTGCGGGACATGGGGCTCATTTTCGTCGGGCTTGACGTTATTGGCGGCTATATGACGGAAATCAATGTTACCAGCCCAACCTGTATCCGCGAGCTCGACGCAGCGTTTGACCTCAATATTGCCGGTCTTCTGCTTGACGCAATCCAGCGGCACCTCGACGCCTGACCGCTGCCAGGGCACAAGGGTATATCTGACGCCGTTCTGCCAACTGGCTCACTATTCCTCCCCGCGAGGGTGGTTATAATCCAGTCAACCCTGCCCGGTTGCACGGGCCAAACGGCAGACACCGGCTGTGGACTTACAGACGGTCAAATTAAACTCAACCGGCGATCGCCTGAGCTCGCTGCTTTTCGTGGCGGTTCTGCTGCATGGCGTCGTCATTCTGGGGGTGAGATTCTCAGCGGTAGTCAACGATGATCAAAGGATCAGTCCGACGCTTGAGGTGGTCCTGGTATCTGAGGATCTGGCGGATAATTCCCCGCCCGAAGACGCCGACTACCTTGCCCAGAGGAACATGCGCGGGTCCGGTCTTGACGAAGAACAGACCCGATCGGCTCGCCTCGCTCCGTCGGGTGCACCAATAGAAATCGATGGGTTCGAACAGGGCAACCACGTACTTGATTCGGTGCTACTGGAACAAAACCCGACGCCGGACCGGATTTCGAGCCGGGCGGAGAGCGACGATATTGCTTCGTCCGACACGCAATCTGAAATATTTGCGGCCACTGAACCACTTGTTGCACAGCGTCTGGTGGCCAACACTGATTTCCTCGTACCGAACGATGAGTTTCGACAGGAGCGGGAAATTCTGCAGCGGGACGACCGCGATTATTTTGTCTCGGTCAGTACACGCGAAACGGATGTAGCCGAATATCTCGCGAGCTGGAAGAGCCGGGTCGAGAAGCTCGGCACAACACGCTTTCCTGAGCTGGCCAAGTCGCCGGATTTCACCGGCTTCCCGATTCTGGAGGTCGCCATCAATTCCGATGGCACCCTGCACGAAATCGTGGTCAGAAAATCTTCCGGGCACAAGCCCCTGGACCAGGCCGCACTGGACATAGTCCAGTACGCATCACCATTTGCGCCGTTTCCTGCCGAATTGAAAGTGCGCTATGACGTGCTTCGATTCGCATACGAATGGCATTTTCTGGATGGTACTGCCGGTACGGCCACTGTTAAGGTCAGCGCTGACACCGATCCATCCTGAATGCTCGCTTTCTGTCCTTGAGGCCGCGTCGATGACGCACGATACTATGGGGTATGGCAGATTCACACTTCCTGACAAATCACTTCCTCATTGCGATGCCGCGTATGGGGGACCCGAACTTTCACCAGACCGTAACTTACCTCTGCGAACACAACGACAACGGCGCCATGGGGTTGGTGATCAATCGGCCGATGAATCTGAAGCTCGGTGAAATCTTTGCCCAGATGTCGCTCGACACGCCACCGACCGACTGCTCTGACCAACCGGTATTGCAGGGGGGGCCGGTACACCCGGATCGGGGATTCGTTCTGCACAGTCCTTCAAGTGACGCCTGGGATTCAACACTTGAAGTGTCGAGCGAGATTCGCGTAACCACGTCGCGGGATATTCTAAATGCAATGGCCCTGGGTAGTGGCCCCGATAGCGCCATCGTCGCACTCGGATATGCCGGCTGGGGCGGAGGCCAGCTCGAGAATGAGCTGGTAGCCAACGCCTGGCTCAGCGTACCGGCGACCGCCGACATTATTTTCGAGACTCCGTTTGATCAGCGGTGGGAAGCTGCCGCCCGTTTGATTGGAATTGACCTCAATACGCTCAGTACAGACGCCGGGCATGCCTGACACCAGGCCAGTCAGCCGGTGACCGCAGCGCCTGATCGTCCCCGCACACTTCTGGCATTCGACTATGGTCGACGCCGCATCGGCGTGGCCGTCGGCTACGACCAGACAGTTCACGCCGGGCCTCTTACTACTGTCCCGGTCGGCTCATCCGGCCCGGACTGGTCTGCGATCCAACAGCAAGTGGTCGCATGGGAGCCCTCTCTGCTTATCGTTGGTCTGCCCTATAATATGGACGGAACCGACAATGAACTCACAGATTGCGCCCGACGATTTACAAGACAACTACAAGAGCGATTCGGGCTTCCAGTGCATACGGTCGACGAACGATTGACCTCGCATGAGGCACGGGTGGTCCTGCGCGAGCAAAGACGTGAGGGCAAACGAAAAACCAGGGTAAAACGCGGTGACATTGACCGCGCGGCAGCCGCGCTCATTCTGGAAACCTGGCTACATGAACACGGGGGGGAAAAGCCGAACGATGATCCGCCAGGTCGACGATGACGGAAATCTGAAGCATCTGATCAGCCTCGACGGGATTCCGGCTGATCTGCTCGGTACAATTCTCGACCGCGCCGAGAGCTACCTGTCCGGACCGGGTTCATTGCGCAACCCCGACAAAGAACTTAATGGAATCACTATTGCCAATCTTTTCTTCGAACCCAGCACACGAACCCGCATTTCCTTCGAGCTCGCCGCAAAACGGCTCGGAGCCCATGTCGTCAACCTAGAAACCGGTTCCTCGTCGTTGAGAAAGAACGAGAGTCTCCTCGACACCTTTTTTACGCTGCAAGCCATGGGAGTGAATCTTTTTATTCTGCGCCATCACCAACCCGGCAGCGGTGCCACAATCGCCGAACATGCGAATGAATCCGTAGGCATAATCAGCGCCGGAGAAGGCCATCTGTCCCATCCAACGCAGGGGCTGCTCGACGTCCTGACGATGCGTCTGCACAAAGGCGACATCCGCAACCTCAAGGTATGCATCATCGGTGACATTCGCCACTCCCGGGTTGCCCGTTCCGCAGCACAGGCTTTGGCCACGCTCGGTGTCCGGGAGTTGTTCCTGGTCGGCCCTGATCGGTTGTTGCCTGCAGGGCAAGAGTTTCCGAACGCCGTTCTGTCAAACGAACCCGACGCCGGTTTGAGTGGCGCCGACGTGGTGATGGCATTGAGAATTCAGAAGGAACGAATGAACGATTCCGATATCCCGGACGGTGCGGAGTATTTCCGACGGTACGGGCTGACCCGTGAGCGACTGGGGAAGACCGCAAATGGCGCCATCGTGATGCATCCGGGTCCGATGAACCGGAATGTTGAGATCGCAGACGATGTGGCAGACGGAAACCAGTCTGTGATCCGGCAGCAGGTTACACACGGTGTTGCGGTAAGAATGGCAGTTATGACACTGATGGCGCGCCGATGATCGTGCCGAAAACCGAAACCGCGGCTATTGTTGCACATCGCGATTCCATTTTTGTGGAAGACGGCCGCGTTATCAGTCGGCAGGAACACCCGGCCGGACAGTATGTTCTGAGAGTGCATTCCCCTCGCATTGCCGAGACAGCAAGGCCCGGGATGTTCGCCCACGTTACCTGTGATCCGGAACTACCCATGCGGCGTCCGTTATCAATCATGCGTACATCGGAGTCGGCGGGCTGGATCGAGTTTTACTTCAAACTGAGCGGCCATGGTTTAACAGTGCTCGCCGCGCGGGCACCGGACGACGTACTCAGCATGATCGGGCCGATCGGGAACCCGTTTGCGGTAAGTACCGAACGACCACGGCCGTTACTGATCGGCGGGGGTGTCGGTAGCCCCCCGATGATTTTTCTGGCCGAAGAACTGAGTCAGGATAGGCACCACCCGTGGCAGCCACTTCTGCTGCTGGGATCTGAAATACCCTTTCCGTATCGTCCCCGACCTTCGCAGATTGTCGTTCCCGGCATGCCGGCCGAAGTTATCGCGGCAATGCCCCTCGGCGATGATTTCGGAGTCGCAAGTCGACTTGCGGCGGGATTCGAAGCGCCGGGCTGTTACCACGGACATGTGACGGAACTCGCAAGGGAGTGGCTCGCGACGCTTAGTGACACGGAACGTAACAAAATCGAGATATTTGCCTGCGGCCCGACACCAATGCTGATCGCGGCAGCCGCTGTTGCGCGTGAGTTTGGATTACCCTGCCAGGTGTCGCTCGAAGAATTTATGGCCTGTGCTGTTGGCGGCTGCGCCGGCTGCACGGTACTAGTGCAAACGGAATCCGGGCCTGCCATGAAACGCGTCTGCGTCGACGGCCCGGTCTTTGACGCCTATTCGGTATTCACCGAATAGGCGGCTCTAAGCATTAGGCTCTAAACTCCAGGTCTTCAGAAAATTATTCGTGAAATGCAGCACGCCGTCCTGGTCGTGCCCAGCGTCTAGGGCCTAGCGCTTTCAGCGTTAGCCGAAGCTGATCTTGGCTTCGAGATTGGCGCGGGAGTCTGCGGCGGCCAGGGCTTCCTCAAGATCGATGCGACCTTCCCTGTAAAGCTGGTACAGCGCTTCATCGAAATTGATCATCCCCGGCTCGGAGCTGTCCTGGAGTGCTTCTTTTATGGCCGCGACATCGCCTTTCAGTATCAGCTCTGACATATGCGGCGTATTCAGCATCAACTCAACCGCTGCGACCCGCCGGCCGGATCGTCCCGGCACCAGGCGTTGCGAAATAATTGCGCGAAGGTATTGCGACAGGTCCATAAAAATTAGCTTCTTGCGATCATCCGGGAACATATTGATGATCCGGTCGATGCTCTCCGGTGCATTGTTGGCGTGCAAGGTTGCAATGCAGAGGTGGCCGGTACCTGCCAGTGTGAGCGCGGACTCCATCGTCTCGCGGTCACGGCACTCACCGATGAGAACTACATCCGGTGCTGCCCGGACGACGCTGCGCAGCGCCTGTGCAAAGGAATGAGTATCCAACCCTACTTCGCGCTGATTGACGATCGATTTCTTGTTGGGATGCAGATACTCAATCGGATCTTCGATTGTTACGATATGACTTGCCGTCATTTCGTTGCGATGATTGACCATCGCCGCAAGGGTGGTTGATTTGCCGGAGCCGCTGGCGCCCACCATCAGAATGAGGCCGCGCTGCAGCTCAGCAAGCTCGGTCAATTTCTCCGGAAGCTCGAGTACGTCGAGCCGCGGCATATCGTGAGTAATGTATCGGAGGACCATCGCAATGCTGCCGCGCTGGTGAAATACATTGGCTCTGAAGCGACCCAGTTTGGAACGGGAAATCGCGAAATCGATCTCAAGTTCCTGCTCCAAATAATCGCGTTGCTGATCGTTCATCAGCGAATAGATGAGCTTATTAACTTCGTCGTTTTTGAGCCGATGCTTGGTCGCAGGAATGATCCGGCCTTCGATCTTTATTTCGGCCGGTGCGTTGGTCGCGAAGAACAGGTCCGAGGCATTTTTCTCCACCATCAGCCTCAGCAGCTTCTCCATGTCAACGGGTTTGCGGCCAGATCGAGAACCGGAGCGAGAGGGCTTCTTTGCCACGGCGTCGGATCTACGCGTTGCGGGTGAATTCTCTACTGTCGCCATCGTCCATTATTCTCAGTGTCTGCGATCCTTCATCCAGTGACTTGAACTCGCGTTTGCTGTCCAGTTTAATCTTGAGGCGGATTTCATTCTTTGAGTCCGCGTAACGCAATGCGCTCTCATACGTGATTAACCCGTCCTCATAAAGTTCGAACAGAGACTGGTCGAAGGTCTTCATACCAAGCCGGTTAGACTTGGCCATGATTTCCTTGATCTTGGCAACCTCACCCTTGAGGACGAGATCGGCAATGAGGGGCGAAGTGAGCATGATCTCCGTCGCGGCAACGCGACCCATGCCCTGCTCCCGCGGTATCAGTCGCTGGGAGACTATTGACTTGACATTAAGAGATAGATCCATCAACAACTGATCGCGTCGGTCATCGGGAAAAAAATTGATGACGCGCTCGAGCGCCTGGTTGGCACTGTTTGCATGTAACGTCGCCAGGCAAAGGTGACCGGTTTCTGAAAACTGAATACCGTATTCCATTGTTTCGCGATCGCGAATCTCGCCGATCATGATGACGTCAGGCGCCTGGCGCAGAGTATTTTTGAGCGCGTTGAACCACGAATCTGTATCGACGCCGACCTCGCGTTGAGTCAGAACGCAGTTACCATGCTCGTGAACGAATTCGATAGGATCCTCAATGGTCACAATATGACCATGTGAATGTGCGTTTCGGTAACCGATCATCGCCGCCAGAGTCGTGGATTTGCCGGTACCCGTGCCACCGACCAGCAGGACCAGACCACGCTTCGTCATGGCCACCTCTTTCAGTATCGGCGGCAGGTCCAGATCATCGAGTTCAGGGATGTCGCTGGTAATGGTGCGGAGTACCGCGCCAGTTGCGCCCTTTTGAATAAAGGCACTGACCCGAAAGCGTCCAATGCGTTTCGGGGCGATCGCGAAATTGCATTCCTTTGTCCCGTCGAATTCCTTAATCTGTCGGTCGTTCATGATCGACCGCACAATCAAGGCGCTCTGGGCATTGGTCAGTGGCCTCTCCGAAACCGGATTGATCCGGCCGTCGATTTTCAGGGCCGGGGGAAAACCGGTCGTAATAAAAAGATCCGAGGCATTTTGTTCAACCATCTGCTTGAGCAGATCCTGCATCAGACGAATTGCTTGATCTCGTTCCACGGTTCTAACCTGCCTGACCTTGAGCCTGTAGCGTCAGAATGCTTCCTTATTTACTGCGCGATAACGCGCCTCTTCACGGCTGACCATGCCTTTCATCACCAGTTCCTGCAGGCATTGGTCGAGCGTCTGCATACCATGAGCCTCGCCCGTCTGTATCGAGGAATACATCTGAGCAATCTTGCCTTCGCGAATCAGATTCTTTATGGCCGAAGTTCCGATCATAATTTCGTGCGCTGCCAGTCGGCCGCCACCTGATTTCTTCATCAGCGTCTGGGATACAACGGCTCGCAGAGATTCGGACAACATGGACCTCACCATATCTTTCTCGGCAGCAGGAAACACGTCAACGATTCGATCAACGGTCTTTGCTGCTGAGCTGGTATGCAGTGTTCCGAATACAAGGTGTCCGGTCTCCGCGGCCGTCAGCGCCAGGCGGATGGTTTCCAGATCACGCATCTCACCAATCATGATGACATCGGGATCCTCACGCAATGCAGATCTCAGTGCCTCATTGAATCCGAGCGTATCGCGGTGAACCTCGCGCTGGTTGATCAGCGATTTGTGACTTTCAAACACGAACTCGATCGGATCTTCGATCGTGACAATGTGATTCGGCTTGTTCTCGTTGATATGGTTGATCATCGCTGCCAGCGTCGTCGACTTGCCGGAGCCGGTCGGTCCTGTCACGAGTACGACGCCGCGTGGCGCAAGTGACAGATCCTTGAAAATCGATGGTGCGCCCAGATCGTCCAGCGACAGGATCTGAGACGGAATATTTCTGAACGCGGCCCCTGCACCACGGTTCTGGTTAAATGCATTAACCCGGAACCGGGCCAGACCCGGAATCTCAAACGAAAAGTCAGTCTCGAAGAATTCTTCGTAGTTCTTCCGCTGCTGGTCGTTCATGATGTCGTATATCATCGCGTGGACCGTTTTATGGTCCAGCTCGGGCATATTGATCCGCTTTACATCGCCGTCGACCCGGATCATGGGAGGCACACCGGCGGACAGGTGCAGGTCCGAGGCACCGCTCTTCACGGCAAATGACAACAATTGGGCAATATCGACAGCCATGGTTCTGATCCGGGAATTGACAGAATAGTCGGACTTAGCTCACTGAAATCCTTAGGCTTTCGGTCTTGAGAACCGGACCCAGTATAGCCGAGGCGAGAATCACATAACATGACTCAAATCACAGATAATCTGGGGCATATACGGACCCGGGTAGCCGCTGCCGCGCACCGCAGCGGCCGTGATCCGGCCAGCATCGGACTGCTGGCAGTGAGCAAGAAACAGCCGCCGGAGCGGGTTCTGGCCGCTATCGAGGCCGGGCAGCGGGACTTCGGCGAAAACTATCTCAACGAGGCGCTCGCGAAAATGGCCGGGATCGGTTCGATGCTCCGCTGGCATTTTATCGGTCCCGTCCAATCGAACAAAACCCGCGGCATTGCAGAGCACTTTGACTGGGTCCACGGCATCGACCGGCTGCGGGTAGCCCGGCGCCTGAGCGAACAACGCCCGCTCAATCTTCCGCCAATCAATCTGTGCATCCAGGTCAATACGGCCGGCGAATCCACCAAATCCGGCATTGCACCAGAGCAGCTGGGTGACCTGGCGCAGGCGGTGAGCGAACTGCCTCGAACCCGGTTGCGGGGCCTCATGTGCATACCGCCCCTGGCAACGGAGTTTGAGCGACAACGCGAACCCTTCCGCGTGTTGAGATTGCTAAAGGAAGATCTGTCCGGACTCGGTATCGAACTCGATACGCTATCGATGGGCATGACGGCTGATTTTGAAGCGGCTATTGCCGAGGGCGCTACCTGGATACGAATCGGCACCGCCATTTTCGGTCCACGCGATTGATGACGTCAATACGCCGCCAGCCATGTTATCTTCTGATCGCTAACCCCTGCAAATGTGGCAACCGCGGGGCAGACAAGAAAACGACATTACCATGAGCTTCATTAGAGAAATCCTTACCGTCCTGCTGCAGCTGTACGTCATGACCTATGTTCTGCGTATCGCGATGAGCTGGCAACGCGTGAATACAGGCAATCCGCTCGCACATTTTGTGTACACCGTCACCAACCCGGTAGTCGGGCCGTTGCGGCGCGTGGTCCCGACCTGGCGCGGTAGCGAGCTGGCCCCATTAGTCGCACTGCTTGCAGTTCAAATACTGGCTACCCTCGTTCTACTGGTGCTGGCGGCCGGTGCACTGCCGGGACTTGTAAACCTGCTGCGGATCGCTCTTATAAGTCTCATCCTCACCACGACACGCATCTATTTCTTCATTATTATCGTCCGCGTTCTGATCAGTTGGATAAGTCCAGGCACATATAACCCGATGAGCAGTATGCTGGTCACATTGAGCGAGCCGCTGCTGAGACCGGTTCGACGCCTGATCCCGCCTATCGGCGGCTTTGATCTTTCACCCTTGATTGTGCTCATCGTGCTTGGGGCGATTACGGGAGCAATAATCGGACGCTAGACAACGGGTGATGTCCTGGTACAGATGGGAGGACGGCAAGCTTTACCTCAGTTTACGCGTCCAGCCGCGATCGTCGCGTGACGAATTCTCCCGACCAGTTGGTCATCGTATCCGGATCAGGATTACTGCGCCGCCGCTTGACGGTCGGGCCAATGAACACCTGCGACGCTTTCTCGCCAGAGCTTTCGGTGTATCGAGATCTGATGTTAGACTCGTGCGCGGCGACAAGGGACGCGACAAGGAAATCAGTATTTTCAAACCAAAGAAAATCCCGCCCGAGCTCGAGTCTGAACTGAGTAGCGCCGGGGCTGATCAAAGCCCGGGGGACTGAATTCGATGCATGCAGTAAAACAGTTGCCGATGGCGGCGATCGTACTGTCGATTGCCGTAAGCGGTTGCGGGCCGGGCGACCGGGCGTCCGTGACCACCGCCCGCCCGGCCGCGGAAGTTACGCGCCAGACGTTCAAGGAATTCGACGGCTTCGTGGTTCACTTCAACTCATTGACAACGGAAATTCTGGCGCCGGAAGCAGCGATGGCGTTCGAAATCACGCGCAGCAGCAGCCGCGCGATGATAAACATACACGTGCGAAAAACAGACGGGAGTGGATTCGGTGTGCCCACGAGCGCAACGGTTACCGTGGACGCTCATAATCTCGCCGGACAATCAAAGAACCTGGACATGCGACCCGTGACCGACCAGGCGACGGCTGAGAGTCCGCACGATGTCATCTATTACATAAGCGATTTCTCGGTTACGAATGGCGAATCGATAGTCTTTGACGTGACCGTGGTTCCTGAAGGCGAAACGAAGGAACTGACACTCAGCTTCCGTAAGCAGTTCTTTACGAGATAAATCAGACTTCAGGCTATATAGACGGGGCGTCGCGTATGCGACGCCTTTGTCAATTCACTCTTCACTTTTTACTTTTTACTTTCCGCTTCTCACTCTTCACCTTGTGCCGAATGCGCACCAGTTCGCTGTGCGGTATATAAAGCAGATCAGCGACTTTTCGGACGAAGTGATCTTCGTATCGATGCAGCACCGCATCAGCGTAGGCGACACGCCACAGCATCTCAACGATCCGGTGCTTTTCATCCACATCCAGATGATCATGCAAGAGCCGCGTGAATTCATGCAGGGATACGGCGAGATCAGCTTCAGTGTCTGCGGCAGCCAACAGCTCTTCGGATTCCGAATCGTTGAGGCTGAAGTGTTCGCGAACCAGCCGTAAGATCAGATCGCGCTCCAGGTCCGAAGCGTCGAAATCGGTGCGGGACAATTCTACAAGCAGGGCGGCGGTAGCCAGCCTGATCGCGTGCTCTCGTTCCCCGGCTGTTGCTTCAGTGTCACTATGCGTCAGCGTCGTTTCGAGAAAATTTCGTATTCGAGTCAGCACATCCGGTTCCCCGTGTCGATTTCGACATTTTCTTCCTGCAGCGGTTCACAACCGTACTACCTGAGAACACCAGTATCCTCGACCCAGTTCACGACGATACGTTTAAGATCGTTCAGTCTGCCGTGAAAGAAGTGTTCGGCGCCCTGAACAACACTTAGCTCAGGTCCTGGCGACAACCGATTTACCCATTCGATCACCTCTTCACAGGCGACCAGCTCGTCGCGATCGCCGATAACAATGAGCCAGGGACATTTTGGCTGCACGAGTTTTTCGGTTTCTGTCTTCCCGACAGCCGGAGCGACTGTAATCAGAAGTGATGGATCACTTTTTTCAGAGGCGCGCATCGCCACCGCTGCGCCAAAGGAAAACCCGGCGAAAACCAGCTTGTGACCGGACCAGTGGCTTGTTGCCCACGCTGCCACCGCCAACGCATCTGCAGTTTCGCCGATACCCTCATCATACACACCGGCGCTTGAGCCGACGCCGCGATAATTGAACCGGACCGCAGGTGCACCGAGCTGATTCATGCCGCGCGCCAGTGTGTGAACCACCTTGTTGTGCATGGTGCCTTCAAATTGCGGATGGGGATGACATACGACCGCAACTGCGCCGGCTGCTGTTTGGGCCGGATCCTGGATGATCGCCTCGAGATCGCCGGCAGGGCCGCGGATGACCAGAGATTCGGATCGTGGCGGTCGAAACGGCTTCATGGCGTCTTAGGTTCAGGCGTTGGCCGGGTCTGCCACAACATCGTCTCGCACGGGCACCCGTTCGGGACCGTAATAGACGATCGTATCGCCTTCTGCAGGTTCCGTATCGGAATCCGGCGAAGAGAACTGCACGCTGCCATTGGACTTCAGGACCAGGATTACGATGGCGTCGCCGGGAGCGTCATTCAGGAAATCACTGTAGGGATACGTGTCAGTCAGCTTCGTCTTGTAAAAAGTCCAGCCACGAACGGTGCAGCGCCCGAGTTTTTCAAATACCGCTTCCGACTCGAACGCAATTTTGCCGCGCATCGGTCGCGACACCCCACGAGGGTCGTCCTCCTGGGAGGTGCCCATGGGTAGCTGGAAAACTCGCGCGCGTCCGATTTCCGGTGCGAACGCCGTGCATACCAGTGCGTTGTAGGCATCGTTGCTCGTTGCAGCCAGAACCGTGCTGACATGAGACATCTCAATTGACTCTTCTGCAAACTCCGACAGGATCTCGCCGTAAAAAACGGGTATCCCCGCCAGGCGTGCCGATCGCAGGTTGTGCCAGGAACTGTCGGCAAGCAATACCGGAACCTCCAACTGCATCAGTGTGCGGGAAAGTTCGGTACTCCATGGCGAAGCGCCCACGATAAGGACGCTGTCGCGGTCCTCCGTGGCCAGCCCCAATCGGCGGGCAACCCAGTTAATAGACAGTCCGTGACACAGGACGGTTGCGAAGATGATGGCGAAGACGAGCGGAATCAGCGCCGCCGCTCCGTCATAGCCTGCGTCGTCCAGGCGCGGTCCCATAAAACCGGCCGTCGCAGCGGCAACGATTCCACGCGGCGCAATCCAGCTCAACAGCAATCGATCCGACCGTTCCATG
Organism: uncultured Gammaproteobacteria bacterium; assembly: GCA_964545335.1. Lineage (GTDB taxonomy): Bacteria > Pseudomonadota > Gammaproteobacteria > Steroidobacterales > CAZJFQ01 > CAZJFQ01. The sequence continues at coordinate 46,226 of CAZJFQ010000003.1, read as the reverse complement.
TCGGACCCGACAGTCGCCAACATGATGGTCAGTGGCCGGGTGATAAAAAGAATGGCTGCGACCAGTCCGATCATTCGCCAGTCGACGACCCGGATCACCTGTGGATCCAGATCGGCGGTGAGCAGCACGAACACGACTGAAACGAGCATCACGGTGATGTATTCCTTGAAGCGTTTCATGTCCTGGATACCCGGCAGGCCCATGTTGCCGATTACGATGCCCATGATAGTGACCGCCAGCAGCCCGGCTTCATTCTGGAGTGAATTTGAAACAGCGTAGACGACGAGGGCCAGTCCAAGCATGACCGGCGACTTCAGATACTCTGGGACCAACCCGGCGCGAAACGCGCGTCCCGTCAGCCAGCCACCGAGTCCGCCGAGAAGGCCTGCAGACGCCAAAGCGAAAGCGAGCCCGGCGGCGACCTGTGATACACCTGAACCTTCGCCGGCAAAAACAAAAAACTGAAACACGAGTACTGCCAGCAGCGCGCCGATGGGATCGTTGACGATACCTTCCCACTTGAGATACGAAGCGGACCGGCGGTTGAGTTTGGCCTGGCGCAACAACGGCATGATCACTGTTGGTCCGGTCACGACCATGATCGCACCGAATACCAACGCGACTGGCCAGCTCAGGCCGCCAATATAATGTCCGGCAAACGTCGACAGTATCCAGCCAAGCGGCGCACCGACATACACCAGCCGACGAACTCCGGTCGCTGCGACTTTTAGTTCACTTAGTTGCAGGTTAAGACCGCCTTCAAAAAGGATGACAGCAACACAGACACTGACCAGTGGTCTGAGCAGCCCCTGCAGGTCAGAGCTCGGATCCAGATAGCCGGTGACGGGCCCGGCAAGCAGCCCGGCCGCTGCCAGCAGAACAATTGCAGGCACACGCAGACGCCAGGCAGCCCACTGTGCGCCGACGCCCAGTGCGACTATGGATACAAAAACCACGACCAGGTGATGTTCGTCCATTGTGAAACCATACGAGCTAATCCGACCCATTCCAACATCGGTGGTCTAAGCGTTGGCATGCTGTCGCGCGGCCCAGTAGTATTTCAGGTTTACGGATACTCGCCCGGAACCAGACGATGAATGCAACTATCGACAGAGATAATCGATTCTGTGCCCACAACTATCTTCCTCTTCCCGTCGTCCTGGTCCGGGGAGAGGGTGTCTATGTCTGGGATGACGAGGGCCGCAGGTATCTGGACATGATGAGCGCCTACTCGGCAGTCAGCCATGGCCACGCGCATCCACGACTGGTCAGGGCAGCGACGGATCAGTTGCAGACTCTAAGCATTGTTTCGCGCGCTTATTACACCGACAAGCTGGGCCCGTTTCTCGAGCGCGCCTGCGAGTTAACCGGGCAGGATGTTGCCCTGCCGATGAATACCGGCGCCGAGGCCGTTGAAACGGCGTTGAAGGCGGCCCGCAAGTGGGCTTACAAGGTGAAAGGAGTCGCCGAGGATCGCGCCGGGATTATTGCCTGCGAGGGCAACTTCCACGGCCGTACCATCACCATCGTCGGTCTGTCATCCGAACCTCAGTACCGGGATGGTTTCGGCCCCTACCCGGACGGTCTGACGCTGGTGCCGTACGGAGACATCGATGCACTGACTGCAGCCATTACGCCGGATACCGCAGCCTTTCTTGTCGAGCCGATTCAGGGCGAAGGCGGAATCATCATCCCACCGGACGGATATCTGACTCAGGCCGCTCGTGTGTGCCGGGACAACAACGTGCTGCTGATCTGTGATGAAGTGCAGACGGGGCTCGGACGCACAGGCCGATTGCTGGCGAGTCAGCATGAAGACGTCAAGCCCGACGGCCTGATTCTGGGCAAGGCACTGGGCGGCGGTATCCTCGCGGTGTCACTGTTTCTCGCCCGGCGCGAAGTCATGTCGGTGTTCACGCCCGGTGATCACGGCAGCACTTTCGGTGGCAATCCGTTGTCCAGCGCAGTTGCCCTGGAGGCGCTGAACGTCCTTGTCGAAGAAAAACTGGCCGAACGCAGCGCGGAGCTCGGTGACTATTTCAAGGAACAACTGGGTTCACTGCGCAGTAAACTGATCCGCGAAGTCCGGGGACGGGGTTTGTTTATTGGCGTCGAAATCGACCCCGCCCGTGTAACAGCACGCGAAGTCTGTGAGCGGCTGATGAATCACGGTCTGCTCAGCAAAGAAACACATGAAACCGTTGTCCGCCTGGCACCACCATTGATCATCGAACGCGAACAAATCGACCAGGCCGTTGCAACCATGGGGACCGTCTTAGCTGAAATTGAGACAGTGGCGCAGGCATCTTGACGTGAGTACGACATGCGGCTGAAAGTCGAAGACATAAATAACAACGAACGAATACCTGAGACATTCGCCTTTGGCGTGATCGATTCCGCAACTCATGTTCGTCCTGGCCCCAATCGTAATCCGGCGCTGAGATGGGACACGATGCCGGAGGGAACAAAGACCCTTGTTCTCATCTGCGTGGATCCGGACGTGCCGACAAAGCCGGATGATGTGAACAAGGAAAATCGCCTTGTGCCTGAAGACCTGCCCCGCACCAATTTCTATCATTGGGTCATGGTCGACATTCCCGCGGATACCAACGGAATTGATGAGGCAGCCTGTTCTGATGGCATTACGCCGGGCGGCAAGCAGGACCCCCCGGGGCCGAATGGGTCGCGCCAGGGCGTCAACGATTACACCTCCTGGTTCGCGGGTGATAAGGAGATGGCTGGCCTTTATTTCGGCTACGATGGCCCGTGCCCGCCGTGGAATGACTCAATCATCCATCACTATGACTTTGTT
>CAZJFQ010000003.1:32302-43314 GCA_964545335.1 uncultured Gammaproteobacteria bacterium | reverse complement strand
GGCTTGCTCGTAGTTATTCTTCAGAAGGGGGAATCGTGAAATCGACGATTTCGACCCGGGAACCTGGTATCGCCCGACCGTTAACCGAGTCCGGTGTATAGCGGCGCGACCGCACCTGCTCCAGCGCCTGCTGTTCATAAATGCCGCGCGGCGCTGCGTCGAGAATTCGCGCATCCGTTACCTTTCCCTCCGAGTCGTATTCCACTTCGACCTGAACGAAGCCGGAGACATGGCGCCGCGGCACTTCAAACGGTGGTATGTCTTCCATAGCCGGAAGTTCCGGCCGCCGTGGTCGTGTATCCAGCCCCAGTTCTTCGGCGAAATCGATGCGTTGCGATTCGGTCAAAAGCTGCAGCGGATGCAGCTCAATTTCCCGGCCTTGATCCTTGTCGAAAGCACCGAAAAGACTCAGACCGACGATCGTCATGATCAGGACAACAACCGTGGCGATCCCTGTTGATATGATGATCCGGACAGCAAACATGTCAGACCTGTTGCATGTAATTATGCGATCAATCAGCCGGACGAGTATGACGGTTGCTGCTTCGGCAGGAGAAAAAACTCACCCGGTCGCCAACACAGCAAAAAACGACATTCGATTCACAGCAGACCTGCCGGTGGTGTGGGCAAAGTTGTGCGTCTGTCCGGCGTCATTCAATAGCGAGCAACTCAATATCGAATACCAGTGTGGCGTTGGGAGGAATGACATTGCCGTATCCTCGTTCGCCGTAGGCCTTCTCCGGCGGCACGACCAGCGTCTTTTGCTCGCCGACGAGCATTCCGAGTACGCCCTCTTCCCAGCCTTTGATTACGCTCCCGGCCCCAAGTTCAAACCGGAACGGGCTGTCGTGGTCATGCGAACTGTCGAACTTGTCACCCCGACCGTCCGCAGCCTGTTCGTCATAAAGCCAGCCGGTGTAATGAACCACTGCGATATTGCCTGTTTCGGCAACTACTGGAGTCGTATCCACAGTAACCTCCGTCGATTCCTTGCCACAGGCCACGACCAACAGCGCAACCAAGGCCCAAAGCAGGAATTTCATGACTTTCATAGGCATCCTTTTTCGCTCACCATTCGTGGGGTTGAGAAGCTTATTAGCTCGGCGGGTTGAAATCCACAGCATCGCTTGAGCCGCGGAGACCGGAACATGCAGGAAATTGCCAACAGGAACGCGCTGATAACCGGTGCCACGGGAGGTATCGGCAGGTGTATCGCATCAGAGCTTGCAGCCCGAGGCGTCAATCTTGCCCTGGTGGCACGGAAGGCCGGGAAGCTCGAAGAGCTGGCCGACCGGCTCGCATCAGCAGATGTCACCGTGACCGCGATCGCAGCGGACCTTACGGATCCCGACGATATGCGAAATCTGCCGCGGCGCGTCCGCAGTGAATTCGGTCAGATCGATATTCTCATCAACAACGCCGGTATCGAGGACCTCGTCGCGTTTTACCGGCAGGACCCGGAACGAATAGACGCCGTTCTCGAAACCAACCTGCTCGCGCCGATGCGGCTGGTCCGCGAAGTACTCCCCGATATGCTGGATCGCAAATACGGACACATCGTCAATATCTCTTCAGTGGCCGGTCATATTGGGTTGCCTTATGAGGCGGTCTATTCGGCTTCCAAGGCCGGCATCAATGCCTGGTCAACCGCATTGCGACAGGAGTTGCGCGATACGGGTATCGGCATATCCGTTGTAGCGCCCGGCTTTGTCGGTGGCGCCGGGATGTTTGCGCGCGGCGGAAGCCTGTCCCCACCCTCAGTCGGCCTCAATCGACCGGCGGATGTCGCCCGCGCAGTGGTGCGGGCTATCGTGGATGACGTCAGTGAGATTATCGTCAACCGAACACCGATCCGACCACTGTTGACGCTGCTGGCGGCCTCACCCAAGTTGGGCGCGGCGGCGCTAAGGATGACCCGGCTTGAAGCTTTTATGCGAAAACTGGCTGGTGGTTAAGCATCTGGCAAAACCGTACTGTTCTGCCGTCACCGAATCCAGCCGCAGCTTAAGTCGAATCTCTTTTTTCGTCGGACCTGTTGGTCTTTTCGCCGACAGCCGATGGCGCTGACTCAAACTCGCGTTTTCTGCGTGCGATCTCGACCAGGTAAGGGTCGGGCGCCGCGCCGGGGGTCACTTTGGCAGGATGGTCCAGCGGATGCCGCCGCGTCAGACTTTCGAGGTAGGGGTCGCCGGCATCCAGCGCGTTCCGGCTATCATCCGTTGATTCGGGGGGACGAACCTGTTCCTTGTTGCGTCGCATTCGTGTCCTTTGAGTCAGTGGTCACATCGTACCGCAAAAGAATCGCGCGCGCTGTGCCAATGTTCACGATTTTCAAGTGAATCGCATGGCCCGTCGGGTCGCCGCCCGAATACCGGAGTACGCAGAGCAATCCGATCGATTTCACATAATTCGCCACGTGGCAACGCGCAATTCAGTGCACTCGCCCCGGTTTCCAGCGTTGTACAGAAAGGCCTGTGGCTTAAACTGATACCGATTGTTGTGACAACGCTCACAGCGCGGGTTCAAGGCGTCGAATACCATGATTCATGACAAAGCCGACATACGTGCCGACATGCTATTTTCAATCAGAATAAAAGGCCCGAGAGATCCGCAAGACGCCTATGAGATCACTGGCCGTTTCGGCCCGGACTCAGATCTTCTGGATGGCCTCCAGGAGCGCGACAGCGAACTGGACTCGATAACTTCGCCCGACTCCACCGGTCTTGACCGCGTGTATCAGGATCCGGCCGAACACTGATCCGCGCGATCTAATTTCAATAGGCTATTACCGCGGTATAGATCTGCCGGCGGCGAACTCGTTTTCTTTTCAGGAAGAGGCGTCCAGTTTTCCCGTCTTGCCCGGCAACGACCACACAGCACGAACGATCAGACTTGTCGGGATCAGGAGCGAGTAAACAGCAATAACGGAGAACAGCCAGGTAGGATCATCAAAAGCGACCGCCTCGACAACCAGGACCATAAATAGAAGGTTCAACAGGGTAGTGCGGATTATGTCCCATTTCAGTGCCACACAACCGACAATATCGTCGACCTCATCGAGGAACTGCAGCAGACATTCCATGTGCGTTATCGGACGGCTCCCTCCGTGGCTTACAACTCTATTCCGTGTACGATGACGGTGCAGTGCGCTGGTTCACAAATGCCGGTGACGAGCGCTGCAAACGGTGATATGTGTCGGCAGCCACAGAATCCGGGACCGCCCGGTTTGTCCACCGCCATCTTTTCGGTACTATCGCTCTTGAGGACCCGGGCACGGGTCCTTGAGGAGCACCACGATGCAAAAGATCGTAGTGTTGAACCCTAAGGGGGGGTCCGGCAAGACCACGATAGCAATCAATCTTGCCAGCTATTTCGCGCTGGACGGGCGCCAACCGGCGTTGATGGATATGGATGCCCAGGGTTCGAGTATCCGCTGGCTACGCAAGCGGCTCGATGATCAGGCCCATATTTATGGCATCGCCGCCTACGAAAGACAGACCACCATCACCCGCAGCTGGCACCTGAGAATCCCAGTTGGCACCGAGCGTCTGATTGTCGACACGCCGGCCGCCTTACGTCCCCAGGATTTCCCGGAGATCTGCCGTGGTGCCGATAAGATTCTGGTCCCGGTGCTGCCATCGGATATCGATATACAGGCCGCCTCACGTTGCATTTCTGACCTGCTGCTGGCTGCCAAGATCCGCCGCCGCGAGAACCGGATCGGCATCCTTGCCAATCGGGTGCGGCGCAACACGATCGTCTACCGTTCCCTGATGCGTTTCCTCAACAGCTTAGGGATACCCATCATTGCCACGATCCGTGACACGCAGAATTACGTTTATGCTGCCGAACACGGTCTCGGCATCCATGAAATGGCGCCACATCGCGTCAACCAGGACATCACACAGTGGCGACCGCTGCTGGCGTGGCTGGCCGAACGACCCTTGCACGTAGTTGGCGGCACGGAGCACAAAGTCTCCTGACACAGCAGACAAAGTCTGCAGCCCGGTTCGGCATCAGGATTTCCGACACGGCACTGACGCACCGTGATCATCTGAGTCTGGCTTGTCAGCCCCGACGGACTTGGGGCCGTATCAGGTTCGACAGGATGCAGGCAGATACTCGTTGGCTACCGATGGCGCGATATAAACCGCGGCATTGCCACCGCCGGTCGTACCCATGGTCAACAGTCCTGCCGGTGCCGGCGCATTGCCGCAACGCCAGACGACGCTGAGATCGATCGCCTCATAGGGTGTCATCGTAATCGTCAGACCCTGGATCACAGCAGTGGCTTCGTTGCCAAAGGTTATAACGATCACTCCGTTGTTCACATCAATCAGGGTAACGTATTTGCCCTGGGTGTCCGCCGGGTTGGCTGACATGCCGGACTGGATCCTGTTTACCGGTGCCTGACCGGTATTCAGAAACGCCTCTGAAACGGGTGTCTTGGCGATTCCAGCCAGACTGATACCGTCGGTAACCTGAGTGCGAACCACGTAGTTCTGATAGGCAGGAATTGCGATCGATGCCAGAATACCAATGATCGCGACCACGATCATCAGCTCGATCAGGGTAAATCCGCTCTGATAGTTCTTCATTGTGACTCTCCGTCCGCGAACCCCGCCCCGAACGCAAAGCGTTTATTTTTATCGAAGGCCCAGAATCTCAAAGTCCCTATGACACGGCCCGCTTCATCCTTGCCTTGTCACCGGGTCCGCACTTTTTTTGCTGTTATGAATGTGAATACTACGGCAAATTCAGTGTCTTAGGTCACTGAGTTAACTTAACGCTTTCACATGGGGGCTGCGAATACCTGTTGCTGGCCACGGGCCTGGAGCCAACGGATCCGGGGGCGGGCCGGACACAGCCAAAAAAACCTGGATGCAACGTTGCACCGCGTCGATCCCGGCCGGCAATTTGATTCAGGGGCGCAACTCGCCGACACCAAGGTCTGAGACCTGCCGGTCTCCGGCTTAGGCTCTGTGAGGATGATCAGGTTCGACAGCCGGATGGCAGGTATTGATTCGGTACAGTCGGCGCGATGTAGACGGCCGCATTGCCACCGCCTGTCGTTCCCATGGTCGGAAGACCGCCGGCCGGGACCGGCGCATTGGCGCACCGCCAGACCACGGACAGATCGACGGCTTCGTACGGTGTGATTGTGACGGTCAGTCCCTGGATTATAGCGTTGGATTCATTACCCATGGTAACCACTACGACGCCGTTGTTGATGAGGACCTGCGAAACATACTTGCCCTGCGTATCCGCAGGGTTGGGCGACATACCGGCGGACGTACGGTTAACCGGCGCCTGGCCCGAATTGAGAAAGGCATCGACTACGGGGGCCTTGGCCATGGCGGCCAGGTTCAATGCCTCAGATACCTGGGCGCGGATCGTGTAATCCTGGTAAGCGGGTATTGCGATCGCAGCGAGTATGCCGATAATCGCGACCACGATCATCAACTCGATGAGAGTAAAACCTGCTGCCTTGCTATGCATAGATAGGTACCGCCCGTGACTCACCCGCCCGGATTTACCTAATTCCCATTGAACGGGGGCCGCATACCCAGCCCCCTTACTGAGCGTTATTATTATTCTGTCCGCCAATCGAACCTTGATCCTGGTGGTCTAGAAATTAACTTTCAGCTTCCCAATTCTGTTTGATCCGATCGGCCCAATCCCTGTATCCCTTCCAGGTGTACAGCGCGTTGTTCAGCTTGCCGCGACCGCCGGTACCCGGTTGCACACGGCTGACCCAGTTGCTGTATGCATCCAGGCCATTTATCGGACGAGAAGATTCCCGCCTCGGCATCGCCGCCCGGCCGATTGGCTTTGAGAAATCGTATATTTTTTTTTCGCGCATCTTGACCTTCGCTTCCTGTGCAAACTTTACATAACCGTACAGATAACACTGAAATGGCGCTATGACTCAGTTCACATTGTCATTAAACAGATCAGTAAATTCTGTGAGTTATGACAATAGGAAATAAGGTTAGCCGACTGCCCTAAGGCCACTAAAATGCTGCCGCAACGGCGGGGACGATGACGTGATCAGAACCACAGCGTAGGAGTCGAAGTCGCGGCCGAGGATTGCCAGCAGTTCTTCGACAGCCTCCGCCATCATGAGTGTGTTCTGATCAAACAACACCATGGCATTTTTACGCTCAGCCGGTCCACGGCGGCGAATCCGTTTTGAAAGCACCGACCGGTTCCAGAACATCGCGGCTCAGTGCAACGTCGAGTTCTTCCGTCCGACCGTCGCTTAGCCTAGACCGGTACACGATGGGCCGATTACCCATCATTTTCCCGTTGTCGGAAGTGCACCCGGCGCATCAAGAAGGGCATCGTCGGCGCCTGCACAAACAAGGTGAACAGCACTACCCCATAGGTAATCGATTGAATAGTAAACCAGGAATCAAGACTGGTCGGCAGCGACAAAGCCAGCGCCAGCGCAACGGCTCCGCGCAGCCCACCCCAGTACAGGCAAACCTGATATCCGGGACCGACAGAATCGAGTCCCGGCAGCCGCAATACCAGCGGCATTACGCCGAATATGCCGATGGCTCGTGCAGCCAGCACGGCAATGATTCCCAGCAGCATTGCCAGCCAGCGGTCGGCAAACATGCTTGCATGTACCGTGATGCCAACCAGCAAAAATATGACAGCGTTCGCCACATAGGCGATGAAGCTCCACAGTTTCGGCACAAACGCCGATTCTTTCGGCACCTCCGGATAGCGAATCGACGCCAGGCCGAACAGGATACCGGTCACAAGTACTGCCATCACGCCGGACAGCCCTGCCGCTTCGGCAACGAGAAAGCCAACGTAGGCACTAATCAGGCTTAGGACGCCGCGATGAATCCCGTCGCGCACGAAACGTATGAGGAATCCGGCCGCAAACCCGGTTGCGGTCCCCACTGCCAATCCACCGGCAAATATCTTCAGAAACTGAAGCGCCGCGCCGGAAAACGTCACCGAAGAAACATCACCAAGTACCACGGACAAAAACACCATAAACAATACGATTGCGGTGGCATCGTTGAGCAGACTTTCGCCTTCCACCAGGACTAGCAGTCGTTCCGGCAACCCAGCTTTTCGAAAAATATCAACGACAGCGACTGGGTCCGTCGCCGCGAGAATCGCTCCGGTAATCAGCGCTGCAAGCCACGGAAATCCCTCGCTGTGGCCAATGCTGAAGTACAGGATGGCGGCCGTAATACCCGCCGAGAGGAGCATCAGGGGCACGGCGAGCAAGAGTATCGGAATCAGATTGCGAACAAAGAGTTTCGCGTCGAGATTCAGGGCCGATTCAAAAATCAGCACGGGCAGGAGTACATAGAGAACGATATCGTGGAACTCATGCCAACGCAGCCCGGTATCCAGACCGGTTGCAATGATGAGTTCACTGCCGACATATCCGAATAGAACGAGCAAAGCTGAAAACGGTACGCGTATCCGTTGTGCAACCGGTTGAGCGGCAAGTGCCACGATCAGCAGTGCCATAAAAAACAGAATTCGCTCAGGGATATCCATGAGTCACCCGCTTACCATGTCCGGGCTGCAGCCTGTAGTTTGCAACAAGCGTGTAGTTTCGATCAGGGGTAGATTTCGATCGGCGTATTGATCCTTGTCTGCAACCAGATCTCGACCAGCGCCGAATTGGAAACGGCAATACAACCGTTGGTCCAGTCACGATCCCGGTAATAGTGCATCGGTTGCTTCAACTCATTCGGCAAACCGTGGATCATGATATTGCCGCCTGGATCGACTCCCAGTTCCGAAGCGTCGCGTATGTCGCCTGTGTCCGGATAGGAAATGTGTATCGCCATGAAAAACTCACTGTCAGTTATTTTCTGGTCCAACAGGTACAAGCCCTCCGGTGTCCTGAAGTCGCCTTCCTGAACTTTGTCCCCGTCGGGGTTCAGTCCAAGACGGATATCGTAGCTGTTGATAATGCGACCTTCTTTAAGAAGGTAGAGTTTTCGCGTTGACTTTCGGACTATAACTTTGTCGGCGATATCAAAGGATGGTGTCAGATCGGGCATATCAGCCGATGCGATAGCGGCTAAAACCAATACGGGCAGCGCGAGGATCACTGCAAGAGAGTTGGTGACATGCCTAAAGCTCATTGTTCGGGCTGCTCGTGGACGCAGCACCCTTCTGGATCATGTGATTGACGTAAAGACCAGCACCGGAACACAGGAGGACCATCGAAGTGTACGCGATCTCACCGGGGACATCAGTGACCTGTTCCAGCGCATAGCCAAACAGAAGGCCGACACCGACGCCCGCCGCGAGTAGCGCCCACGTCATCATGGGATCACGCTTGAGCTTTTCGTAAACCCCGGGGTCGCGTCCACTTTCGATCAGCTTGATACGTTCCCGGTTACGGCTGATCAGAAATATGGCGGTAACGCCGAACATGCTCCCGAATATGGCCAGGATTGCGATGACTGGCAGAACAAAATCCTCGAGTATGGATTCCATCGATTACTCCGTGGTCAGGGAATCGGACTGTCGGCCAGACGTTTCAGATGAAAGGACAACGTGATACGCAGATCCGTGCAAGCCTTGGTCGGTGGCCTGCCCCAGTGCGGATGTCGCCCGTCAAAGAAAGCTAAACGCCCCGGTTTAGGCACGACGGTGCAAATGACTTCCGAACGCTCCTGGTTGTAGAACAAGGTTTCGCCGCCGTAGTCGATATGCCATTTGGGATTGATGTAGATCAATGCCGTATACCAACCCTCTTCCTGGCCGGGCGTATCGGTATGAATGGCATTGTCGAGCCCGTAGGTTTGGCCGTTCAGAAAGATATTATCGATTTCCAACGTCAGCGGCTTCAATCGCGTAGCCAGCGTCGCCCAGATTTTCTGAATGAGTTCCGGTGTGTCTGATACATCCCGCACATCATCTCGCTCATGACGTTTACCGCTCAGAATAGTGGCGCCCCAGAACGGCGTACTGCTTTCATAACTGGAGTCGGCAACATCTCCATATCGCCATTGGCTGCCCGATGAGTTCAGAGACCAGCCATACACTTCCTCCACCACGGGTTGGCTGAGAACATTGTCCGCCACATGCAGAACCATGTTGTTGATCTTTTTCATTCGCGTTACAGATCCGTGTTAATTCAGGCCGAGCACGTCCAGTCCCTGTTCAAATACGATGTCCACCGGGATCCCGGCAGACTCGAGCCGGTCGAGGTCCTGCTGCAATTGCGGCCCGATAATTCCCAGCTCAGATACGAGTCGTGCGGCGCCAGCATAATCACCGTCCCCCTGCAGTGTCAGCAAACGCTGTGACAGCGCTGTCACGGCCTCCCGCATTTTTTCGAAATCGACGCGATAGGTGCCTTTTTCTGCATCGCGCGAAAAAGCCTCCATGTCCTCAAAGAAATTGAACCGGATCATGTTGGCCTTGCCGTGAGCGCTGGATGCACCGAATCGCACCGACCTGAAAATACTCGCGAGAAACGTCACGTACTGAGGCTCTAAAGCGACGTCCTCCAGTTCGCCGCTTTCATACAGACTGGTAATCATGTAGAGACCCAGGATATCCGCTTTTCCCTCTTCCAGACTCGAAGCATGTTCCTTGAGTGATTCGCGCACCGTGCCACGTCCGGTAATGGTGTTTTTTATGCCCAGCCCGTGCGCCACTTCATGAAACATCGTGTTCCCGAAAAACGCCTCGAACGTGACGTGCTGCCGCTGGTCCTCCGCAATAAGTACACCAGAGATAGGGACAAGTATCTCATCGAATTTCGCCTGCATCGCATTTTTGAGTTGCAGGCGCCGCGTGCCCTTTTTCAGCTGCACCTTTTCGTCGTTCGGCAGATTAATCGCGATGGTTTTTGATCCTGCGTTGCTGCGCCCGGCGTAGTAGATAACGTCATAGACATTCAGATCAGAATCTGTGCCGGGAGTCTCCGACTTGTACTGGTCCGGTACCGGCAAACCGCGCTGGAGATCGGGCAGATAGTCGGCGTAGATTGACAGTTCATCGCTCCAATACAGATCCTTGATCAGAACATAGGACTCGTATGCTGCCTTGTAACCGAACAGCCCGTCTTCGTAGGTCTCTATCGGACCAATAACCAGCTCAATGACATTGTCCTTCATGTCCATCCACATGAGATCGCCGGGTTGAAAATCATCCGTTTCCAGTGCGTGTGCCCGTTCCAGCAAATAGCTTCTGAAGCTTTTGACATCGGCATACTCCGCGGCCTGCTTGAGCAACGCGCCGACGCGATCCAGTTGATCCCGATAGGCCGTGTGATACGGCACAGTAATCAACTGATCGCCATCACGGCGGATCAGTGTGTACAGGCTGTCCTTGTCGGGCAGGTCGGCTGCTTCGAACTCTTCGCGTGTCATGTCCTCCGGGTAAAAACGCGCGCCGGCTGGTTTCGGGCCCACGTCTGGCATAAAGGACTTGTCGCCATCGAGGCGATCCCACGGCCCATAGTTGATTGCTGCAAAACGCCTCGTCGCATCGTCACGGATGCCCGCCAGAAACTCCTCGCGATCTCCGTACGCCTGCAACCAGAACAGATCGTCCATGATGTCCGAGGCTGCAATCAGCAACGGCAGCATTTGTTTCTGCCGGGCCGACAGTGCGCTGAGATCCGCGGTCAATTGCACGGGCGCATAAATATTCAACCGTTCGGCTGCCCGGGATTCGCCGCCTGCGACGGCAGGCCCGGACGCCGGTTGCGATTCTTGTCCCGTTTTCTGACCGCAGGCAGCGACCAGCAGCAATGAAATCAGTAAATATTCAGGCAGTCTCATAACGTAATTCTTCCGACATCGGTCAACGGTCAACAAAGAAAGGCGAGCCGTGAATCATCAACCGTAAACGGATTGAGGCGCCAGGCACGAAAAAGCGGCATCGCGTAGCCGCGAAAACCTTTATCACTGCAGCGCAATTTCCCACCTCCCGCTTCACTTTTCACTTTTCACTTCACTCTTCCGCCATATGCGGATAGCGATAATCCACCGGCGGCACAAATGTTT
>CAZJFQ010000003.1:21204-32202 GCA_964545335.1 uncultured Gammaproteobacteria bacterium | reverse complement strand
CTTCACTCTTCCGCCATATGCGGATAGCGATAATCCACCGGCGGCACAAATGTTTCCTTGATAGACCGCGGCGAAACCCACCGCAGGAGATTCAGCACACTGCCCGCCTTGTCGTTCGTTCCACTGGCACGCCCGCCGCCAAAAGGCTGCTGACCGACTACCGCACCAGTTGGCTTGTCATTTATATAGAAATTGCCTGCGGCAAAGCGCAGCGCATTGCTCAGGGAGACGATTGCCTCGCGATCACGGCAGAAGATCGCACCGGTAAGGGCATAAGATGATGCTTCATCACATGCACGAATCGCTTCCTCGAGTTTCCTGTCTTGGTACCTGCAGAGCGTCAGGACCGGACCGAATATCTCTTCACACATCAACCGTGCATCCGGCTCGTCGGCAACCACAATTGTTGGCTCGATAAAATAGCCTTCGGATCCGTCGTACTTGCCTCCAATCACGATTTCGTGATCATTGCTGTCGCGTGCGAAATCTATATACGCGGTGATCGAGTCGAACGCAGCCTTATCAATGACGGCACACATGAAGTTTCTGAAATCCAGCGGTGTCCCCATATCGATCGTGGCGATCGTCGCCTCGAGTCTCTGCAAAACTTGATCCCACATGCTCGATGGAACGAATGCGCGGCTCGCCGCAGAACATTTCTGGCCCTGATACTCAAATGCGCCACGCACGAGTGCGGTAGTCAAATCGTCACACGACGCGCTGGGGTGAACAAACACAAAGTTCTTACCACCGGTTTCTCCGACGATACGAGGATAGCTTCGGTAATTTTCTGTATTGGCTCCGACTCGCGACCACATGTTCTGAAACGTTCGCGTACTGCCGGTAAAATGGATACCCGCAAGATCCGGACTATCCAATGCAGGATCACCAACCTCGGCGCCACTGCCCGGCACGAAATTGATTACGCCAGGCGGCAGACCGGCTTCTTCCAGCAACTCCATGATGAAGTAACTGCTGTAGACAGAACTGCTGGCAGGTTTCCAGATGACGGTATTTCCCATCAAGGCCGGCGCGGTCGGCAGGTTGCCGGCGATGGCGGTGAAGTTGAACGGCGTCACCGCGAAGACGAATCCCTCCAGCGGTCGGTGATCAACGTAGTTCCACATGCCGGGTAGCGAGCCCGGCTGTTCACCGTAGAGTTGTTGCTGGTAAAACGTATTGAAGCGCCAGAAATCGATCAGTTCGCAGGCGGAATCGATTTCTGCCTGGCAGACGTTCTTGCTCTGACCGAGCATGGTCGCGCCATTGAGTGTGTCACGATGTGTAGTGGCCAGCATTTCCGCCGCTTTTAGAAAAATAGCGGCACGCGATTCCCGCGGCATCCTGCTCCAGTCCGCATGCGCGTTCCGTGCCGCGTCGATCGCCTGTCCGACCTGCGCAGCCGTCGCTTTATGGAATCGACCCAGTAGACGCTGGTGGTCGTGCGGCGGCCGGCAGTCACCCAGGTTTCCCGTGGTTACCGGACGCCCGCCGATGCGCAACGGTATCTCCATTGAGTCACCGAGTAACGCATCAAGTCGGGACTTTATTGACGCCCTTTCAGCGGTGCCGGGCGCATAGCTGCGAACCGGTTCGTTGACCGGCTCCGGAACGGTAATTCTGCTGTCTGCCACAGTTGTCTCTTGATGATTGTTGACCGAAGTGGTGCCGTCGCCGAACCCGCAGACGACCCCGGCAGGTCGGCTATTCTAATGCAGATTTCATCGGATAGTTTACGGGGGCCGAACCCGATGACTGGGTTCGGGCGGGCGGCTAAAGATCCGAGTTTTCCACAAAAATATTTCCGGGCAACCTGTGTCCGGTATCAGGGTGCCGTATCGTACGTTTCAGGACGAAATCGAACAACAGCGGATTATAACGATAGATCTCGTTGAGGTAGCCACGCTCGTCTGCCGTAATCATGCCGAGAGCGACCAGCGGCCAGGTCTGAATCACCACGTTCATGGCCGGCAGAGGATAGTCGCTCCCGTTTATCAGCCGGTGGTGCAGATCCTCTCGTTCAATGAGCGTCAGCAGCGGTTCCGCGATCCTGTTTATCTGGGTCATTCCCGATATCTCGCCGAAAAGCTGAGC
Organism: uncultured Gammaproteobacteria bacterium; assembly: GCA_964545335.1. Lineage (GTDB taxonomy): Bacteria > Pseudomonadota > Gammaproteobacteria > Steroidobacterales > CAZJFQ01 > CAZJFQ01. Next base: position 30,108 of record CAZJFQ010000003.1, on the reverse strand, counting down.
TTCATAGCGAGGTTCATCCATCAGACGGACAAACAGGTCAAAGGCGCTTGCACGTTTGCCCGGGTTATCCAGGTCCTCATAGCTGCCGAGGCTTGCACAATGCAACACCACGAGCTTGAGACCGAGATCGAGCGGGCGTCGAAGATACAACGGGTTGCCGAGATCCTGATCGTTGGCAAGACTCGCCGCCATTTCCTTGCCGCCATGCACCATCAACACCATGTCGCGGACAATCATTGCCCTGTAAAAATCGTCGAGGGCCGGATCGTCAACGCGGATTCCCTGAGAATTAGGCAACCATTTGACGAATCGCACACCCTGATCCGCCCACTGCAGCAGTGCACGTACAGCATCCGTTCGATACGGGTGGATCGAGACGACCGGGTCAAAACGGTCGGGATAACTTGCCGCGATTTCGACTACCCGATCATTGCTGGCGAAGAAAGCCGATCGCTTCTTGTCGACGCGCCCGTCCGGGTGATGGAAATAGTCGAACGCAAAGAGCAGAAAGCGGCCTTGCCGGCCAATATGATCGGTCACAGTCAGGAGTCGATCGATGTATTGCTGATCTGCATTTGAAATATCGGCCACCCCGGTCGCGCTCATCATTACGGTCGTCTTGATGCGTTCGTACGGGTGCCACCACGACATCAGATCCGGGTTGATCTGGTCCTCGAGGCCGATCATGTGAACGTGATGATCGGTAATCAGGCCGGACCCCAGATCCCGGTAGGCCTCCTTCACCAGCGCGAGCGCCTCCGGGCTCAGACTCTGTTCCATCGGACCTGTGATCGGATCATAGGTCCCACCCATGCGGCTTACCGCAAGGGTTACAGCGGCGATAAGCGCAAACACAGCGATTACGAGCCAGCGGGCCCGGCGAATCCTCGGGTTTGTCATCAGGGTCGGGCACCCCGGGGGTGCAGCTATCAGGGTTTAACTTCCGCCTCGGGTTCCAGCAGCACTTCATTCGGATCCCGGGCGGTAAGCTGTCTTACGATACCCCACATGTCGACGGTATGCTTCATCTCGGCAATGCGCCCGTCGTCGATCCGATCGATCGCAATAATCGTGAAATTGACGCGACGCCTGGTTGGCCTGAGCGTATTGAAAAGCCCGAGATGTGTTCCGGTGGCGGTTACGCGTGTCACCACGCTATTATCTTCGACGATCTGCTGCTCAATGGCGATCTCAAGATCGGGAAAAGCCAGATGCAGGCCGTCGGCCGTTGCCTTAAGCGCCAGCTTTGAAAGCGATGAGCCGTTGTATGTCACACCGGGCGTGAAATGCTCATCCCACTTGTCCCAACGCCGCTCGACGATGATGTCCTGCAAATAGGCCCGGACCAGCGCCTTTTCGGATATGGTGCGGCTACTCGCGGTAAAGGAACCGCGGGCGATTGCGGCAAGCAACAAAACGGTTATCGCAATCGCCGCATACCGAATCCAGGACCTCGAAACGCTCGGTGTCCGCCACTCGGCGACTTCGGCCATCACGACAGTTTCGCTGTATGGCTCGAAGTCCCGATTCACTTCAGGAGTTCCTGGAAAAAAGGATTGGCCAGTCGGTTGGTGGGATCAACTTTGTGCCGGAGGAGACGGAACGAATTCATTCGCTCACCAAAAGAGTTCCTGACCTGCTGCGGCGTCAGCGCCGGTGTCTGGTTGAAGAACGGAACACCGCCGTGCCGACTGCAAAAATCGTTGAAATCGATAAGAAAATCACTCCAACCCGACGCGTCCGACGCCATGGGCTCTATCGTGAATACCGTGCCGCTAAGTGACGGTGAAAAAAAGCTTGCGGAATCCTGTTCGATGCGACAGCCTGCCGTCGGCAAATCGGTGCGATAACGATGCAAATCGAAATAGTCGCGGCAAAAGTGGAAGTATGCATCCAGCACGATATCGTAAGACATCGCCGGAAAAGCCCATGAGCAATAGGCGAATCGTGTCCAGGGCTTTGCCTTTTCAGGATACGGCTTGATGAATGCCCGCGAATCGACAGCAACACGGTTCGTAAGCCGCGATCGGGCATCCTGTAACGTTAACGTCGCAGCGTCGAGCAGCCGATAACGCATTCTCGACCCGACAGGCATTTTTTTCAGCAGATAGGCAAAGCCCCGGATCGCGTAGACGTCGAGCCAGTTGAGCGATTTCCAGAACCGGTCCCTGTGACCGGCATCGGTACTGATCGTTTTCCATTTTTCAACGATGATCGCATCGCGAAACGGAAACATGTGGAAGCGGCACGGCTCCCCTGTCTCGGATATTTCGGGGAACCGGCCGACAAAATCATCCAGCGAGTAACGGGAAAATTCGACGTACCGGTTTTGCAACGGTATCACTTCGAATGTTGCTTCATAGACCAGTCCCATCAGCCCGTAGCTGGAGCGGACCACGCGAATCAAGTCGCCCTTGTCCCCGGTAACCGTCAATTCCCGGCCCGTCGGCGTGATCATCCGGGCTGCAGTCATGTACGAGGAAAGCAGGGAAGACTGCCCGAACGCAGCAAGACCCTTGATCTGACCGCAAGCCGCACTGCCCATCGTGAAATTGCCAAAATCGACGTCGACGGGCAGTTGCAAACCGGATTCGTAGAGTCGGCGGGCGAGGTCCTTGTAGAGCACGCCCGCCTGGACGGTAACGCGATCGTTTTCAATTCTCACTATGCGGTCGAATTTCCGCATATCCACCAATGTACCTTCATCCGCAACCGCACATCGGGTGGGTGACTGGTTGGCACCCACGGCGCGGACCGGACCGGGAAATGTCTTGGCGTTAGCGATGATCTGCATGATCTGCTTCGCCGATTGCGGTTGTACGACAACCCGCGGATGGGATACCACGTTGCCGTCCCAGTTCCTGAATACCTTGTGGACCCCGACAATTCCCGCCCTCTGTTCGGCCTTTGTCAGGTTACGTGTCCCTGAGGAGACGCCGCCACGTCTGGCTGTGCCGGCGTGTTTACCTGCAGAGTGGCGCAGTCCGCCTGGTGTCGGACGTGCCGAATCTGGTTGAGCTGACATTCTCTAGCCCCCCACCGGTAGTGCGCAGCCCGGTCGCCCGATCCCAGGGACGGCTGTTGCGCTCAAGCCGGATCCTTATTGATCAGCCTTGGTCATCGGCATCCGGCGTGGGGCGTGATTCGTCTTTCGAGTCAGACGCTTCGCCCGGCGTGTCGCCAGATCGGATCACATTCTTGATGTAGTCGTCCTCGAGAACGACGGTTTTTATCCCTTTCTCTTCCATGGACTCTTTCAACATATCGTCTGAACACCCGAATATATGGCCTCACGGCCTCAGGGGCCGTGACTCAGTTCACAGGCTTGGTGGGCGGCCGTAGACTGGTGAGCCTACGAACCCGTGGTGTCGGCGCTATCTCTGGCTTCATCACGCCGCGCGAGGCGTGGAAAAACCACTTCGACACCGGGCCGGACAATGTTCAGGTCCAGATCCGGGTTGTATTGCCGAAGCAACCAAACGGGTACCTTGAATTGCCGTTGAGTGAGGACCCAGACGGAATCACCACGACGAACGTGATGCGTACTGGTACCCACGATCCGGTATTGCATAAAGAATTCGGCCTGGAGCGTACGGTGATAGGCGCGTCGACGTTGCTCGAAGAGCTCCGGGCTTACGCGGGTATACTCCAGTTTCAATCGATCACCGATGACGACCGGCTTGCCATACCGCATTTTGTTGATTTGGCGCAGCCGTTGGGCCCGCAGATCCAGCCATTCCGCATAATGGCCGAGAGTCTCGACGGCCTGGATCTCGATGGTGCCGTCACTGGCAACTGAATAGTCGCTGGGATCGGCCATCAGATCGGACTGGGCTGAAACAAGAACCGCGGGCCCGAGAATGTCGGCTTCCTGCACGGTTGTCGGTTCTGCGGATTCGACGACCAGAATTTCTTCCATCGTTATCTCGGTCAGTTCCGTTTCCGTCGCCGGTTGACCCCGTTGCATCGGTGTCGACGCCGGAGGAATGGACGCAGCAACAGCAGTTGCCGGCGGTATATGGGAAGGTTCCGTTGCCGGCTCCGCGGCTACTCGCAGTACCTGACCGACATAAATTATGTCTTTGTTGCGAATGTCGTTCATGGCCAGCAGATCAGTTTCGTTCATGCCGTAACGACCGGCGATACGGGCAACGGAATCACCGCGCCGCACTACGTATCGCCCATCCGCCGGCATCGCTGCAATCGTGTCCGTGACCGGCAACCGCAGAACCTGGCCCGCTCTGATGCGGTGACGGCTGCGCAGTCCGTTGAGTTCGACCAGCTGCCGAGTGGATACGCCATAGTGATCGGCAATCTGGGATAGAGTTTCGCCCCGGCCTACGCGGTGATAGACGTCCGGTTTCTGAACGGCAAATCGCTTTGACGCAGGAACCGAGGCCAGAATGCTGACCGGATCGCCGTTCTCATCAGCGCCGGGTACTCTCAATTCAAAACTTCGCGGAACGTATTTGTTGCCGTTCCAGACACTCGGCATTAGTGACGGGTTCAGCCGCTTAAGTGTCGCCGTATCCAGTCCGTAGGCCTCCCGCACAGTCGGAACACTCATGAACTCCGGCAGACTAACGACTTCTGTTATTTCCTCGCTGTTACGCTGCAACACACCGAAGTACTTATCCGCATCCGTACTTACATCCAAGGCTGCTACAAAGGCTACGTAAAAATTTCTCGACGCGAATCCAAATGTGCGGCCATCATATCGACGCACAATAGTTGCAATATCGTCAGTGCCGAGCTTGTTCACCGCCCGTCTCATACCGGCTACACCATGGTTATATGCCGTCAGTGCGAGTGGCCACGAACCGGTCACGTTATAGTTGTGTTCGAGCAGGCGACAAGCGGCTACCGATGACAGGTAGGGGTCCAGGCGTTCGTCGACGACATGATCGATGCGCATGAATCGTCGTCCCGTAGAACGCGTAAATTGCCACAGCCCTGCAGCGCCGACGTGCGACTTTGCGGCGGGATTAAAGGAGGATTCCACATGAGGCAGTGCAGCCAGTTCAACAGGTAGCCCCATGTCCATCAGCGACTGCCTGATATAGGATTCCCAAGCGCCGGCTCGTATGAGCCCGGCGCGAAACTTGTCAGACTGACCCAGTTGAAAACGGAGTCGTTGCGCGGCAACGCGGAAAGATTGATTGCTGGTTTGGGCCGGCCACAATCGCAAGACCCGCTGCTCGTCGACACTTAAACCATTTCGCTTTCCCGTGGCAAGAGTCAGCAGTATGTCCTTGTGGCGGTCCTTTGCCGCACTGACCTGTCTGTTGCGTTGGCGTGAAGTGGCTGACGGTGAGAAGCGGGTGACTTCGTAAACGACATCGAGACGCCGCGAATCATGGACGAAGCCAGCACTCGTATCGATCTCGGTGTAGACGCGGGTCCAGAAGCGGATATCCGGTTCAAGCTCGGCCGGGCGCGGAAATTCTTCAGCCGCGCTGACGATTTCGGCAAGGCTGATTGCAATCAGAAAAAAACCGAAGAACTTCAGTAGTCGGCCCGTCACGCGCAAACCTCCAGCTGTTGGACCATTAACCCGGCGGTGGATTCCCGGCCAGTACTGGACCGACTGTCTTGAACCTGCATTATTGCACAGCTCACAGACCATCGGTCCGGCCGTTTCCTTTATCCTTGCGCCCGGCACCCCAGCCTATAATGCTAGGCTTTGAGATCACGCCATGGCTGCGACACTCATCACAGGTTCGAATCGCGGTATCGGCCTCGAGCTGGCCCGGCAGTTGGTCGATCGCGGCGATAATGTAGTGGCCGTCTGCCGTCAGAGTTCAGCTGCGCTCGAAAAGCTGCCGCTGCGAATCGAATCCGGTATTGACCTGACCAACCCGGGAAACCTGGCTGATCTGAAGCAGCGGTTGTCCGGGGTCAAGCTGGGTGTCCTTGTAAATAATGCCGGTGTCCTGTCGCGACAGAATCTTGGTGAAATCGACGACAGTGCACTGGAGGCAATGCGGCTGCAGTACATGACGAACAGTCTGGCGCCACTGCTCGTAACCCAGGCCTTGCTCGACAACCTCGATCACGGTTCAAAGGTAGCAATCGTGACCAGCCGCATGGGTTCGCTGGCAGATAACACCTCTGGGGGAAGTTACGGATATCGGATGTCGAAAGCCGCGGTCAACATGGCCGGAGTATCCCTGGCCCAGGATTTAAAGGAACGCGGCATCGCTGTTGTCCTGTTGCACCCCGGCTGGGTGCGGACGGAAATGACGGGCGGCACCGGCATGGTCGATGCCAATGAAGCCGCGCGCAGTCTGATTGAACGCATAGATGCGCTTACTCTTGAGAATACCGGAGCCTTCTGGCATGCCAACGGTGAGGCGCTACCCTGGTAACAATTACGAATACAAAGTACCTGTATGCCCAAGCTCGAAAAACTCGTCGATGAATGGCTGCCTTCGTTTGCAGCACATCCTTATGTCCAGGCCATACTCACTATCGTCGTCTTCATACTGTTCGCCTACCTCGTTGATCGCATAGTCAAGCGGGTCATCCCGCGCCTGATGAGCGGCAGGGGTAAATCGTATGACGGTCGCCTGGCGGGCATCCTGCACAAACCACTGTTTGTCACCGTACTTGTATTCGGTCTCAGCATTGCCACGTTCCGGCTGGAGCTGCCGCGACTGGCAAGCGCGGTGACGCTTAATTCATTAAAGACGATACTGATCTTCGTCTGGCTGGTGGCCGGGACAAAACTCGCAACGATTCTTCTGGATATCGGCGCGCGGAGTCCGCGTTTTGGTGCGGTAGAGCCGCGATCGCTGCCCTTGTTCAGAAACGCGGCCAAGCTTCTGCTCATAGCGGCGGCGCTATATTTTCTCTTTATTGCCTGGGACATAAACGTAACTGCCTGGTTGGCGTCCGCGGGAATCATCGGTCTGGCCATCAGTTTTGCAGCGCAGGATACGCTGTCCAACCTTTTTGCCGGCGTTTCGATACTCGCTGATGCACCGTACAAAGTTGGTGACTTCGTCGTTCTCGAAACCGGTGAGCGTGGCAGGGTGACCATGATCGGCATTCGAAGCACTCGATTACTGACGCGGGACGATGTCGAAGTCACCGTGCCAAACAGTATCATGGGAAACACCAAGATCATCAATGAAAGCGGCGGCCCTAACGAAAAGCAACGTATTCGGGTCAGCGTAAGCGTGGCTTACGGATCCGACATCGACCAGGTACGTAGTGTCTTGCTGGAAATTGCAGAGAACCACTCCGAACTGTGCGCCACGCCGGAGCCTCGTGTTCGCTTCCGTAACTTTGGTGCGTCGGGCCTGGATTTCGATCTGTTGTGCTGGGTCTCCGAGCCGGTACTCAAAGGCAAAATGGTCGATGAGCTCAACTGCTCGGTTTACAAGCGGTTCATCGAAGAAAAGATCGAAATCCCGTACGCCAAACAGGACGTCTACATAAAAAGCCTGCCCGCTACGGGCAACAAAAATCAAGAATAACAGTGTCACGCGTTAGGAGATTCAGGCGGATTGGCGGGCCGGGGGCGGGTACGGCTTCGCAAATGTAAAAGAATCGGGTGATGGCCCTTTTTCTGCGAGCAGCGAGAGGCGTTCCTTGGCGTCTTCGACGGAAGGCTCAGTACCCACGGGAATCCACCAGAGGGCAAGATACGGGCCCTCTGCCTGTTCGAACCACTGCTCACGTCCCTGCAGGAGCTCACGGTGAGTAGTGTGATAAGCAAAGGTGCGCAGCGCCTCCACCGACTCCCAGACGGACATATTGATCAGGATGCTTTCATCGTCGAATACGCGCAGCGCCGTCGCATCACCGTCGTCCGATTGCAGACGCCAGACAAACCCCGGGCTGGCATCGGCGAGCGCATTGATTTCGTCCAGACGACCGGCGAAACCCTCCATCAGAGGATCGTCCAGCGGAGCCCGCATGCGAGCGATATTGACCTGTGCCAGCCGAAATCGTGCCACGAACTCTCAGACCGATCGTCGCAAGAAAAGTTTAAAAGGTACTAGGCACTAGGCACTAGGCACGAAAAAGCGGAATCGCGCAATTTCCCGCTTCCCGCTCTTCAATCTTCACCACTATTACCCGCACTTCGAGTCGCCGCAATTCAGACACACGCGGCAACCGTCCATCATCACTACTGCAGCCGTGCTGCACTTGTGGCACAACTGAGCGCCTTCCGGGTAATCGTTGTCCGCAAATGCATCCTGCTGTTGCTTACTCGCATCGAACTCCGCACGCTTTTGCTTGATAAACTGCCGTTGATGTCTGTCGGGCCCGGGTGGCTTAAGCAACCCGATGCTGATCAGGTGCTTTTCGATGATGTACCCCAGCTCGGCAATGATGGATGGCATGTACTTACCGCCCGGCTGCCAATAGCCGCCACGCGGATCGAACACTGCCTTCAACTCATCGACAAGGAATGCGACGTCTCCGCCCTTTCGGAATACAGCAGAAATAATTCGTGTCAGAGCGACAATCCACTGATAGTGGTCCAGGTTTTTCGAATTGATAAAAATCTCAAACGGACGTCTAACCTCATACTCAGTACCTTCGTTGAGAACGATGTCATTGATGGTCACATACATCGCATGATCGGAAACCGGTGTCTTGACCTTGTAGGTGCTGCCAAGCAATACCTCGGGCCGCTCGACCTTTTCGTGCATGCGGATGACATTGCTGCCGGCACGGGAGCTTTTCTCAGATTCTTCGGTGGTCGTTTCAGGTCGCTCACTCTTTTCTTCAGCCGCTCGTGTAACGCCGTACTTCACTATCTTTTTGTCGATTTTAACTGTCATGACTATCGCACCTGTTTCCTGCCGGCCTTGCGTGACCGGTTCTGATTCCTGGTAACTCGAGTAGTTTGGGCAAGCCGTCGCTGCCGTATCCCATCAACAAAACCGT
>CAZJFQ010000003.1:0-21104 GCA_964545335.1 uncultured Gammaproteobacteria bacterium | reverse complement strand
CAAAACCGTTCTCAAACCGTTCTATATCGTTCTCTCTCGTGTGTTTTTCCGACTGCGAAAAAAAGAGGCGGCTTTTCGAAAAGTGGAGCGTACACTGTGGTGGTGAACACCGAAAAAGCCGCCTTGTCGCTACATCAGCACAAAAACTGTAACTAAAGATCACCTCCCTTAGTATGCAGTGTCACTTTTATTGCACCGGCCGAACATAACTAGAACTTTCCGTAGTAACCTTCCTTCAATGCATCGAACAGATTGGCGGCCGTGTGCATTTCGCCATCGTACTCAACGGCGTCATCGCCTTTGACTTCAATCTCCGAACCATCTTCGAGAGTGAATCGATAGATCGTATTCTTCAGATCGTTTTCCTTCACCAGGACGCCCTGGAAAGCCTCCGGGTTGAAGCGAAAGGTGGTACAACCCTTGAGACCCTGCTTGTAGGAATAAAGGTATATGTCCTTGAAATCTTCGTACGGATAGTCCGTTGGCACATTGGCTGTCTTCGATATCGAGGAATCCACCCATTTCTGAGCCGCCGCCTGGATATCAACGTGTTCCTTGGGAGAAACGTTATCGGCGGCGACGAAATAATCCGGCAACGCCTTGTCAGGATCCTTTGACTCGGGCATGGCATCGGCATTCGCGAGCTGCCGGTAAGCCAGGAGTTCAAAAGAGAATACGTCAATCCGATCCTTGGTCTTTCGACCCTCGCGGATGACATTGCGAAAATAATGGTGGGCAAAACTTGGCTCGATTCCATTGCTGGCGTTATTGGCCAGGGACAGAGAGATCGTTCCGGTCGGCGCAATCGAGCTGTGATGCGTAAAGCGTGCACCGACTTCGGCGAGTTCTTCCACCAGCTCAGGCACAACTTCAGCCAGTCGCTGCATGTAGCGACTGTAGCGCACATGCAGGATTCGGCCAGGCAATCTATCGCCAATCCTGTGGCCATCGGCGGCAAGCTCCGGACGCTTGCGCATCATTTCTGCCGTAATCTCGAACTCCTCTTCCAGCACCGGCGCCGGCCCTTTTTCTTTCGCCAGCGCGAGTCCACACTCCCAGCCGGCGATAGCAAGTTCTTTTGCCACCCGTTCGGTAAATACCACGGAGTCTTGAGACCCGTAGCGCATCTGCAACATAGTGATGGTCGAGCCCAGCCCGAGAAATCCCATACCGTGGCGACGCTTCCGAAAGATCTCATCACGTTGCTCTTTTAGCGGCAAACCGTTGATCTCGACGACGTTGTCGAGCATACGCGTAAATATCGTGACGACCTTTTTGAACTCCTCCCAGTCAAATTCGGCATCGTCACTAAACGGTTCCCTGACAAATCGCGTCAGGTTGATCGATCCAAGCAGGCAGGATCCGTAAGGTGGCAGCGGTTGCTCGCCACATGGATTAGTGGCGCGGATGTTCTCGAGCCACCAGTTGTTATTCATTTCGTTGACCCGGTCGATAAGCACAAACCCGGGTTCGGCAAAATCATAGGTCGACGTCATTATGACGTCCCACAATCGTCTGGCTGGTAACTTCCGGTAAACCTTGCATACGACAAGCCCCTGCTCATTGCGGACATAATCGCTGTCATCCGGCCATTCCCGCCAGATGAATTCGGGATCATTATCGATATCGATAGAATCTTCGCTGATTTCTCTTTGCGTTACCGGAAACGCCAACTGCCATTCGTCGTCCTTTTCGACAGCGCTCATAAACTCGTCAGTAATCAGCAGGGAAAGATTGAACTGCCGCAGACGTCCGTCTTCCCGTTTGGCGCGAATGAACTCGAGCGCGTCGGGATGGCCAACATCAAACGTGCCCATCTGCGCACCTCTCCGACCACCGGCCGACGACACCGTGAAACACATCTTGTCGTAAATATCCATGAAAGACAGCGGACCGGATGTGTAAGCCCCGGCGCCCGACACATAGGCGCCCCGCGGACGCAAAGTGGAAAACTCGTAACCGATTCCGCAACCGGCTTTCAAAGTCAGTCCCGCTTCATGAACTTTATCCAGAATTGCGTGCATGGAATCGCGGACCGTTCCGGATACCGTGCAATTTATCGTCGACGTTGCGGGTTTGTGCTGCTGGGCACCGGCATTGGACATGACTCGTCCGGCCGGTATCGCACCATGGCGCAGCGCCCAGAGGAATTGTTCAAAACACTCGTCCCGCAGCCCGGGCACTTCAACATCCGCAATTGCCTGCGCGACACGCCGATACGTGTCGTCCATAGTTTCATCGATGATGGTGCCGTCCTTGGCCGTGAGCCGGTATTTTTTGTCCCAGATGTCTAGGGAGGCGTCCTGAAATGCAATATCGGTTACGTTGGTCGGTTGTATTTTTAACGCGGTCGTCATTTGAGCTACTGAGTGCTCCCGAATGTTATTTTTTTCTGTCCCTGCGGGCTGTTAGTCGGCCCGCACCCCCTTCAGAACCCCTATCGGCCGGACAAATCCACATTCCGTCATGGACTCAGCCCGGCGACATCGAAACTAAAACCTGGTTGCGCAGCGCAAACACAATATGTTGTGTTACGGAGCTGACAGGTTATGTCGTGCACGGGGGTCTGTCAAGCCGAAATCGACTGAACTACTGGTATAATTTTTCCTGAATTATCAAATATTTAAGAGAACTATGTAAATTATTAATTTAAATTCAGGCAGATAGGATTTCACTCCCCCAAAATCCAGCCAACCCCAATATGTTGTGGTTAGTGGAGGCGCAATATTGCCAGAATTTTCCGTCAGCGCAAGAGCGCAAAATCCCTGCCAACGCGGTTGAAAACACGACCCACGTCCCCACCTATGCAGACAGGTCTAGTTAAGCGGTATTTACCCATAATTTTAGGAGATTGATGATGAGCCTTATCCGATACGAACCATTTTCACTTTTGAACCGATTGCACGGTGACCTGGACCGCCTGCTGGAGAACCGGCTGGGCGACGATACCCGGGCCACGGTGTCGGACTGGGTGCCGGCAGTGGATATCAAGGAAGAGGACGACCGTTTTGTCCTGCGGGCGGATGTGCCCGGCGTCGATCCGAAGGATATCGAGATCACGATGGAAGATGGGGTACTCACGGTGCGTGGCGAGCGCACGTCTGAAACCAGGGAAGGCACGGACGGTTTTCGCCGTGTGGAGCGCGTGAGCGGCCGTTTCTATCGCCGGTTTACTATGCCCGATACCGCGGACGCGGAAGCCATAACGGCTCGCAGTCTGAATGGCGTGCTCGAGGTTGCAATCCCCAAGCAGCCACGGGTTCAGCCGCGCCGCATAGCCATCGAGGCGTCCTGAGGTTCCTTCGCGGCAGACAGCGGGTGGAACCTTTCACCCGCTGTCCTGTCCCTAGTGTTTCTCACGCCCTGAACGGGCGGCCGAGATTGATTTATCATAGCCAGAAATCTCAAGGTCTGAACCAACGATGAGACATCGATATTGGAACTCGATTCGAGGCGCCTTCCTGGCGACCCTGCTGACATACGCGACCGTCACCGGAGCAGCGTTCCCGGCACAGGTCGGTGATCAGGCGGTGCCGTCGCTGGCACCGATAATCAAACAGGTATCCCCGGCGGTCGTGAACATAGCGACCCGCGGCACGATCGAAACGCGCCGTGGACAGAACCCGCTGTTCGACGACCCGTTTTTCCGGCACTTTTTCGGCTTTCCGGATCAGGGGCAGCGGGAAACCCGCAGCCTCGGTTCGGGCGTGATCGTCGATGCGGAGAACGGTTATATCCTCACCAATCATCACGTGATCGAGAACGCTGATGAGATCGAAATTACCTTGCAAGACGACCGCATTCTCACTGCCGAAGTCATCGGCTCGGACGAAGGATCGGACATCGCGGTACTCAGGGTAATCGAGGACAACCTTACGGAATTGCCCATTGCCGATTCCGAAAACGCGGAAGTGGGCGATTTTGTCATCGCTATCGGCAATCCTTTCGGTCTGCAACATACGGTGACGTCAGGCATCATCAGCGGACTTGGCCGCTCCGGGCTCAACCCCAACGGCTACGAGGATTTCATCCAGACCGACGCCTCGATAAATCCCGGCAATTCGGGCGGCGCGCTGGTAAACCTGCGCGGCGAACTGGTCGGCATCAACAGCGCAATTTTCACGTCGCGTGCCGGCGGCGGCAATATTGGTATCGGCTTTGCGATTCCTTCCAACATGGCCCGTTCAATCATGGAGCAGATCCTCGAGTTCGGCGAGGTACGCCGTGGTCTGCTCGGGGTCAATATCTACACCGTCACGCCGGATATCGCTGAGGCGTACGGTGTCGAGGAAACGCAGGGCGCACTAGTATCCCAGGTCATGGCCGGATCTTCGGCGGAAGACGCAGGTATTGAAGCCGGTGACATCATCGTTTCGGTCAACGGCGAATCGATCAAGACAGCTAACGAGTTGCGAAATTCGATCGGATTGCTACGCGCCGGCGATCCCGTCGACCTTGGATTGCTGCGTGACGGGGATGGCCGGACGGTAACGGCGACCCTCGGCGAGCGACAGGAAGCAATACAGGTTGCCGCAGCGGATATCCATCGTGGGCTGGACGGCGCCGAATTTCAAACGCTGGACGAGTCATCGGACAGTTACGCCGGCGTACTCGTTACGGCGGTTAGTCGCGAGAGTGCGGCTTTCCGCGCCGGATTGCGCGTGGGCGACGTCATTGTCGGTGTCAACCGCGAGACAGTTCGCGATATCGAGGAATTTCAGGCAGCGGCCACCGGTTCAGGGTCTCTGGTACTGAACGTAAAGCGCGAGGATCGCTCTGTATTGATTCCGATAAGGTAAGGGTTGGCGAGGACTGAAAAACCTCCGTCTGTTGATACCGATGCGGTAACGAGAAGTGACAACGTCCGGATTTGAACAAAGCCCGGCACCAGCCGGGCTTTTTTCATGTCATCGCAGAAACATCGCGACGCCGACGACAGCCAGAAACAGAGCAAGCAACCGTCTCAGTCCAATAGCCGGTGTTTTGTGAGCAAGGCGCGCACCGAGTGCGGCAGCAATCATGCTGCCCGTGGCAATTCCAAGCACGGCGGGCCAGAACACGTAGCCGGACGAATAGGGCATTCCTGCGCCGTCGGTGGCGCCAGTCAGGATAAAGCCCGCCGCACCTGCAAGGGCCACAGCCAACGTACAGGTCGCGGCTGTACCGACAGCCTCGTGAATTCCGCGACCCAGCCACAGCAACAACGGCGTTATCAGCAGTCCTCCACCAATCCCGGCCAGCGCCGACACGACCCCGACAGCGCTACCGCTGATTCCAAGCAGGAGCGGGCCCGGGGATACAGTGCGACCCCGTGGCTGCCGGCCCGCGGCAAGATAGACGGCTGCAATCAGGACCACGGTCGCGACGATACGGCTCAGCGTCGTTCCGGACAGCGCAGCGGCCAGACCAGCACCGGCCGCACTACCTACGGCCATGGCCGGCGCCAGCCGTGCCACGGTCCTCCACAGCACGACACCGGCACGATGGTGCATGATCACCGCCGGAATTGAAGTGAAGACAATCGCTGCCAGAGACGTTCCGACTGCGGTATGCATCCGGATACCGCCGGCCGGGTCGAGCCAGAAAAACAGATAGCTTAGCGCCGGAACCACGACAATCCCGCCGCCGACGCCAAACAGACCGGCCAGCAGGCCGGTGACCAGCCCGATAAGCGGCAGCAGGAACAGGTATTCAATCGGCATTTCAACAGGCGTCGCAGGGTCTCACCGGGCGAGGGCATATCGCGTCGGCCAAAAGTCGGGTGGGGAATTGCAGCGGATGAGACATCTCTTTACGATTTCTAATATCGTGTCCTGGTTGAGAATATCGGCAAATACAAAGAATAATGATGATGCGCACTATTTGCATGCTCGGCGGCGCAGGTTTTGTCGGCCGGCATCTGGCTAATCGCCTTACGAACTGCGGGCATTCAGTCACGATTCTTACACGCAACCGCGAACGCCATCGGCGTCTCCTGGTCCTGCCCGCGGTCCGGCTGTTAGAAGGCGATGTGTTTGAAAAACGGTTTTTAGAGCACGCGTTTTCTGGCTGCGATACCGTCGTGAATCTTGTTGGTATTCTCAACGAGAAGGGTCGCAACGGTGCCGGCTTCAGAAAGGTACACGTCGAACTGGTCGACCTCGTCCTCAACGCATGCCGCGCTAGCGGCATCAATCAACTGCTGCATATGAGTGCCCTGCGTGCAGACGCCACGGATGGGCCGAGCCACTATCTAAGAAGCAAGGGCGAAGCCGAAGAATTGATCAGGGCGCGGGCAGGCAATGATATCGCCTGGACGATATTCAGACCGTCAGTAATTTTTGGTCCGGATGACTCATTCACCAATCGTTTCGCTGCCCTGTTGCGACTAACGCCGCTGATATTTCCTCTGGCGCGGCCGAATGCGCGCTTTGCTCCGGTCTATGTCAGTGACGTAACTGCCGCAATGAGCCGGGTTCTCGATCGGCAAAGAGGGTCCAGCGACATATTTCAGTTATGTGGTCCGGAAGTTTCTTCATTAAAGGAAATCGTCCAATTCATCGCCGGTTGTCTGGCACTGAAAAGAGTGGTTATCGGTCTCCCGGATGTTTTGTCGAAGATACAGGCGGGAATATGCGAATTTATCCCGGGAAAGCCATTTTCCCTGGACAACTATCGGTCGCTTGCTGCCAACAGTTTGTGTGATGACAACGGGTTCGATCGACTCGATTTAAGTCCGCGCTCACTGTCGAGTGTCGTGCCGCGGTATCTGAGAGTTCGGCACGGGCGGACGCCCTAGCTACGATTCCCCGAGACATTCCGCCCGGAACATGGGGTGCTACTCGCCACCTTCGATCTTATCGGCGCTTGCCATCAGCTTCTGCAACGCCGCATCGCGTTCTTCCTTTGGCAGATTGGTGAGCTGCAGGGCTTGTTCATAGAACCTGTCGAGGTCCCGACCGGTCAGCAGATACATTCGTTGGAATACCGGTACCAGTTGATAGTATGTCGCGACCGATATCAGGTGTGCATTGTTCAGATCGCGCGAAAACCAGCTGTCGTAGCCTGCGTACCCGCCCCAGGAAGTCCGGAGAATCCGGTAGTGCTCATCGAGTTGTTCAAACAGACGCGCCTTCGCGTTACGTTTTTCATCATCCGGGATCTCGGTTTCATACAACTCACGGAGCTCCTGCCGAGTCTCGGCAATAAGCTGGCCAAACTCCCTGCGATACTCCCGGCGCCTGCGGTACTTCTCGAGGCTCTCCTCACTGACAGCACTTTTCAGCCAACGCGTTACGCCAATCTCCTCCACGGTAGTAGCAAAGGCCTCGCTGAATGACGCATCATTTTTTACATAGAGGATCTGATGGGCGAGTTCATGAAAGATCACGGCAGCGAGCCTGTCATCAGGCCAGTTGATCATCGTACTCAAAACCGGGTCATCAAAACGACCGAGTGTCGAATACGCAGCAACACCGCCAACAAAGATATCGTAGCCCCTGGACTTCAAACCCGCCGCAAAATCAGTGGCACGGCTCTGATGGAAATAGCCACGATAGGCGACACACCCGACGACGGGGAAGCACCAGGTTTTCGGGTCGACAGAAAACTCTTCGGCTGCAAAAACATTCCAGACCACGTACTCGCGATCAATGTCCGCATACTCACGGTAGCTATCGTTGTCGGGAAGTCCAAGCTCATCACTGGCAAAAGCCCTGATATCGAGAACTATTTCAAAGCGATCCTTAAGTTCGGCTAATGTTGTCTCATCTGCGATCAATTCCTCGATAGGCTGGCGTTGTGACATCAGCTTCATTTGACCGCTGACCGCCTGCGTGTAGTAGCCCAATGCACAACCACCAGCAAGCAATGGCAAAACCAGCAAAACAGCGATGATCCTGGCGGGTGGCTGCATCATGGTCGGGACTCTAACACGAGGATTGACGGCATTTTGAGGCCTAAGGCGTAAGGTCAAAGGCCAAAGGTAGCGGCGCCACAGGCGCGGTCATTTCACTTTTCACTTGTCACTCAACTTAATCTGCGGTTTTTCGTCACCGGAGACTCGTCACTGGTACCATTTGCAACATGAAAGTCTATCTTGTCGGTGGCGCAGTCAGGGACGAATTGCTGGGGCTCGAATCGGGTGAGCGCGATTGGGTCGTCGTGGGTTCGACCCCCGATGAAATGCTTAAAGCAGGCTACAAACCCGTCGGCAGGAATTTTCCCGTGTTTCTTCATCCGGACACGCGGGAAGAGTATGCACTCGCCCGCACGGAGCGAAAAACGGCCCCCGGATATCATGGCTTCAGCATTCATGCCTCGCCCGACGTGACGCTCGAACAGGATCTCGAACGCCGTGATCTGACAGTCAACGCCATGGCTCGTGATGATTCCGGTGCAATCATCGATCCTTTCGGTGGCCGGAATGACCTTAGCGGTAAGCTGCTGCGTCACGTCTCACCGGCATTTGCTGAGGACCCGGTAAGAATCCTGCGCTTGGCACGGTTCAGGTCGCGGTTTCACGAACTGGGCTTCGAAATAGCCGCTGAGACACGGGACTTAATGAACAAGATGGTTCAGGACGGGGAAGTCGATGCACTGGTCCCGGAACGGGTCTGGCAGGAAACTGTCAGGGCCCTGGGTGAAAAACATCCGCGGCTGTTTTTCGAGGTCCTGCACGAATGCGGCGCGATGAAAGCGATATTTCCGGAGCTGGATGCGTTGTTTGGTGTACCGCAACCTGAAAAATATCACCCGGAGGTTGACACCGGTTTGCATACCCTTATGACGCTGGACGTCGCGGCAAGACTCACGGACGATGTGGCGGTCCGCTTTGCCGCGTTAACACACGATCTCGGTAAAGCCGAGACACCGGCTGTTCAGCTGCCGGGACACCGCGGTCATGAAAAGCGCGGTGTCCGACTGGTGCGAGCGATGGCGCAGCGGCTTGGAATTCCCCGCGATTTCCGGGAACTGGCGATTCGGGTGGCCGAATTCCACTGCCATTGTCATCGGGCGCAGGAACTCAAACCGGCCACGATGCTGAAAGTCATCGAAGCGGTTGACGCCATTCGGAACCCGGATCGTTTCGAAAGGTTTTTGCAAGCCTGCGAAGCCGATGCCCGCGGGCGCAAGGGGCTGGAGAGTAACCCCTACCCCCAAGCCATTCTGTTTCGACGTGCGCACGCCGCCGCGCTGACCGTCAGCGCCGACGATGTCGAAGACAAAAACCTGACCGGTCAGAAGCTCGGTAATCGCATCAGACAGCTGCGCGTCAAAGCAATTGCGGCTGAAGTGAAAAGTGAAAAGTGAAAAGCGGAAAGTTGCGCTGACGCGATGGCATTCTTTCGTGCCTAGCGCCCATACAGGTTCACGGATCACGACCCTCTGTCGCTACTTGTAGATGTAAAAGTTGATGCCGCCGAACCAGATGTCGTCAGAGTTCTCGCTCATGCTAACGCCGGCAATCAGCTCCATGTCGGTCACCGGTCCCACGGGAATTACCAAGCCGCCGCTGAAGACATCGAACTCCTGTTCATCGAGAAATGACTCGGCATTACTAAACCCGAAATTTATCGCCACCTTTTTAAACTGATAATCAAAACCTGCAGAAACAGAGTAATTGAGCATACTCCGGGCGAGAATAAGCGGTGAAATGTTGGCGCTGCAGATATCAGGACGAAGAATACAAAGAAGAATCAGGTCGGTCCGGTTGATGCTGTCGTAGTCATAACTCGTTCCGGCGGCGTAGATGAACAGATTGTCAGCCGGTTGAAAACGAAAACTGCCACCGATCGCTGTCGAATCGGCATCCAGTACCACTTCCTGTCCGGTCAGATTCACTAATGTTAATTCGATGTCACGTACAGCACCGAGTAATGCAACCCTGGTTTTTTCCGTCTCGTAGTAGAGGGATCCGGCAAGATCAACTGTTGTCAGCCGATCCTGCTCGCCCCAATAACCGGCATTAGCCGTAACACCGATGTTGGAAAAGGCGTGGTCTACGCCAAACTCGATCCATTTTGTCGACAGGTCAGCCTGAGCGGTAACGGTCTCGGTCAGACCTGCGCCAAGGAAAAATGTTGTCTGTGGGGATGTTTCCCAGTCAGCGATCGCCATTATATCCCAGGCCCCCTGGTCATCAACGAGACCACCGAGAACGACAATGGTGCTGAGCTCGTCGTCAGATTCCTGCGCATAAACGACGGATTCGAGCTGCATCCCGCACAAGACGATCAGCACCAGCAGTGAATGTTTCCTAATAAAACTCATAGAGAATGTAAACACCCAGAATGACCCGGTAGACCGCAAACGGGGCCATGCCGATCCTGTTCAGAAACCTGAGAAAGAGATCGATACACAAGTAGGCAAACAAGCCTGCCACCCCGACTCCAATCAGCAGAATATGCCACGCCGATCCATCGGGATCCTTGAGCCACTGCACAGTCTCGGAACCGCCCGCTAACAGGATTACGGGAATCGACAACAGGAAAGAAAACCGTGCGGCGCCCTCCCGCGTCAGCCCCATAGCCAGACCCGCGGTTATGGTTATGCCGGATCGCGACGTTCCGGGAACGAGAGCCAGAGTCTGCGCCAGTCCAACGACAAGCACGTCGCTCCACCGCACACAATATTCGCTGCGCTGGTGGCGACCCAGCCGGTCTGCAATCCAGAGCACCACGCCAAATCCGGCCGTGGCCGCGCCAATAATTGCCGGTGACCGGAGGTATGTTTCGATGCCATCGTGAAACAAAAAGGCAACGAGGCCCACGGGCAGTGTGCCAGCGATTACGGCCCAGCCAAGGCGTGCGTCTTCGGTCATGTCACCGTCGGCCACCGCGCGCAACATCGCCGATGGAAGCGACCTCAGTTCGTGCCGAAAAAAGAACAGAACCGCCAACAAAGTGCCAAGATGAACGGCAACGTCGAATGCCAGGCCCTGATCCGACCAGCCAAACAGATTAGGCACCAAGATCAGATGCCCCGAACTCGAGACAGGCAGAAATTCAGTCAGTCCCTGTATGATGGCGAGCACAACGGCCCGGATCTCATCCATGTTTTGCCTTACAGTGTCGCGGCCAGGTCTCGCCCGGTAAAACCATCCAGCTCCAGATCAAAGTTCCGGCCTACGCCTAAGACCTTGAAACGCTCGCCCATCTCGCCGGGCAGAGTCAGTAATTTCACCTCCCGCGCCAACTCAAGCCGTTCCTTCAGAGAAGAGACCTCGGATTCGGCGAACAAGTCATCCAGCCCCGCGCTGAGCAGGAAATGAGCCTGCGTCGTATAGCCTTTGATCATCATTCCCGCATCAGCGGCTGCATTCGCGAGTGCTGTAAAGTCGACCCAGGCCGTGATGTCCTGCAGTCCGACATTGATCAGTGGTTGGGCATGCGCACGATGCCGATAGTGACACAACAATGTTCCCATGCCGCGTTCCCGTGCGTAGAGTTCTTTCTCCGGCAAACCATAATCGATGAATAGGGCGATTCCCTGTCTGAGCGGTGTCGTTACCGTGTCCAGCCAGTTCGACAACGAGGGCCGAATCTCCGACATGTAGCCGGCCGGAAAAGCGCCGAGTCGCTCCTGTAAATCATTGACAGCCCGGGTCACGCACGGATCGGCGGGTCCGGCTGTTTCACACAACTCCCGACCTTCGAAACCGACACCCAGTGCCTGTATGGTCCCGTTCCCGATTATGAATCGTTCGCATGGCAATGCGTCGACGACCTCATTGGCGAGGATTACGCCATCGAACTTTTCTGTGGGAATATTATTCAACCACTGCACACGCCCGGCTAAATCAGGCACCCGTTCCCGGATCAACTCCTGTTGTCGTTTACGCAGGTCTGCGCTGACCTCGAGCAGAAAATAGTTTTCCGGCAGGACATCCAGCTCTTTGAATTCCGAAAGTATGTCGGCGGCCATGACGCCTGACCCGCCCCCGAGTTCCAGAATGCTGCCGCCGCCTGTGCCACTCAGGACCTGGTTGCAGACATGGGCGAGGCAACGGGAAAAGAGCGAGGACATTTCGGGAGCCGTAACAAAGTCCCCGGCTTCGCCGAATTTTCGCGCTCCGGCGCTGTAGTAACCGAGCCCCGGCGCATAGAGTGCAAGCTGCATGAATTGACTGAAGCTGATCCAACCATCGTTTTCGCCGACTGCGGCCTTGATCTCGGCCAAAAGTCGCTGGCTATGGGCCCGCGCTTCGCGCGAGGGTTCCGGCAAGCGGGATTTGCGTTGGCTCAAACCAGTCATGATAGTGATCGGACAGCGTTGACGGGGTACATTGTAGTGCCTCCCAAGCACCTTGCCTGCACATCATAGGCTTCTCTAAAGAGCGATATCGGGATGCTGAATGACAAAGTCTGCCTGGTAACCGGTGGTGGCCGTCGCATCGGCGCCGAAATCGTACGCGGCCTGCATGAGGCCGGTGCATCGGTTGCAATTCATTACCTCAGATCGGCCGCCGATGCTGAAACTCTTGCCACCGAACTGAATGCGAAAAGGAAAGGCTCCGCCGCAACTGTCGCCGGTGATCTTCGCGATACGGAACACCTGCCGAGAATAATTTTATCGACTGAAAAACAATTCGGGCAGCTCGACGTGCTTGTCAACAACGCATCTGGGTTTTACCCGACACCGCTGGGAACAATTAGCGACAAACATTGGCAGGATTTGTTCGGCAGCAACGCAAAGGCTCCGCTCTTCCTTGCGCAGGCGGCGGCGGCATCATTACGCGAGACCCGGGGCAGCATAATCAATATGGTGGACATACACGCGCGACGTCCATTGCGCGATCACCTCGTGTACGGCGCAGCAAAAGCGGCGCTTGCCATGCTGACAAAAGGTCTTGCGCGCGAACTCGCACCGGAGGTCCGTGTAAATGGGGTCGCACCGGGACCGATACTCTGGCCCAAACACGGTCTTGACGAAACGACACAGAAAAAGATCGTCGAGCGGACAGCACTCAAGCGAGTCGGAACACCGGCAGACATCGTGAGCTGTATTCTCTATCTGTTGCAGGATGCTGACTACGTTACCGGGCAGATCATTGCAGTGGACGGAGGGCGAAGCATCGGATGGTGAACTGAGTCCTGAGTCAGGCCGTGTGCTGCCCCAGTACATCCTGCTCAGGACTGAAGACTGGGTGTCAGTGAGCGCCCGTCACCTGGCGCACTTTGTCTGAACGGGCGATTTCCCTTTGATTCAACGGCCGTATGTCGACTGATTTCTGCTGCTGGGCTACGGGTACCGGTGAGCACGCGTTGTTTTCCATATAAAACAATGCTTCCGCAAGCGATGCTTCGGCCGGATCTCCGATAACAAAATTCAGATCATCCTGCGCCGGACAGTCGGTCGGAAGGCCGTTGAAAAAATCGCCAAAACCATTCGCGTTCAGCGTCTGAAACGATATCGGTCGCAAGACACTGTCACAGAACCCTATACCCAGGGATCCTACCGGTTTGCCGAATGTCGTGTCGCCAATGACAACCACATCGAGATGCGGATCCATACCGTTGATGACGATCTCGCTCGATGAGGCGGTTGCGGGGGTCGTAATAAATATTATCCGGTCAAGCGTAATCGAATCGACCTGATTTACGAAAAACTTGGCGAAATTTCTGAAACTGTTGTTTACGTTGAAAACCGTCTGCGAGAAAACGGCCCCATTGGCATTGAGGCCCCCCAGCAGATCTCCAAGGTACTCGGCGACAGCAGTCAGGCCACCACCGTTGTATCTCATGTCGACAATCAGGTTGCGGACACCCAGGTTGCGGAATGTGGCAAATTCGGCATCCAGCGCCGGCACCGAGGGATCCACGAAGATAGTGAAATACAGATAACCAACCGGAGTTCCGGACACATCGAATACGTTGGACACCGGTACGGGATCGAGTGTGACGACCTCCTTGGTCAGCGTGATATCCGACTGCATGCCACCAAGGTCGTCTACTGTCAGCGTTCTTTGCACTCCGACCTCCCGCGGCCCGAACGCCACGCTGAGACCTTCATTTGCAACGATGTCGGCAATCGTACGACCGTCGATCATCAGAACCCGGTAGCCGCGCTGCAGGCCACCCTGTTCCGCCGGGCTGCCAGCAACTACGCTGGTAACGCGAAGGTCGTCAGTGGCAAGCAAAACAGAGCCAAAACCAAAGGCGACGATCTGACCCGCGCTGAACAGGGCCGTATCAGTTGCCGCCGAAACGATGGCGCTGAACTGGTCGAGCGGCTTGAACAGCATTGCATCGAGCAATGCCTCGGGCGTGGCAAAATTCGCGGGATCGACAACCGGGATCTGATCCACCCAGAAATAAACGTCGTTCATGACGTCAAAGACGAATTGTTTCTGCCCCTCGACCCCGCATCCGCCAACCGGAATATTAGTAGCATCGGGCCCGCCGGAGCTGCACCCTGCTGCTATGACGAGCCAGGCCGAAATGAGGAAAATACCGCCGCGATTTGCCATCCGTGCAATCATTGTCTCGGTACTCAGCCGCCGGCTGGCGGCCATGCAACTAAAGTCATGCTGTGCTGATGACGGTCGAACTGCGCCCACAACTCAGCGTAGGTCCGTCCATCGACCGGGTGCCGTTTCTCTGCCGCTATTTCCGCGAGCGGTTTCAGGACGAACGCATATTCTAATACTTCAGGGCGGGGAATTTTGAGGCCAGGCTCGTCAATGATGTCGTCACCGAAAACCAGGAGGTCGATATCCATCGTGCGTGACTGATAGCGGGCGCCCTTGCGGCCGCGACCACACGACCGCTCGATTATGTCAAGTTGCTTCGCGACACTGGCAGCATCAGACGTCGTCGAAAAATGCGCAACCAGATTCAGAAATTGTTTGCCTTCGATGCCGACGGCGGCGTTCCGGTAAACACCGGACAGGCTCAGCCGACCAAACTGCTTTCCCAGTTCCGCAAGCGCCCGGAGTATGTTTTTCTCAGGGTCAACATTGCTTCCCAGGCCCACGAAAACATCAGTCATCTCCGGGACGCTGACCCCGTTCAATTCTAACCCCGACATCGCGTGCACCCCGGATAGCACCCGGCTTGTTTATGGAAAGCCGGACCCAGATGAGGTCAAACTCGTTCATGATCACTTTGGCAACATTTTCAGCGAGTGTCTCTACCAGATGGCAGCGATGTTCGCCTACAAATTCGATAATGCGCTTTGCGATAGCTTTGTAATTTATCGTGTCGGCAACGTCGTCAGAGGCGGCGGCCTTGCGAATATCAACCGCCACTTCGAAATCAATACTCACCGTCTGTTTCGCGCGTTGTTCCCATTCATAAATGCCGACGAACGTCTCGACCCTGAGGTCGCGCATGAAGATGATGTCCATACAGATCTCGTCTCCCGTCGGCCGGTCTGACATGACTACAGTTCGCAGAGGCTCCAGCGTGCGCGCACCGAAATGCCCCGGTCTTCGACGTCTCCCGAGTTCAGGCGCAGGCAGCCAGCGTAGGCAATCATGGCTCCGTTGTCGGTACAGAACTCGGGGCGCGGAAAAAAAACTTCCGCGCCCATATCACCTGCAGCAGACTTGAGCCGGTTCCGCAAACTGGTGTTGGCGCTCACGCCCCCGGCAACAACCAGCCGGGACGCACCGGTTTTTTCAAGCGCGCGAACGCACTTGGCAGTCAGCGTGTCCACGACTGCAGTTTGAAATTCGAGCGCGATATCCGCCCGGCCCTGGTCATCCAGATCAGCACCTCGGAGCGCGTACAGGACAGCGGTTTTCAGACCCGAAAAACTAAAATCGCAGCCTGGCTTGTTCAGTAGTGGTCTCGGCAAACTGAATTTTCCGGGTCGACCCTTTGCCGCCAGTTCTGCGACAGCGGGACCGCCCGGATAGGGCAATCCCAGGAGGCGGGCCGTCTTGTCAAACGCTTCCCCCGCAGCGTCGTCCAGTGTTTCGCCGAGTAGCCGATAGGAGCCTACCGCAGTTACCTCAACCAGCATCGTGTGTCCGCCGGAAACGAGCAACGCGACAAATGGCGCGACCGGCGCCGGGTCCCCCAGCATCGGCGACAGCAGGTGGCCCTCCATATGATGGATGCCGATGACCGGGATACGCCAGGCCAGGCCCAGCCCCTTGGCCACGGCCGCTCCCACCATCAGCGCACCTACCAGTCCCGGTCCCTCCGTGTACGCAATGCCATCCAGCTCGCTCCCGTTAAGCCCCGACTCCTTCAGAACCCGACCGATCATCGGCGTCAACTTGCGAATATGATCGCGCGAGGCCAGTTCGGGCACGACGCCACCGTATTCCGCGTGTATTCCCGTCTGTGCATAGACCTGGTTAGCCATAAGGCCATGGCCATCGTCGAAAACCGCGACACCGGTCTCGTCGCAGGAGGTTTCAATACCGAGGACGCGCATGGCGTTAGGCTACAGTTGCCAGGCGCCAGGCGCTAGGGTCCCGGGCCGGCGCGTTGCAATGCCCCGAGGGGGCCGCTAGAATTCCCGCCCTTCGTCCGGGGACGGTACGGCCGCCCCGGCGTTGTTTTTCCAGGAGTCTGATTACTGATGCCCGGCGTTCGAGTAAGAGAAAACGAGTATTTTGATGCTGCCCTGCGGCGTTTCAAGCGCGCCTGCGAAAAGGCCGGGGTTTTGACCGAATTGCGGCGTCGCGAGTATTACGAGAAACCTACGCAGGAACGCAAGCGCAAACGCGCGGCCGCCGTCAAACGCCAAATGAAGCGGCTGGCGCGTGAAAACGCTCGCCGCCGGCGTATGTACTGACTTCGCCTGGCGGCCCTGCGGCCCCGATCTTATCCCTGATACTTAGTCGCCGGGCGTCGAAGCACCGGCAGGCCGCATGTCATCGCCGTCAGGCCCGTACCAATACAACGTGATTCGATCGAGGTATGGCATGTCACTCAAGACACGCATCCATGATGATATGAAGACAGCTCTGAAGGCCGGTGAGAAAGATCGCCTTAGTGTCATCCGTATGGCCATGGCGGCAATCAAGCAACGCGAAGTTGATAATCGCGTCGAACTGGATGACGCTGCAGTGCTGGCCGTGATTGATAAGATGGTCAAGCAGCACCGTGAATCCATCACCCAATTCGAGGCCGGAGGACGTCAGGATCTGGTTGACAAGGAAAAGCGGGAAATCGATGTATTACAGGATTACCTGCCGGAACCGTTGTCTGACACTGAGCTTTCTGCCCTCATCGACACCGCGATAACTGAGACCGGCGCGGAGTCCATGCGAGATATGGGCAAGGTCATGGCGCAGATAAAAGCTGAGGCCCAGGGCAGGGCCGATATGGGGGCTGTCAGCGCCCGGGTCAGGGCGCGACTCAGCTGATAGTGGACTGGCAAGTTCCGATAGCTGAACTAAGCTTTGCAACAGTCCGACGATCCTTACCCGTCAAGCGCGACCAGTCCCACGCTAGTTGGCGGTGATTGGTGTTTCTGAACGATATGGCAGGCCGAATACCGCAGCACTTTATCGATGACTTGATGTCCAGGACAGACATCGTCGAAGTGATTTCTTCGCACATTCCCCTCAAAAAAGCGGGCAAAGAGTACAAGGCCTGCTGTCCATTCCATGACGAGAAGACACCGTCGTTCACGGTCAGCCCGGCGAAGCAGTTCTACCACTGCTTTGGCTGCGGGGCACATGGTACCGTGGTCGGTTTTCTGATGGAGCACGATCGCGCGGGATTCGTAGAAGCGATCGAAGATCTCGCCAGCCGCGCCGGCGTAGAAGTGCCCCGGGAACAAGGCACGGGACCGGACCGGAGCCGCGATGAGCTGTTCGAGCTGAGCGAGAATGTCGCCCGTTATTACCAGAATTGCCTGAAAAAGGATGAATCGGCAATCGCGTACCTGAAGCAGCGCGGTCTTACCGGTGAGACCGCCAAAACCTTCGGTATCGGTTATGCCCCGGCCAGGTGGGATGCGTTGGTTGAAAAGTTCGGTCACACCGACAAGGGTCGCAGGAACCTCCTTGCCGCGGGTCTGATTATAGAAGGCGAGAAGGAACGCACCTATGACCGGTTTCGGCATCGCATCATGTTTCCGATCCGGGACACGCGAGGTCGTGCAGCGGGCTTTGGCGGTCGTGTCATCGACGATTCCAACCCGAAGTACATGAATTCCCCTGAGACCACGTTGTTCCACAAAGGCAGCGAGTTGTTCGGTCTTTACGAAGCGAGACGGGCGGTAAAGACTATTACCCGGTTGCTTGTCGTCGAAGGATACATGGACGTCGTTGCACTTGCTGAACACGGCATTCACAATGTTGTCGCGACGCTCGGTACGGCAACGACATCTGATCAATTGCACCAGATGTTCCGCGTAACCGATGAGATTGTTTTCTGCTTCGACGGTGACGATGCCGGACGCAAGGCCGCGTGGAAAGCGCTGCAAACAAGTCTGCCGGAAATACGTGGTGGTCGTCAGGTACGATTCCTATTCCTTCCGGAGGGTCACGATCCAGACTCCCTGGTCAACGAAATCGGCAAGGAAGCGTTTGTCGCAAAACTCGCGGACAGCATCGCGCTGTCTGATTTTCTGGTCGCGCGGCTTGCCACGGGGGTAGATCTCGAATCGGTAGATGGCCGCGCCCGTCTCGCGGAACTGGCCACACCACTTGTCAACCGAATACCACAAGGGATCTTTCTGGACCTGCTCATCGAACATCTTGCTGAGACGGTACGCATGCCGGCCGCACGCCTGGCGGGTTTGATACGCCGGCCCGGCAACGAACCGACCCCGGGCCTCACAGCCCCTGTGTCTGTACACGATTCGTCCTTTCGCGGCTCACTCGTCCGGCGGGCTATCGCCCTGCTTGTGCATTACCCCCGTGCAGCAAGTGAGGACGTTGACATAACAGCACTCAAGCAGGTCGATAGGCCGGGGACAAGTTTGCTCGCTGAACTTCTTGAAGATTTACGGTCTCATCCCCAAATAACGACAGCGGGGATCCTCGAACGTTGGCGTCAGCACGAGGATGGCCCGCATCTGACCCGATTGGCGGCACAGGACATGCTGGTCGCGGAGGATGCAGCAGCTTTAGTCCTTACGGAAACCATCAGGCGCCTGATACGGCAGGCAGGTCCGGAGAAACGTACGGAGGATCTGTTGAGCAAGGCGCAATCGGGCCGGCTCACACCAGAGGAAAAACTGGAACTCACGGGCCTGCTTGGTCGCGATGCGGATCCGCCGGCGACGGCACCGTGAGTATTGTAAAAAAGCTATGGAATTTCAGTCTGTTAGTAACTAAACTGGTATGTTGCCTGTTAAAAACATGAGGGTATTACGTTGAGCGAGACCAAAGCAACCGTGACCGACGAGAGGCAGTCGCGGCTCAAGGCTCTGATTGCACGCGGCAAAGAGCAGGGATATCTCACCTATTCGGAAGTAAACGACCACCTTCCCAATGACATCGTCGATCCCGATCAGATCGAGGACATCGTCAACATGATCAACGACATGGGTATCACGGTGCTGGAAAAAGCTCCGGATGCCGAGTCGCTCCTGCTATCGGAAAAAGCGGTGTCCGACGACGATGATGCGGCCGATGAAGCCGCCGCCGCTCTCGCCAGCGTGGACAGCGATTTTGGCCGTACAACCGACCCGGTGCGCATGTACATGCGCGAAATGGGCACCGTTGAACTTTTGACGCGGGAAGGTGAAATCCGTATCGCCAAGCGCATCGAAAAAGGTCTTAATCAGGTCCGCCGGGCGCTGGTGGATTTTCCCGGAACCATGGAGCTGATACTGAAACTATACGCCCGGGTGCAGGCGGGCCAGGTTCGCCTGATCGACTTGATTACCGGATATATTGACTGGGCCGAGATGGAAGAAGCCGCTGCAAGACAGAACGAAGAGACCAGCAAACAGGATAGCAGCGGTGACGGCAAAGACGATTCCGACTCGGAGCCGGAGAACACCGGCCCGGATCCCGAAGAGGCAGCCCGGCGGATACGGATACTTGCCGATCTGCACAAACGCCTGCTAAAGGCCATCGGCAAATACGGCAACCGGGACAAAAAAACACAGAAAGTCCGGGAGACCTTTGCCGACGAATTCATGAAACTCAAATTGTCGCCAAAGTTGTTCGAGGCACTGGTAATAAATCTTCGGCACACGGTACGCAATATTCGCCGCCAGGAACGCAGTGTCATGCAGATGTGTGTGCGGCAGGCCGGCATGCCACGCAGGGATTTTATCGGCAGCTTTCCGGACAATGAAACGAATCTTAAATGGATCGACAAACACATTCGGGCCAAGCGCAAACATTCATCGATCCTGTCAAAACTCAAGGATGACATTATCCGCTCACAGCGTAAGCTGATTGCGATCGAGGAAGGCACACATCTCAAAATATACGAGATCAAGGAAATCAACCGCCAGATGTCCATCGGCGAAGCGAAAGCGCGACGGGCAAAGAAGGAGATGGTCGAGGCCAACCTCAGACTCGTTATTTCGATCGCAAAGAAATACACCAACCGTGGTCTGCAGTTTCTGGATCTGATTCAGGAAGGAAACATCGGTCTGATGAAAGCAGTCGATAAGTTTGAATACCGCCGGGGTTATAAGTTTTCGACTTATGCCACCTGGTGGATCCGGCAAGCCATCACCCGCTCGATCGCTGATCAGGCGCGAACGATCCGCATTCCCGTGCACATGATCGAAACGATCAACAAGCTGAACCGGATCTCGCGTCAGATGCTGCAGGAGATGGGCCGGGAGCCGACCCCGGACGAGCTGGCCGAACGCATGGAAATGCCTGAGGACAAGGTTCGCAAAGTCTTGAAGATCGCCAAGGAGCCGATCTCGATGGAAACCCCTATCGGTGACGATGAGGACTCCCATCTTGGTGACTTTATCGAGGATGCCACGGTCCATTCACCTGTGGACTCGGCCACGGGTGAAGGACTCAAAGAGACCACGCACGAGGTACTCGCAGGGCTCACGCCGCGCGAGGCAAAAGTGCTGCGGATGCGTTTCGGTATCGATATGAATACCGACCATACGCTCGAGGAAGTCGGCAAACAGTTCGACGTAACCCGCGAGCGTATTCGTCAGATCGAAGCCAAAGCGCTGCGCAAGCTCCGTCATCCGACCCGTTCGGATCAACTGCGCAGTTTCCTGCT
>CAZJFQ010000002.1:63184-73952 GCA_964545335.1 uncultured Gammaproteobacteria bacterium | reverse complement strand
CCTCGCTTCGACTCACATGTGAGGACCGACCGCATCTTGACGACTTGGAGGCCCGGGGGGGGGGGGGCCGCCGGCCCGGCGGGCGGCGGGGCGGGGCCCCCCCCCCCCCCCCCCCCCCTTCTATATATAAGGTGACCTGGAGAGGAATAAGCATGGGACGACAGACCCCGCTATTTGCGGTGCATCAAAGCGCCGGCGCCAGGATCGTGGATTTCGGGGGCTGGGACATGCCCGTGCACTACGGCTCCCAGATCGATGAACACCTCGCTGTCCGTGGCGATGCCGGCATGTTTGACGTATCCCACATGACCGTCGTTGACGTCACCGGCACCGACAGCCGAGCCTTTTTGCGGCAGCTGCTGGCCAATGACGTCGACAAGCTTGTTGAGCCGGGCAAGGCGTTGTACAGCTGCATGCTCAATGATAAAGGCGGTGTGGTCGATGATCTGATTGCGTATTTCCTGGGCGACGAGCGGTATCGGCTCGTCGTCAATGCGGGTACGCGGGAGAAGGACCTGAACTGGATTAACGGCCGGGCCGCCGGGCACGATGTAGACATCATCGACCGTGACGACGTCGCAATGATTGCGGTCCAGGGTCCCAATGCACGCGACCAGGCTGCTACCGTTCTGGCCAGCGCGGATCGCCCGGCAGCCCTCGCACTGGGGGTATTTTCGTCACGGGATTTCGGTGAGTTTTTTGTCGCGCGGACCGGCTACACCGGGGAAGACGGCTGGGAAATCGTCTGCCCCGCGCAACAGGCAGCGTCTGTGTGGGAGCGGCTGGCAGCAGCCGGTATTCGGCCTTGTGGTCTCGGGGCGCGCGATACGCTGAGACTGGAGGCAGGGATGAGCCTGTACGGCAACGATATGGATGAAACGACCTCGCCGCTGGAATCGGGTCTGGCCTGGACGGTCGCACTGGACCCAAAGGACAGGGAGTTTGTGGGCCGTCCGGCGCTCGAACAACAAAAGGCTGCCGGCATTGACCGCAAGCTGGTCGGACTCTTGCTCCAGGACCGGGGCGTGTTGCGCGAACAGCAGACGGTTGTTGCCGACGGATTACCCGATGGACATATCACCAGCGGTACGTTTTCACCCACTCTCAAACGATCGATTGCTCTGGCGCGTGTGCCGACAGGCCTGGGCGAGAGTTGTCGCGTCGACATCCGCGGCAGGTTACTTGAAGCGCGCGTTGTCAAACCGCCATTTGTGCGTCACGGGAAGGTACTTATTTCGTTGTGATACGAGTCGTGTCACACGAAAGTGAAAAGTGAAAAGTGAAATGAAAACAGGAAAGCGGGACGAGGGAAGCGGGAAGCGGAAAGATGCGCTGACGCGAAAAACTAACCGGGGAAAATTTGAGAAAAATGGGACCACCGGCGTCGTTACCTTCCGTCTTCGGCCTTCTGTATTCAGTCTGACATTGGGGGGGACTGGCTATGGCCAACATACCAAGCGAACTTCATTACACGCGGACCCATGAATGGGTGCGGCAGGAAGACGATGGCACGATTGTCGTCGGCATTACGGATCACGCGCAGTCGGCGCTGGGTGACCTGGTATTTGTTGAAATACCGGAAACCGGCGTCACCGTGGCGTCCGGCGATTCCTGTGCGGTCGTGGAATCGGTGAAAGCGGCTACCGATCTATACAGTCCTGTCGCGGGAGAAATCACAGCCGGCAATGAACAACTGGCTGATTCGCCGGAGTTGGTGAATCAGGATTCATACGGCGACGGCTGGATAATGAAACTCTGCCCCAGCGATGCCGGCGAGATAGGCGAACTGATGGATGCCGATGCGTATGAGAGCTTTGTCGAAGAAGAGGCAAGCTGAAAGCGGAAAGTGAAAGGTGAAAGGTGGAAAGAAACGATGACGCGGATAATGACCACGAAGGCGCCCGCGCGGCACTACCTCGTTTAGCAAAAATTTCACTCGGAGCGCAGGAACAACACGAGGAAATAGCGACCAGTACCCGGCGCGGTTGCGCCGCCTGCTCAGGACTCAGGTCTCAGGACTCAGAACACAGGACTTAACATGCCCTTTATTCCACATACCGATACCGACATAGCGGAAATGCTCGAGAGCATCGGTGCCGGAAACATCGACGAGCTGTTCGACGAAATTCCTGCTGAACTCAAACTGCGTGAGCTGCATGGTGTCCCGACCGGCGTCAGCGAACAGGGAATCGCCCGCGTAATGCGTCGTTGTGCAAGAGATGTCGGTGAACAGCTTTCCTTTATTGGAGCCGGTGCATATGAACACCACATTCCGGCCGCGGTCTGGGAAATAGCGACGCGCGGCGAATACTACACTGCATACACACCGTATCAGGCTGAAGCAAGTCAGGGGACACTGCAGCTGGTCTACGAATACCAAAGCATGATGACCGCCCTTACCGGGATGGATGTATCCAATGCGTCGATGTATGACGGCGCGTCATCTCTTGCCGAAGCTTCCCTGATGGCCGTCCGCGCGAACCGCAAGTCGCGTTCTCGCCGCATACTGATGGCTGGCACTGTAAGCCCCCTGTATCGACGAGTAGCCAGAACCCTGGCCGGCAAGCAGGACATCACTTTTGAAGAGATTCTCTATAACCACGAATACGGTACGACACCGCATGCGGTTCTCGACCAGTACGAGGGCGAGGATATTACGGCGGTTGTAATCCAGCAGCCGAACTTCTTCGGCGTGCTTGAGAATGTTGATGAACTTGCAGACTGGGCTCATACACAGGGGGCCCTGGTCATCGCGGTTGTCAACCCGACAGCGCTTGCAGTTCTGCAGCCCCCGGGCGAATGGGGAGAGACCGGGGCCGACATCGCTTGCGGAGAGGGTCAGCCGCTGGGAATTCCGCTGTCCTCCGGCGGTCCCTTTTTTGGATTTTTGTGCTGTCGAAAGAAACTGGTTCGCCAGATGCCCGGCCGGCTGGTCGGTCGCACCACCGATCTCGACGGCAAGGTTGGTTATGTACTGACGCTGCAGGCGCGCGAGCAACACATCCGTCGGTCCAAGGCAACTTCCAATATATGTACGAACCAGGGCCTGATGGTGACAGCGGCAACCATATACATGGCGATGCTTGGCGCCGAGGGTCTCGAGCGTGTCGGTGTGCACTGTAATGCCAATACGCGATTGCTGGTCAGCGGGCTCACCAGCATCGACGGTGTGGACCCGGTCTTCGACTCACCATTTTTTCATGAAGCGGTAGTCCGGCTCGATCGGCCCGTCGCCGGTGTTCTGGATGAACTCGCACGGCAACACATATTTGGCGGTCTCGATCTCAATGAATTCTATCCGGAGCTCGGTAACTGTGTCCTGGTTTGCGCCACGGAAACGAAGACCGCCTCGGACATCCAGCTGTACGTTGAGGCGATGCGGGAGATCCTCGCGGACAGCAAAGTTGCATAACACAACAACACTTTTGGGAGCAGGAAATGGCGACAATCACCCTTAAAGGCAGCACGATCCACACGACAGGCGACCTGCCTGATACCGGTCACAAAGCACCGGACTTTCAGCTCGTCGACAAGGATCTGAAAGATGTATCGCTGGTGTCCTGGGAAGGTAAGAAGAAACTACTCAATATCTTTCCCAGCATTGACACGTCGGTCTGTGCGATCTCGACAAAGAAGTTTAATGAATACGCGACATCACATGAGGACACCGTCATGCTGATGATTTCGGCTGATCTGCCATTTGCACAGTCGCGTTTTTGCGGTCACGAAAACCTGGATAACGTAATTACCCTGTCGACGCTGCGCTCGATGGGTTTTGACGAGAATTACGGGGTCGGCATTGTCGATGGTCCGATGGCCGGTCTTCTTGCACGCGCCGTCGTCGTGCTCGACGAGAACAACACGGTCATCTACTCGGAACTTGTTCCTGAGATCGTTCAGGAACCGAATTACGAGGCGGCGCTGAGTGCGCTGGGGTGATGCAAGGTGACCGAGCCATTGATTTTCGAGCGCTCGCGTCGTGGCCGTTATGCGATGGCCCAGGCGCCACTTACACGATCCGGGATTGAAATTCCGGAGCAGTTTCGGCGCAGCGAATCCTCGTCGTTTCCGGAAGTTTCCGAGTTGCAGGTCGTGCGTCATTACACGCGCCTGTCTCAGATGAATTTCTTCATAGACACACATTTCTACCCACTCGGGTCGTGCACGATGAAATACAACCCCAGAGCTTGCAACCAACTCGCTATGCTGCCCGAGTTTCTGAACCGGCATCCGCTCTCGCCCGCGTTATATGGCCAGGGGTTCCTGAAATGTCTTTTCGAGCTGCAGGAGATGCTAAAAAACGTTACCGGTATGAAAGGTGTATCGATGGCACCAATGGCGGGAGCACAAGGTGAGTTCGCCGGCATAGCCATGATCCGCGCCTACCATGACGCTCGTGGCGACAGCGAGCGAACCGAAGTTCTGGTGCCCGATGCTGCTCACGGTACCAACCCGGCGTCGGCAGTAATGTGTGGTTACCACGTCAGAGAAATTCCGACGCTTCCCGATGGTGATGCCGACATCGAAGCCCTTACCGGCACTGTTGGTCCGGGCACCGCCGGAATCATGCTGACAAATCCATCGACGCTGGGGGTATTTGAACGCCACATCGGCAAAATATCTGGCATCGTGCACGAGGCCGGAGGTTTGCTTTATTACGATGGCGCCAACCTAAACGCGATCCTGGGCAAGGCGCGTCCCGGCGACATGGGATTCGATGTTATCCATATCAATCTGCATAAAACATTTTCCACGCCCCATGGCGGAGGCGGGCCGGGTTCCGGGCCTGTTGGTGTCGGCGAACGGTTGTTGCCCTATCTGCCGGTGCCGATGGTTGGCAAGCAGGAAGATCGATACTACTGGATAGAGGAGGAAGACGTTCCGGACACGATCGGGCGCCTTTCTGCTTTCATGGGCAACGCAGGTGTGTTGCTCAGGGCGTATATCTACGCTCGTCTGCTCGGCAAAGAAGGTATGAAGCGTGTCGCCGAATTTTCCACACTCAATGCGGCTTACCTGGCCAGCCAGTTACGTGCCGCGGGTTTCGAACTCGCCTATCCGAAACGTCGCGCGAGTCACGAGTTTATCATTACGTTGAAACGCGAGGCTAAAGAGCTGGGTGTAACGGCGATGGATTTCGCCAAGAACCTGCTGGACCGTGGTTATCATGCGCCGACAACGTACTTTCCATTACTTATCCCCGAATGTCTTCTGATCGAACCAACCGAGTCAGAATCGAAAGAGGAGCTCGACGGCTTCGTGTCGGCGATGGTGGCGATTCGCGAGGCAGCTGAGAGTGATCCGGATCGGGTCAGGGGGGCACCGTATTCCACTCCGGTCCGACGCCTGGATGAGGTTCGGGCGGCACGAAACCTCGATCTGGCCTGGCGGCCGGGTGGTCAGACTGATGACAAATGAAATAAAGCCATCCGAACTAAAACGGCTGATGCGGGCTTTCTTTTTCTCCAAAGCCGGTCTTATAGCGGCGTTCAGGGGCGAACCGGCGTTCCGAACCGAACTGTATGTTGCTGCTGTTATGATTCCGGCGGGTGCTATCTTAGGAGATGGCGGTGTTGAAAAAGCCGCGCTTATTGGTGTCATACTCGTGATCCTGGTCGTCGAACTGCTCAACAGCGCCATCGAATCAGCCATGGACCGTATCGGGCCGGAACACCACAAACTGGCCGGTCAGGCCAAGGATATGGGTTCCGCGGCGGTACTGGTCGCACTGATCAACGCGGCTGTGGTATGGGCACTGGTATTATTCCTGTAGCTGGATCGTGACCGGCGGCACGACAATTGCGGCCGAAATCGACTAAATTCGACGAAACTTGGCGCACAGTTGAGCGACTAAGAGTGGGTAACGGTTTTATTGTGATGGCAACTATGAAAAAGCAGCTGGCTTACCTGGGCACAATCCTGGCCGGGCTGATGACTGTGTCCGCGTCTGCGCTGGACAGTCCGACCTGGAGCAGTACGCTCGAGCGGATATCTTCCGGTGTCGTGTCGATACGGGTCGACGGCACACGTGCATTTGACACGGAATGGAACATATCGTCACAGGCGACCGGCTTTGTCGTCGACGCGGAACGCGGACTCATCATAACCAATCGACATGTTGTCATGCCCGGTCCTGTGGTGGCCGAAGCAATCTTCATGAATCACGAGGAAGTCGAACTGAAACCTGTTTACCGCGATCCGGTGCACGATTTCGGATTTTTTCGGTTCAATCCCGACGAATTGGCCTTTATTGAACCACAACAACTCGAACTCGCACCGGAATTCGCTCAGATCGGTCGCGAAATCCGGGTCGTAGGTAACGACGCCGGCGAACAGCTTTCCATTCTTGCCGGAACCATCGCTCGGCTCGATCGTCACGCACCGGAATATGGTCGTGGCAAATACAATGACTTCAATACCTTTTATCTGCAGGCAGCGTCCGGAACATCGGGTGGGTCATCGGGTTCACCGGTCATCGATATCGAAGGCCGTGTGGTGGCCTTAAACGCCGGCGCCCATACTAAAGCGGCTTCCAGTTTTTTCCTGCCGCTCGACCGGGTGCAGCGAGCCTTGCGCCTTATCCAGGACGAGCAACCGGTTCCGCGTGGTACGTTGCAGACCGTCTTTCTGCATAGGCCGTATGACGAGTTGCGGCGGCTCGGATTGAGCCGCGCTACTGAGGAACTTGTACGTGAAACGTTCCCGAGTCAGACCGGTATGCTCGTGGTTGACCAGGTGTTGCCAGGCGCGCCGGCGTTTTCCGACTTGGAGGTCGGGGACATTCTCGTGCGGATAAATGATGAACTCGTAATGGATTTTGTTACGCTTGAATCGATACTGGATGACGGTGTTGGTGAAACCATTTCCGTCGACGTGGAACGGGGCGGCGATCAGTTTCGCCAGAACATTACTGTCTCTGACCTGCACTCGATAACTCCTAACGAATTTCTTGAGTTTGGCGATGCGATCGTACATACGCTGTCCTATCAGCAGGCCCGTCACTTCAATATGCCGGTTGCCGGGGTCTACGTAGCGAATCCAGGTTACGTCTTCAGCTCTGCGGCTATTCCGCGCGGCACGGTAATTATTTCAGTAAATGGTCAACGCACACTCAATATAGACGAGATGGAAAGTGCGCTGGCAAAGCTTGCTGACGGTGAACAGGCCACTATCCGGTTCTTTACCTTCGATGATTCTCAAACCTCGAAGCTGAGGGTTTTTCATATGGATCGGCGCTGGTTTCCCGATCTGCGTTGTCGGCGCGATGATCGGGTGGGAGTCTGGCCGTGTGAACCGCTTGCAAACGATTCGGTTTTGAAACCCCCGGTACCGGGCCGAACTGAATTTGCCGCCGACGGCGATTCGCGAATTCTGAAACTTGCCCCATCGCTGGTGATGGTCAATTTCGATTTGCCATACACCGTGTCAGGCGTGTCGGAAAGGCATTACCATGGCACCGGCAAAATCGTGGACACCGAAAGAGGATTGGTTGTGGTCGACCGGAATACCGTGCCGGTCGACATTGGCGATGTCAGGCTGACGTTTGCCGGCTCACTCGATGTGCCCGGTAAGGTAGAGTACATTCATCCGCTGCATAATCTCGCGATGGTGTCGTATGATCCCGCGCTGATTGAAGATACGCCGGTCCGGCCGATCAGTTTCAGTAAGCGTCCACCGCGACCGGCAGACAAGGTGCTGGTGATTGGTCTCAAGAGTGACCAGCGCCTCGCTTCGCAGCCCAGTGAAATAGCATCCATCGATGCCGTTGATTTCCCGTTGTCGCGAACGCTGCGCTTTACGGACATGAATATCGAAACGATCTCCCTGGTCAATGGCCCCGACGACTTCGATGGTGTCATCGTTGACAAGAAAGGCGACGTGGTTTCGTTTTGGTCGAGCTTCGCCTATCAGGGTGGTCGCGATCTGCAGCAAATTAACAAGGGTATTCCGGTCGATGTCGTAAAGGAGATGATCGAGGTAGTACGGACCGGGAGAGACCTGCGCTCACTGGAGGCCGAGTTCTCACTGACTCCGTTATCGAATGCCCGCAACCTCGGGTTGTCGGATGAATGGATCAGCGAACTGGAGAAACACAGTTTCACGCAGCGCCAGGTTCTGCAGGTCTCGCGGGTCGTGGCGGGTTCGGAGGCGGAACATTATCTGCGCTCTGGTGATTTGTTGCTGGCCATTGATGGTGACACGGTAAACCGGTTCCGCGAGGTCGAAGTCAATGTGCAGAAACCGGAAGTCGACGTCACGGTCTGGCGCGAAGGGCAGGAACTGAACTATACGATTGCGACCACCGCACTGGACGGTCGTGGTGTGGAGCGAGTAGCCGTGTGGGCCGGTGCGCTGCTGCAGGAACCGCATCGTGAAATGGCATCGCAACGTGGTATTGAGTCATATGGCGTCTACGTTGCCTATTTCGGTTACGGATCGCCCGCAACGCGGTATGGCCTTTGGGCGGGGCGGCGAATTGTCGAGGTAGACGGCCAGCCAACCCCTGATCTGGACGCGTTTCTGGATATTGTGTCTGGCCGCAGCGACCGAGAAGCGCTGAGGCTCAAGACCATTACCTGGAACAACTCCACGGAAGTCATCACGCTGAAACTGGATAACCACTATTGGCCGGCCTATGAACTCCGGCTGACGGACAGCGGGTGGCAGCGTTTTGATCTGGAATAGATCGATTCCTGAGGCTTTGAAATCAGGCCGGCGGTTGCCGGCCTGTTTGTTGGCGGGCTATACAATCAGTCAATTTAACCAGTTGTAACTAGTTCAAATCAACATTGAATCTTTCTGCAAACTCTGTTGCACGGAAATCCGGGCCGTGGAACCTGTTCCAGACGCTTGGCCTCGGGATCATTGTTGCTGTCACCTTTGTTGGCATTCAGATCCTCGCGCTGCTGATGCTGGTCAATGTCGAGATGTCCCATGATGAAAGCCGTGACGTATCGTATTTGATGGCCAGGCTTGCAACGCAGGGTTCCACGCTCAGCCTGATGACGACGGCTGCCGCATTGATCTGCATACCCATGGTTTTGTTTATGGCACGTGCACGCAAAACGATGCCGGTCCGGGACTATCTGTTATTCCACGGCGTTGCCCTCCGGCAACTCATTTTCTGGATTGCCATGGTCGTTCTTTACGCGATCGTCTGGGAGGGCATGGCGCAGTTCATGGATCGACCAGGCGTTCCCGATATCATGCTCAATGCCTATGCGACGGCCGGTAACCTGCCTTTGTTCTGGTTTGCCCTTGTAATTGCAGCCCCGCTGTTTGAGGAGATCTTTTTTCGCGGTTTCCTGTTTACGGGTATCCGGCAGTCCGCGCTCGGTCCAGTCGGCGCGGTCCTCATCACGTCAGCAACTTGGGCAGCCATTCATGTCCAATATGACCTGTACGACATTGCGACCATTTTTGTTTTTGGTCTGATCTTGGGCGTCGCGGTATTGCGAAGCCGGAGTTTGCTGGTCCCGGTCTTGCTGCATTCACTCATGAATCTCGCGGCCGTTACCCAGATCGCACTGATGAACGACGTGGCGGGGCAGTGATCGGTGAAGGCCATCGTCTATCATGAGTTTTGCCGACCGCCGGTGGTGGAAGATGTCCCGGAACCGGAGCCGCCGGAGGATGGTGCGGTTATTCGGGTTATGGCCAGCGGCATCTGTCTCAGCGACTGGCATGGCTGGATGGGGCACGATCCCCTGATAACGCTGCCGCATGTTCCGGGACATGAGTTTGCCGGTGAAATCGAGGCTACGGGTGCGAGCGCTACCCGGTTCCGGCGGGGGGACCGGGTGACCATTCCGTTTGTCGCCGGCTGTGGTTCCTGTCCGCAATGTTGCGCCGGCAACCACCACATTTGTGACAACCAGTATCAGCCGGGATTTTCCGGTTGGGGGTCCTTTGCCGAGTTCGTGGCCGTTCGATATGCCGACGTCAATCTCGTTCCGCTGCCCGGTGACATCGACTATGTATCTGCTGCAAGTCTGGGTTGCCGGTTCGCAACTGCTTATCGCGGCATTGTTGAGCAAGGCCGCGTCAAAGCGGGTGACTGGCTGGTGGTATTCGGCTGTGGTGGTGTCGGACTCGCTGCGATCATGATTGCGAAAGCTCTGGGGGCGCGGCCGATCGGTATCGATATTGAGACATCAAAACTCGCAAAGGCTGCGGCGCTGGGTGCAGAAGCAGTACTCGATGCCCGTGCGGTCAGCGATATTGCCGAAGCGATTCGGGATTTGACTTCCGGCGGTGCGGCGGTGTCAGTTGATGCATTGGGCAGTCCCGAAACCAGCTCCAATTCGATTGCTTCCCTCAGGAAACAGGGCAGGCATGTACAGCTAGGATTGCTCGTCGGCGAACAGTCATCCTGTCCTGTGCCGATGGATCTGGTCATTGCCCGGGAACTCGAGATCGTGGGCAGCCACGGGATGCAGGCACACAAATACGAAAAAATGCTTGCGATGGTGCTGGATGGAAAACTGGAACCCAGCAGCCTTGTTGGCCGAACCGTGGCTCTCGAGGATGCTGTATCGGTGTTACCGGCGATGGATCGCTCGGATTCCGCCGGCATTACAGTGATCAACCGATTTTGATGTTCAGCCGCCGACGGCTGCTTTGACTTCAATTACGGCATAGACATAGCAGCGCGTGAATGGCTGCAACGTCGGCGACAATTGATGGTTGCGGGCGGCGCGATCGATGAACCGTGACAGCGTACGCGGTTGACCGACCTTGCTCGCCGCCCCGGATTCGCGTGCCGCCG
>CAZJFQ010000002.1:39932-63084 GCA_964545335.1 uncultured Gammaproteobacteria bacterium | reverse complement strand
GTGCCGCCGCGGGCTTGGATTCTTTGAGGAAACCCCATAAAAATCGATAACTTAGATCACCTCCGTCTGACCGCTGCTGAGATCCGGCGCAGCTGCGATTTTCATGTTGAAACACTCGGGATGGAGGAAATCTCTTTTGATGACGGCCGTAAAGCGCTAAAGTTCGGCTCTCAGAAGTTCAATCTCCACGAGGCAGGCCGGGAATTCGACCCCAAAAAGCGGCGCGGGCAATCGACATTTGCCTTGTGACCCGGGCTCCGCTGGACCAGGTGATCAAAGAACTAGAAAGCCAGCGGGTCGATATCATTGATGGACCGGTAACCAGTACAAGTGCGACCGGTCCCATTATGCGCGTTTAATTTCCAGATCCGGAGGGCATTCTGGTCGAAACGAGCAACAGTTTGAGCGACGCCTGATTTTTCCGAATTGTGCTTATGCCAGCGACATTAAAAACAGTTCTGATGACAATGCTGTTGCTTATTGCCGGCTGCGGCAATTATCCTGGGGTGAAAAAGGATGCCGGTGGCGCGGTCACGGCGGATACCGCGTCCAATGTAAATCGTCTGTACCAGCGGCTTGCTGATTCGGACGGAGTGATCCGTGTTGAAGTCGGCGTCAGAAAAAAAACGGAAGTCGATCGTATGTTGGGCATACTCGTCGGAGACCGGTTAATCGATCAGAATACAGTTTTTCGCAGTGACGGTTCGAGATATTTTTCCCTCGAAGTTGGCGAATCCGCTCTGAAGGTGCTGCTGGAGGACCCTGCGGTGATGGAAATCACCTACCTGAAGCCACCCAAGGTCAGGGCGCACCGACGGCGCGATTAGTGGCTCGCAGCTTCTCGTGTCCGGCAAGCAGATTCGCATCACCCATCGACAAAGTGGTTCTGTCGTTGCCGAAGGCCCGCTCGGTTGGGGGATCACACCCTTTGACGGCGCGTATTACATTCGCCGCAAGTATTTTGTGAGGCCTTTTTTCCAGGTCAATTATCGGCCCGGGATTTGCCCGTACAAATTTCTCTATTTCTGGGCTGACTTGCATCTCGAATCGGGGGACACGATCCGTAACGCGGGTTGGCTCTATTGGCTGCCAAATCCTTTGTTCCCTTTCATATGGTTTCGATTCGCTGTGTCGCGGGACGATGAACAGTTTCTGGTGGATGAATATGAGCAATGAGCAAAGCGATGGGTTGCCGCCGGGCACCGAACTGCGGATTGCACGATCCACCAAGCAGCTGGATGCGCTAGCAAGCATGTATCAGGTGGGGCTCGGTTTGAAGCTGCTGGGATCGTTCGCGGATCATGCCGGCCACAGCGGCGTGATGCTCGGTGCTTCCGGCCTGGGTTATCACCTCGAATTTACCTGTGAGGCAGGTGCAGAGGCTGGCCCGGCGCCGGATGACGACCATCTGCTCGTTTTTTACCTGCCTGATCGCGACGTCTGGCACCACCGATGTCAAAGCATGATAGCTGCCGGCTTTGCTGCGGTTGCGCCACACAACCAATACTGGGCGGAGCAGGGGCGCAGTTTCGAGGACGTGGACGGGTACCGGGTTGTGATACAGAACTCGCTATGGGAATAGAGCGGTAGTCAGCATATGTCTCCGGCAAAACCACTGTCGCCAGCTATCAACGGTATTTCCTGGGGCACGATCGAAGTCGAGGGATTCCTGCCGTTCCGGGATGCCAAGGTATACCCGGGCGGCGCTCGTGAATGGGACTGGACCGAAACGGGGACCCATCACGTGCCCGGTATTCAGCCGGCTGACATTGACGAATTGCTTGAACATGGGGTAACCGTCGTCATCTTGTCGCGCGGACAGCTGGAGCGCCTGCAAGTCGGCGCCGAAACGCTTGACTGGCTGCGTGTCCAAAACGCTGACGTACACGTTCTTGAGACTCGCGCCGCCGTAAAATTGTTCAACCGTCTGCGTGAAACAACACCCGTCGGCGGTCTCTTCCACGCTACGTGCTGACACGGCGCGGCCGGCTACAGATTACAGACTTCAGACTGTAGACTGACCGGGATGCATCAGCTTCTCGGTCATTGCCACTGCGGCAATATCCGCCTGCGATATGACTCTCCGCTGTCGGCTCCCGAAATTCCCGGCCGTGCCTGTGGTTGCAGTTTTTGTACGCGGCACGGTGCGATCTATGCGTCGGACACCAGCGCCGCTCTGCGATGTGAAATCGGCGATCCTGGGCAGGTAGTGCGTTACCGGTTCGGGACCGAAACGGCGGAGTTCCTTACCTGCCAGGTTTGCGGGGTGCTGACCGCTGCGCTGAGCGAAATTGACGGCGTGCTGTATGCGGTAGTCAATCTCAGGGTTTTCCCGGACATCGATCTCAATACCTTGTTGACAGTGGGGTCGGATTTTGACGGGGAAACACCGGATGACCGCATAACCCGCCGCCGCCGCAACTGGATTGCTGATGTGACAATAATTGAGAGAAACGTATGATTTCTTCGGTCACCTTTTCGACGATATCTTCAGTTCGTGACACAGTCACTGCCGCTTTTGTCGTACTTGCCGTAGTAAGACGCTGTCGCAACCCGAAACAGGTCTGACCGTGCGCTTGCCCATTCTGGTATTGACAGGAGCTTTGCTGACCGTGCTGCCGGCGACGGCACAAAACGTTTACAAATACCGGAACGAGCAGGGCGAATGGGTCTTTACCGATCGCAAGCCTCAAACGGGGCAGGAATTTGAGCAAGCAGCACTACCCTCAAATACAACCGGACCCGTCGTAAAAATTGAACGACGCGATACCGATGTTGATTCATCACTATTAATCACCAATGAATTTTTTGGCCCGGTCGAAGTCGGGGTCTTTCTGACAGATCTGGTAAACGTTACCAGTGGTGCGGAGACGCGCGGCCGTTTTCTGATCCCATCCCGCAGCAGTTCGTTGGTTCTGAATGTAGTTCCGCATGATCCTGCAAAGCCCTGGGATTTTGATTTTGAATACCATGGCGCGCTGGGCGACCCTGACGCAGAGCACAGGCCCGAATCGCTGTATCGAGTACCGTTTGCGCGCGCTACGCAATACCGCGTATCTCAGGCCTATCCGGGGGGATTCACCCACAAGGATTCCTCCAGCGAATATGCAATTGATTTCGCCATGCCCGAGGGCACCCAGATATATACGGCTCGTGGCGGTGTTGTCATCGACATTGCAACCAACTTCTTTAGCAGTGGTACGGATCTGAAAAAGGACGGTCAGAGGGCGAATCTCGTGCGCATATTGCACGATGACGGCACAATGGCCATTTACGCGCATTTGCTATGGGAGTCCATTCGTGTCAAACCCGGCCAACGGGTTGAGCGCGGGCAGTTCATTGCAAAGTCAGGAAACACCGGATTCAGTTCGGGACCGCACCTTCATTTCGATGTGCACCGCAACGCCGGAATGCGCCTCATCTCGATCCCGGTTCAGTTCCAGGGCGCTCGCGGCGCGGCAATAACGCCAAAAACAGGGGCTGTCCTGACGGCCTACTGACTACGGGCTTGGACTTCAGGCTTCCGGTGAGATGGCAGCAATGTCGATGGACCGCATCAAAATTGTCTCCGGTGGTCAGACCGGCGT
This sequence comes from uncultured Gammaproteobacteria bacterium, assembly GCA_964545335.1. Lineage (GTDB taxonomy): Bacteria > Pseudomonadota > Gammaproteobacteria > Steroidobacterales > CAZJFQ01 > CAZJFQ01. The sequence continues at coordinate 59,497 of CAZJFQ010000002.1, read as the reverse complement.
AGATCGTGGCGCGCTGGACGCCGCATTGGACCTGAACTATCCCTGCGGGGGGTGGTGCCCGCGCGGCAGAATAGCCGAAGACGGTGTGATACCGGATCGCTACCCGCTAACTGAGCACGACAGCGAGGAATATGTTGCGCGCACGTTTCAGAACGTTGTGGATAGTGATGCGACGCTCGTCATTCACTTCGACGAGCTGGAAGGTGGCACCGCACTCACCGTCGAATTTTGTCAGCAGGAGCAGAAGCCCCACCTTGTCATCGACATGAGGAAAACAGGTCAGCACGGTGTGACGGGTTCGATCGCAGAGTTCGTGCGATCGCGCGGCATCCGGACTCTGAACGTCGCCGGCCCGCGCGCCAGCAAGATTCCCCTCGCCCACCACTCGGCCTATGACGTCGTACGGGGCCTAATCGAAAAACTGCAGCCTGAAGTCTGAAGTCTGGCGCCCCCGCCTATATCCGTCCTTCGCGAGCGGTCAGCTCTCCTCCGGCATCGCCGGTGTTTACGGTTCCCTCCGGCTCGATCAATAGTACGTGGCATTCCTTCTCAACGTGTGGACGGTGCTCGACCCCACGGGGAACTACATACATTCGGTCGGAAAAGGAACCAAGCTTTGCCTTAAGATTTATGGGGCGGTATTTCATCGGGTCTCAGTCCTCACTCCTCAGTCTTCTGTCTACAGACTATGGTCAGCAGCAACCGACACCAGTAAAACGTGAATCGTGAACCGTCAACCGAATGAGGCCCTAGGCCCTCGGCGCTAGGCTCTAAGAAAAGGATGTACCGGGACTTATTTTCATTGCAACTATTTTCTTCGTGCGACCTGAGCGAAGCTACTGCTGAGCAAGGAAGTGCCCGTCGGGCGCCTTCGTGGTCATTTTCATGTTTTTGTCGTCCGATGCGGTCTGGTTGGTGGTCCGAGCCACCAGACAAAAACCACGGCGCCGCCAAAAAGCGTGTAGGTCATCGCGAAAACCCAGGGTTCTGCCTGGAGGAAAATTAGTTTGTGCAACCAGTGCTGGACAAACGATCCTGAATAACCCTGTTGCCCGGCTTCCACGCGCAGTTGATTTTCCCATATCGTCAGTGGACAGATCACGCCGAGCCAGGACTGAAGCACAACCAGTCCTATAGCCGCCAGGTGTGAAACCCGAAACCAGAAATTTCGAACCCAGCGCCACTTCCATGTCAGCCCGATCACGATCAAAATCAGACCCAGGACGACGAAGCCGATAAAGCCGGTGTGAACGATCAGGACGGCATCCGCCGCCAGCGAATAGAAATTAAGATCAATCATACAGGGCGGCGTTTCACTGGCTATCAAGTATCAGGTTTCAATAAACCGATCCGGAATTAGCAGGATAACCGTCCCGTAGCAAAACGACCCGGCAATTGCCGCCGGATTGCACCGACCAGCCTTATTCTGCGCATCCGGCGTCTCCGGCTGATGTGTCGACGCCGAGGTCGCGCAAGAGATCATCCGCAGAAAGGATCGGCATCGAGCACTCGCTGCCACGACAGACGTAAGCTACCGTTTCGGCGCTGGCCGCTCTGATTGCGAGACATTCCGGCAGATCCTGTTCGGTCGAACGGATCGCGAGCACCAGACGTTGTGGTGCATAAAGGCGCCTAACTCTTTCGTGCCAGGCTTCGAACTCGTTGCCGTCACCCCGGATAATGACCACTTCGGCGGCCGTCAGCATGTCGGACAGGGCCGTGAGCAGGCTGGTGTGTGCCTGTGGAACACGCAGCATCGCTGACCAGCCCGCCCGCAGTGTTCTTTCTCTCGCTGTTGCGTATCGCGAATCACCTGTAATCGACCATAACCGTCCCAGGACCTGTGCTGCGATACCGTTGCCGGATGGCGTCGCGTCATCGCCGAAAGTTTTGGGACGACACAACAGTTGCTCATGGTCATCCGCCGTAAAGAAGAAACCACCTGCGTCAGGATCCTCAAAATGATCGATCATTACGGCGGCTAGTTCCAGGCACCAGTCAAATGTCGGTGTGTGCCACCGGCTTTGCAGCAGTTCAATGAGCCCGTCAAGCAGATTGGCGTAGTCGTCCAGATACGCCGGGAACCGGGCCCGCCCGTCTTTGTACACGGCGAGAAGGCGTCCGTTTTGCCACAGATTGCGTTGCAGAAAATCAGCCGCCCGGACCGCGGATTCCAGCAGATCGGGACGGTTGAGAGCTCTTGCCGCGATTGCCATGCCACGAATCATCAGCCCGTTCCATCCCGTAATGACTTTCTCGTCCCGCGCCGGCCGATTCCGTTGCGACCGAACTTCAAGCAGACGTCGGCGGGCAGATTCGAGGCGGGCCCGTACCTCGTCTTCGGTGAGATCGAGCATCGTCGATACATGTGCGGCTTGCTCGTGGACGTGGAGGTGCCACTGGTCTTCAAAATTCGGGGACCGGTCGAGTCCGAATCGCCGCTCGAGAACCTGATATTCGGCGTTGGAAACGATCTTTTTTATTTCATCTTTGTCCCACACGTAGTAGCGGCCCTCAGCACCATCCGAATCGGCGTCGAGCGTGGCGTAATACGCGCCATCCGGTCCCTGCATCTCGGCCATGACCCAGCGGGCGACTCCCTCCGCAATACGATGGTACAGAGGCTCACCGGTAGCCAATACCGCCTGTGCATAGAGCGCGAGCAATTGCCCGTTGTCGTACAGCATTTTTTCGAAATGCGGAATCATCCAGTAGTCATCCACTGAGTAACGGCAGAATCCGCCGCCCAGCTGGTCATAGATACCCCCGTGACCCATTCGACGTAAGGTGAGGGAGGCCATGTAAAGTGCTTTCAAATCCGGTTCGTTTGTGACTAGTGTCCCGTGCCAGTGCTGTAACAAACGATCGATGCTGGTTGCGTGCGGGAATTTGGGTGCCTTTCCAAATCCGCCGAATCGGGCATCGAAGTCCTGTTCGAGCTGATGGCGTGCCTGGCGGAGAGGTTCGTCGCTCAGTTCGATATCGTCCGCGACCGGGCTGGGATTCAGGTTTTCAAAAGCTTCCCGTACTGAATCGGTCTGGTTTTCAAGTTCTGTTTTGTGGTCGCGATAGAAATCTGCCACGCGAACCAGGACGTCGCTGAATGCAGGTAAGCCGTGGCGTGATTCACGGGGGAAGTAGGTTCCGCTGTAAAACGGTGTGTGGCCTGCTGGCGTGAGAAAAATTGTCAGTGGCCAGCCGCCCGCGTGCCGGGTAAGGAGCTGGTGTGCGGTCTGGTAGATCTTGTCGATGTCCGGCCGCTCCTCACGGTCGACCTTGATGTTGATAAAACGATCATTCATCAGTTGCGCCGTGGCTTCGTTCTCGAAACTCTCGTGGGCCATGACGTGGCACCAGTGGCAGGCCGAATAGCCGACAGACAACAGGATAGGCTTATCCTGGTCCCTGGCTTTTTCGAGGGCGTCAGGATCCCAGGCATGCCAGTCCACCGGGTTGTCGGCATGCTGCTGGAGATAGGGGCTGGTTTCCTTGACGAGGCGGTTCTTCTGACTCATGAGCCGGTACCCGGGGAAGCTTCGCGTGGTCTAGAATTAGCCGAAATATAACCGAGAACCGGGTCTGGGCGGGTTCGAAGGCACCGACCTCAATCTTCACCTCCGGACAACTTCATGACAAATAGCGTCAGTATCGTGTATTTTACCGTCACAAAGCACGATTTTAGCCGAACTTAGGGAGCATCGTTGTCCGCCATGCCGCATCCTGAAATCAAGCTGCCGAGTCTTAAACTCAAGCGCCGCGAAGAACGCCGCATGAAAGCCGGGCATCTCTGGGTGTTCAGCAACGAAATCGATATCAGGGCCACCCCGCTCAGGAACTTCACGCCCGGCGAACTGATCCGGGTTGATTCGCACGACGGCCGGTTCATCGGTTACGGCTACGTCAACCCCAATTCACTAATCTGTGCCCGCCTGCTCTCAACAGAGCCGAAGATGATTCCCGACACAGGTCTGCTGACCGACCGCATTGGCGCGGCACTGCGACTCAGACAACGACTATATGACGAGCATTGCTATCGACTCATCTTCGGGGAGTCGGATGGTTTGCCGGGACTCGTGGTCGATCGGTATGAAGACATTCTGGTCGTTCAGCTCACCACTGCTGGCATGGAAGCGATGAAGCTGAACGTTATCGAGGCCCTGGAAAAAACGATCAAACCAACCGGCATATTGTTACGGAACGATTTGCCCGTACGTGCGCTGGAGGGACTGAAACTGTATTCGGAAGTAGCGTCCGGTAACGTGCCGGATGAGGCGCACGTACGTGAAAATGAAGTCATGTTTCGCGTGCCATTGACCGGTGGACAGAAAACCGGGTGGTACTACGATCAACGTGACAACCGATCCCGTCTGCGTCGATATGTTGCCGGCGCGCGGGTGCTCGATCTGTTCAGTTATGTAGGTGCCTGGGGACTGATCGCTGCCCGGCACGGCGCTACTGAAGTGCACTGCGTGGATAGCTCTGCAGCGGCGCTTGAATTGCTGCGCGCCAATGCGGCAGTCAATCACCTCGACGTTTCAGTCACTCAAGGGGATGCCTTTGACGTCCTGGCGGCACTGGCCGATAGTCGGCGCCGGTTTGACATCATCGTTCTCGATCCACCTGCGTTCATTCCCCGCCGTAAGGACAAGCCGCGTGGCAGAGCGGCCTATCGGCGACTGAACCGGCAGGCCATGCAGTTGCTTGCAGAGGATGCATTGCTCGTGAGCTGTTCGTGTTCGCATCATCTGACGGAGGACGAACTGATCAGTGAGATAAACAGAGCGGCCCGTCAGCTCGGTCGCCGTATCCAGATTTTGGAACGGGGAGGGCAAGCGGCTGATCATCCGGTACATCCGGTGATCCCGGAGACCCGCTATCTCAAGTCGCTGTTCTGCCGAGTTACCGGGTTCTGAAATCGAATGGATTACTGCATGCTAGACTATGCGTCCATGATCCAGTACCCCGATATCAGTCCGGAGATCTTCCAAATCCCCGAGATCTTTGGCATCGGGCCGATCGTCGTACGCTGGTACGGCCTCATGTACCTCATCGGATTCGTCGCCGCCTGGTGGCTCGGCAGGAAACGGGCTGCGCGTCCGAACTCAGGCTGGACAGAAGTCGACGTGGAAGATCTGATTTTCTATGGGGTGGTCGGCGTGATTGTCGGCGGCCGGCTCGGTTATGTTTTTGTGTATGGACTCAGTGATTTTCTCGATGATCCCCGGTACCTGTATCGAATCTGGCAGGGCGGCATGTCGTTCCACGGTGGGCTGGCAGGCGTACTCGTCGCGATGTGGCTATTCGCGCGGCGACGCGGCTGGCCCTACTTCAAAGTAGCGGATTTCATGGCCCCTCTTGTCCCATTGGGCCTCGGCGCTGGTCGCATAGGTAACTTCATCAACAACGAATTGTGGGGCAAAGTCACCGATGTCCCCTGGGCATTTGTCGTCAACGGCGTGGCGCGCCATCCGTCACAATTGTATGAGGCGTTCCTCGAAGGGTTCGTGATGTTCGCGGTGCTTTGGGCGTACACGTCAAGGCCACGCCCCTTGATGGCTGCCAGCGGCGTGTTCATGATTCTGTACGGCATATTTCGGTTTGCCGTCGAGTTCGTCAGAACTCCGGATCAGCATCTGGGGGTTCAGGGTTATCTCGCATCGGACTGGCTGACGATGGGGCAGATTCTCTCGGCCCCGATGATCGTAGTCGGCGTTGTCTGGCTCTGGCTCGCTTACAACAGGGCCGGAAGTGACAGCAAGGCGATCTGACATGAAACAATACCTCGATATGATGCGGCACGTACGCGAGCGAGGAGTGCGGAAGGAAGATCGCACCGGAACCGGAACCTTGAGTGTATTCGGCTACCAAATGAGATTTCCGCTGTCGCGTGGTTATCCAATGGTGACGACCAAGAAGTTGCACACGCGGTCGATCATTTATGAGTTGCTCTGGTTTCTGAAAGGCGAAACCAATACGGCCTGGCTGAAAGACAATGACGTTTCCATTTGGGACGAATGGGCCGATGAGGATGGCGATCTTGGTCCGGTATATGGATCGCAGTGGCGCTCCTGGCCAAATGCGGACGGCGAGTGCATCGATCAGATCGCCCGGGCTCTCGATCTGATCAGAAATGACCCCGACTCCCGACGTATCATCGTCAGCGCCTGGAATGTAGGTCAACTGGATCAGATGGCACTAGCCCCCTGCCACGCTTTTTTCCAGTTCTACGTTGCGGACGGCAAGTTATCGTGTCAGCTTTATCAACGAAGCTGTGACATCTTTCTTGGTGTGCCTTTTAACATCGCGTCCTACGCGCTGTTGACTCACATGGTTGCACAGCAAACTGATCTCGAGATCGGGGATTTCATCTGGACCGGCGGCGATTGTCACCTGTATGTCAATCATCTCGATCAGGCAGATGAACAACTTGCGCGGGAGCCTTTGCCATTGCCCACGCTCGCCATCAAGCGCCGACCGCGGTCGCTGTTTGACTATGCTTACGGCGATTTCGAAATCCTCGGCTACGAATCCCACCCTCACATAAAAGCTGCCGTCGCGATCTAAAAATAACCACCAAGGACACAAAGAACACGAAGAAAATCAATAATAAAAAGCCGGCTTTGCCGGCTCATATACAATTGTGTAAATATCGGCGCTCGCCCGATTTATTTAATTTTTGTTACTTGGTGTTCTTTGTGTCCTTCGTAGTTATTAGTTGCACGAAATGGCGCGCGGGCGTAGCCTTTGTGCCGGGGTTGCTGCGGCTTTCATAGGATGCTGCTTTCGCTCATCGTTGCCATGGATTCGAACGGCCTGATCGGTGCCGACGGTCGGCTGCCCTGGCAGTTGCCGGCGGATCTGAGGCATTTCAAGGAAACAACGATTGGCAAGCCAATCGCAATGGGGCGTAAGACTTACGCGTCGATCGGGCACGCGCTCCCGGACCGTACCAATATCATTATCACGCGTGATACCGGCCTCAACGCATCCGATAGCTTAGTCGTGCATTCAATAGACGATGCCATACGAACTGCCGCCGAGCAGGGTGCCCAGGAGATGATCTTTATCGGCGGCGCGGCAATCTACAAGCAAATTATTACGCGTGTCGACCGAATTTATTTGACGCGTATCCATCATCAGTTTTCAGGCGACACGCGGTTTCCTGAATATGATGAGATGTTGTGGTCGGTCGTTGACCGGGAAGATCACCGCGCCGACGACACAAACCCGTATGACTACACATTCCTGCTCATGGAACCGGCGCACGATTTCTAAAGGCCGGAATCGAACGGCTCCTGGCGCGCCGCGAACAGTGAGGACGTCTTTAGCGGGCCTGGTCGAGGGGTTCCAGGCGCGTCGTAATCAGTGAGGTGGCCTTTTCGTAGTTTACCGTGTCTGGTGATCCTGCATCCGCGATCAGTTCGTCGAGGATCCCGGACTGAATTTCACCGCGACGTTTTGCCTCCGCGTACGGAATTTCGTGGTGAAACATCACCATGGAATAACGCGGGATAAACCGGTCGGGGTAGCGGCGCTCGAGTTCCCAGGCGATTTCCTTCCTGAGCACGAACCGGGAATCACGAACCTGATCCCGCATTTCGACGTAGTTTTCGAGCGCCATATCGGCAATCGCTTCAGCGTTCGGCTTACGTCTGGTCTGGTAACGCGAGAAGACACTGTCCCAGTCCGGACCTGATTCGTCGATGCATCGGCCCAGTTCGGCACAATCTTCAAACGCACAATTCATGCCCTGGCCATGAAACGGAACGACCGCATGTGCGGCATCGCCCAGCAGGACCACCTGGCCGCCGACGTGCCACGGCAAACAGCGCACCGTTACCAGCGACCCCGTCGGATTGGTAAAAAAATTGCGTCGCAGCTCGGGGATCAGTGACAGGGCATCCGGGAACATCTCCTCAAAAAAACGCTGTAACTGATCGCCGGTACCGAGATTGCTGAACCCCGGATCACCATCTGTAGCAAGAAACAGTGTAACCGTGAAGCTGCCGTCAAGATTCGGTAGCGCAATGAGCATGAACCCACCCCGGGGCCAGATATGCAGCGCGTGAGTCTCCATCTGGTGCTTGCCGCCAGGTCCGGGCGGCAGATTCAGCTCTTTATAACTGTGAGGGAGGATGACTTCGTTTGACTCTACTGTCGGCAACGCCTGCATCGACACACGGATGGCAGAGTACGCTCCGTCCGCTGCGACGGCAGGTGATAACGGAACACTGTATTGCCTGCCGGCTGTTTCGTCGCGGAAACTGAGTTCATCGCTTGAGAAATCCGCAGACAGACAGCGCTGGCCAAAGTGATATCGGATACCATGCTCGAGTTCCGCGACATTCATCAGCAAGGCATTGAGCCCGCCCCGTGATACGGAATGAATTACCTCGCCTTCGCGTTGTCCGTACGGCTGAAACGACAGTATGCCGTCGATAGCGTGCAACAAGCGGCCGCGCATTGGGGTAAGCAGTTTTTTGACCTGATCAAACACGCCCGCCAGTTTGAGCGGCTCAATGCCACGTTCGGCAAGCGCCAGGTTGATCGAGCGGCCTGCGGGTATTTCAACTTTGCGCAGGTCAGGACGCCGCTCGTACACTTCGACGCTGTAACCGCGCCGCGCAAGAAATATGGCAACAAGCGAACCGGCCAGACCGCCGCCTATGACGGTTATTTTTTCAGCCGCTGGCGTCATGCAGTGTCAACGAATGTGGTTTTGAGAATCTCGACAAAGCGAAACACATCCCGATAGCTGTTATAAAGCGGCACCGGCGCAGCGCGGATCACGTCCGGCTCGCGCCAGTCACATATCACTCCCTTTCGCTCCAATTCCTCAAACAGGTCCCGGCCGCCATTGTGAACCCGCAGCGACAACTGACAGCCTCGCGATTCTTTGTCCCGCGGCGTTAGTATTTCCATCTGCCCGCCCAGCTGTTCGTGGATAAGGAATTCCAGGAACCCTGTGAGACGTTGCGACTTGCGCCGCAGCGCGGGCATGCCGGCCTCGTCGAAAACTTTCAGTGATGCGAGGACGGGAGCCAATGACAGTATCGGCGGATTGCTCAATTGCCAGCCTTCGGCGCCGGGAATCGGGGTGAAATCCGGCCCCATGTCAAAACGGGTCGCTTTGTCATGGCCCCACCAACCGGCAAAACGTGGCCGGCGGGCATCGTCCGCGTGGCGATCGTGGACAAAGCATCCGCCAACGGCGCCCGGTCCGCTGTTCAGATACTTGTAATTACACCAGACAGCAAAGTCCGGCCCCGAGTCGTGCAGGTCGAGGTCGAGGTTGCCGACGGCATGCGCGAGATCAAACCCGACCACGCAGCCGGAGTTATGCCCCTGACCGGTTATGCGCGCAATATCGAGCGCCTGTCCGCTGTGGTACTGAACGCCCGGCAGCATGATAAGCGCAATTTGCGAACCTTCAGTTGCGATTATCTCGTCGATATCCTCAAACCGGATCCCGTTTTCCCCCTTCCGGGGCCCAACTTCAAGCAACGCGTCGTCCGGGTCGAAACCATGAAACCGGATCTGTGAACAGACCGCGTAACGGTCTGATGGAAACGCACCCTTTTCAATCAGGATTTTGTGTCGATCTTTCGTCGGCCGGTAAAAGCTCACCATCATGAGATGAAGGTTGACGGTGAGCGTATTCATATTGACGACTTCTTGCGGTCGCGCACCGAACAATTTCGCAGTCAGATCGGTGAGAAACTCATGGTAGGGCATCCATGGGCGCTCGGACTCGAAGTGACCGCGTACACCAAGATTCTGCCAGTCGCCCAGTTCGTCGACGACATAGTCGGCTACGGACTTCGGCTGCAAACCGAGCGAGTGGCCGCAAAAATACAGGGCCTCGTTGCCATCACTGTGCCTGGGGATATGAAATCGATTGCGAAATCCGGCGAGCTTGTCATCGTTGTCCAGCCTTTCGACGAATTCGCTGTTGTTCTCAAACTTCATACCAGCTCGGTCCGAAACAGAACCGGACGGCTGGGCGCGGCGTCCGTAACAAAGGCGGGCAACTGGAGATTGAGGAGATAGAGTCCGTCAACGATTTCGTCAGGCACATAAATCAATTCCGTTATCGTGCCCGACGGCCGCAGGGCGTCGTCCAGACTATGGCTTGAGCCGCGCAGGCCCCAGAATACCCGGTGGGCGGCAAGCTTGCCGTCGTCATGAATCCGATCCAGCGATGGCGTATCGGTGAGCAGGTGACGGATATCCAGCGCCACCAGATGCATGATGGCATCGAGCGTAAAGTAGGGTGGTATGGGTTCGACACTGTAATCCAGAGTCTTTTTGCTGACGGGATTGGGCAGCGTTCGAATTACGAGCGCCTCGATATCCGGGTCGCCGGCGGCGGCCAGTGCACCGGCGATCGCCGACTGCGTAATCAACCGATCATCGGCATGTGCGGCCGGTACGGTTGAATCTACACCATCCGAAGCCGGTTCCGGCTCGATGCTGATCAGTGCCGTTCGCAGCAGCGCTGCCGGTGCAACGCTGAGTACGCTGAAAGGTTCATCGGTGATGTGTCCCACGGATTCCGTATGCGTACCATTGCAGTGTGGTACCAGACTGAGACGACGCGCGTTGCAGCTGCCACCCTGCCTTGTATCGCCAACAAAATTCCCGACTGTCATTGGTTCCTGTGTGGCCGGGTCGGCGCCAAAATGACTTGGCTGGGCACCGTCAAAATCGAGTTCGATGGCAATGCTCAGAGGATCTGCAAGGTCAGCTTGCCAGTCCCGGCCACCCGCTGTCATGACAATTCGGCTCACTCAAACCGGCTCCGTTCGATATCGAGCCATTCCAGGGCGGTGCCGTGGAGGAGACGACTAGCGGTCTCTTCATCCAGGGCCATCGACTCGATCATCGACCCCGGAACATGTTCACCGAGCGGAAATGGATAGTCGCTGCCCAGCGCAATGGCATCGGAACCCATCAGCTTGATCATGTAACTCAGCATGTCCCGATCATGGACAAGCGAGTCAACATAGAATTGGCCGAGGTAATTTCGGGGGTTCGACTGATTGTTGACGGCCACCAGATCCGGGCGCACGTTGAAGCCATGCTCGATCCGACCCAGGGTAGCCGGAAAAGCGCCGCCACCGTGGGCGAACGCCACGCGAAGGCGAGGCAGACGCTCGAAGACACCACCAAAGATCATGGAGCAGATCGAAAGCGATGTTTCTGCCGGCATGCCGATTAGCCAGGGCAGCCAGTAGCGTTCCATCCGTTCCCTGCCGAGCATCTCCCACGGATGCACAAAGATCGCGGCACCAAGTTCCTGAGCGGCCTCGAGGATGGGGAACACGTGGGGATCATCGAGATTCCAGCCGTTGACATGAGATCCTATTTCTATCCCATGCAAACCCAGTTCTTTGATGCATCGCTCAAGTTCCCGTATCCCGTATTTTTCGTCCTGCATCGGCACGGTGCCAAGTCCGACAAAACGCCTGGGATGATCCCGGACCAGGCCGGCGATGTGGTCGTTCAGCAAACGTGCAAGATCATGGGTATGTTCCGGCTTGGCCCAGTAACTGAACATGATGGGCACGGTTGACAATACCTGTACGTTGACGCCGTGGTCGTCACAATCTCCGATGCGAGTTGCCGGATCCCAGCAGTTGGCTTCCACTTCCCGAAAAAATTTGCCATCCATCATCATCCGGGCACAGCCAGGGCCGTGATGTTCCAGTTGTACAAAGCCGCCATAACCGTATTTTTCTTTCAGGTCCGGCCAGTTCTCCGGCAGGATGTGAGTATGTATATCGATTTTGAGCATACGTTCAGGCGCGACGGGATTACTCAGGACGACTTATCGAGAATGTCGCCACATTGGGAACACGTAAGGTGATCGGGGTTGCCCCAGAAGCGATCGAAGACAGGTGTCAGCTGGGTTTCAATGTCGGTCAGGTGAAAATATTCTTCGTATAACTTGTTATTGCATGCATCGCAGTACCACATGAAACCGTCATTCTCCTCAGGCCGCCGCTGCCGTTCAATAACAAGGCCGATCGTGCTCGCGAATCGCTGAGGGGAGTGCGGGAGCTCCGGCGGTAGCAGAAATATTTCTCCTTCCCGAATCGGAATATCCACGACCTTTCCATCCTGTTGCGTCTTCAACAACATCTCGCCTTCGATCTGGTAAAAAAACTCTTCGCCCGGGTCATAGTGATAGTCCTTGCGGACATTGGGGCCACCGACGACCATAATGATAAATTCAGAATCCTCGAACACCTGCTTATTGCAGACCGGTGGCTTGAGAAGACCTCGATGATCGTCGATCCACCTCATGAAATTGAATGCTTTCAATTCACGCATGGCGAATACTCAGGCGAACAGTTACGATTTTATTGTTGCTATACATTTGAGTTCAATAGCTATGGGCGTTGGTAGCCTGCTAACCTCTACGGTTGTGCGACACGGCCGGGGCGTCTTGAAATACTCTGCGTAGACACGATTGTAGGCGGCAAAATCCCGGGTGATATCCGTGAGGAAAACGGTTACGTCAACGATCTGATCCCAACCGGATCCGGCCTCTTCCAGTACTGTTCTCACATTGTCAAAAACGGAACGACATTGAACTTCGATGTCGTAATCGCGAATTTCGCCGTTTTCGTCCACAACGACTCCCGGAATTTCATTTCTGCCCCGTACCCGGGGGCCGAGACCGGACAGGAAAAGCAGGTTGCCCACGCGTCTGGCATGCGGGTACGCGCCGACCGGTTCCGGCGCGGTCGCGGACTCGATGACATCATCGTGGTTGGTCATGGGGCTGTCGACTCTTATTCAGCCGTAGCGAATGCAGACGTTTTTTGGTTCGGTAAAAAACCTCAAGATTTCAAAACCGCCTTCGCGGCCTATGCCCGACTGTTTCATGCCGCCCATAGGCGTTCGCAGGTCGCGCAGCATCCAAGTATTGACCCAGATAATTCCGGACTCGATCGCCGCCGCCAGTCGATGGCAACGCGAGACGTCCTGACTCCAGATCGAGGCGGCAAGACCATACGCGGTTCCGTTCGCAATTTCTATCGCCTCGGCTTCAGTCTTGAACGGAATCAATGTAGCCACCGGTCCGAATATTTCCTCCTGATTCGTACGACAGTCAGGCGCGAGATTCTCGATGACGGTGGGCGCGACGAACCAGCCGTCGGCACAACGACCTGCGATCGTGAGCTTCTCGCCACCGCAGAGAATTTCCCCACCTTCATCGCGCGCGAGCTCTATGTAATCCATAACCTTGTCCAGATGAGTTTTCGAAACCAGAGCGCCATGTTCAGTGGCCTCCAGCAGCGGGTCGTCGACGGTAATTGCCTGCACCCGATCAACAAATTCATCGCGGAATCGTTCATAGACGGAATGTTCTACGAGGATGCGTGAGCCGCAGAGGCAGATTTCTCCCTGGTTCTGAAAGGCCGCGCGCACGCTGGTCGATATCATCGTGTCCCAGTCGCAGTCGGCAAAGACGATATTGGGGTTCTTGCCTCCGAGTTCCAAAGACAGCTTTTTGAACTCCGGCGCAGCTGTTGCTGCAATTCGCTTACCGGTTGCAGTGCCGCCGGTAAACGAAATGGCTGTAATTTCAGGATGCGACACGATGGCTTGTCCGATACCGGGCCCCGTTCCATGAAGTATGTTCAATACCCCGCGTGGAAGTCCGGCTTCGACACACAGTCGGGACAGGATGTAGGCTGTCATTGGCGTAATTTCTGACGGCTTGGCAATGACACAGTTGCCTGCTGCCAGCGCGGGCGCAATTTTCCAGGTCAGTAGATAAAGTGGAAGGTTCCAGGGTGAAATACAGGCCACGGTCCCGTGAGGCTGCCGCAGCGTGTAGTTGATGGCACCGCCGGCCATGGCGTGGGATTCACTGAAGAACTGCGTGGCGGCGCCGGCAAAGAATCGGAGGTTGGCCTGCGCCCTCGGAATGTCGATGGTACGCGCCACGGAAATCGGTTTGCCGGTATCGACCGACTCTGCATGTGCAAGATCTTCACTGTGTTTTTCTATCAAGTCGGCGATTCGTGACAGAAACCCGCTGCGACGTTCAGCCGATGTAGTACACCACTCAGGAAATGCTCTGCCGGCCGCACTTACGGCCGCAGCGAGATCCTTTTCTCCGGATTCCGGAATGAGCGCATAGGCCTGGCCCGTTGCAGGGTCGTAGTTTTTGATAAACTCACCGGAATCCGGAATCCGCAGATCCCCATCGATCAGATTGCGAATTCGTTCGAGTTCCGCAGACATCACAAACTTGACGTCCGTCCGCCATCGACCGGCAGATTGATGCCATTTATGTATCCGGCCGCTGGTGAGGCGAGAAATGCGACGGCGGCGGCGATTTCTTCTGGCTCCGCAAAGCGTCCGAGCGGAATCTGGCGGACCGCATCCTGCTCGATTTCCTTTACCGGACGGCCGGATCTCTCCGCGCCTTTTTCGAACAGGTTGGCCAGTCGCGCTGTTGCGGTATACCCGGGTAAAACATTATTCACGGTGATGCCGAGCGGCCCAAGCTCACCGGCAAGCGTCTTGGCCCAGCTTGCGACGGCACCCCGGATGGTATTCGAAACACCGAGCCCCTTGATCGGCTGTTTGACCGACGTCGAGATGATATTGATCACGCGGCCGTAGCCCGCCCGTTTCATGCCCGGCAGAAGCGCGGCGACAAGTGTGTTATTGGCAACGACATGCTGCCGGAAAGCCGACAGATACTCTTCCGGGGATGCTTCGTGCGCAGGGCCGGGACGTGGCCCGCCACTGTTGTTGACCAGGATTTCGATGGCCGAGCTTGCAGGCTTGAGTAGCTCGACGGCTCGGGTCAGGGAATCCACGTCGGTCGTATCGGCAGGCACGGCCATGTGCGCCTGTCCGGCGTCTGCGGCCAGGGTCGCCAGCGTTTCATTGAGCGCATCCCGGTTGCGGGCCAATACTGCAACGCTGGCTCCGAGGTCCGCCAGTGCCTGTGCCGTCGCGCGACCGATGCCCCGGCTCGCGCCACACACCAGGGCGCGTTTGCCTTGAAGACTGACATTCATATTGTTCTGGGTCGAAAGGAATCAGGTACCGGTAGCGGTTACATCAAGCCAGCGGCGCCAACATGAGTTTAACAGAACGGCAGCCAGCCGGTCGGTTCAGGTGGCGCAGGGCACGCTGACGAAATCCGACGGCGCATCCAGCCTGAGCGCGCTCAGCTGTCCGCCCCAGACACATCCGCTGTCGAGAGCGACAATATCCCGTTCCCGCAATCGACCCAGAGCCGACCAGTGACCGAACACTATGCGTTGACCGGCACTGGCACGGGCGGGTACCCGGAACCAGGGCAATAACTTGCCGTGCTTTTCCGGCGGTGGGCCCTTCCGCTTGAAATCGAGGCGACCTTGCCTGGTGCAGTAACGCATGCGTGTGAGGCAGTTAAGAATAAACCTGAGGCGCTTGATACCGGTCAGCTTTTCCGACCAGCGACGGGGTCTGTCGCCATACATTTTCAACATGAAGGACCGGTATCCCGAGCTGCACAGCGCCGCCTCAACCTCGCCGGCGAGCATCCTGGCCGTCTCAATATTCCACTGCGGGGGCAAACCGGCATGTACCAGGGTGTAGTCCAGTTCAGCATCGAAATGCAGAAGGGGCCGGCATCGTAGCCAGTCCAGCAACACATCGAGGTCGTTCGCGACGAGAATTGGCTCTATGGTGTCGCTGCCCGATCTCTTTCCTGGCTTGATACCGTTGGCCAGAGCCAGTAGATGAAGATCGTGGTTGCCCAGTACGACGACGGCACGCTTGCCCATGGACCGCACGAGTCGAAGAACCGCAAGAGACTCCGGGCCCCGGTTTACCAGATCACCGGTAAACCACAACGTGTCGCAGGAAGCGTCGAAAGACAATTTGTCCAGCAATCGCAACAGGGGATCCAGGCAACCCTGCACATCCCCGATTGCGTAAACCGCCATTCTGTCAATGTATCCGGCCCGGTACCGCCAGAGTAAAGGGTGGAATCGGGGCATCAAAATAATCGCCGTTGTCCGCGATCATCTGGTAGCTGCCCTGCATGCTGCCGACCGGCGTTTCCAGTACGGCACCACTCGTATACTGAAAATGGTCGCCCGGGTTCAGGTAGGGTTGTTTACCGACGACTCCTTCACCACTGACTTCCTGAACGTGACCGTTGCCGTCGGTAATGACCCAGTGTCGTGTCAGCAGCCGCGCCGGCACCTCCCCGGAATTCTTAATCGTTATCGTATATGAAAAAACGTAGCGGCTTTCCGCTGGGTCGGACTGACTTTCGACAAACGCCGTTTCGACATCTACGGCAATCTCATGGTCCGGAATGAGGCTCACGGCAGTACCCGGGGCAGCAAAAACAGGTACTAATTCTACCTGAAACCAAGGGTCTGCTTCACCGCATACTAATCAGATGTGTCAAGCCGGACCGCAAGTACGTCACAGGGTGCTGCATGCAGCACTGTATCCTCGATCAGATTTAACAGAATATTGAGGCCGTGCCGTCCTTTGCTGCCGATGACGATAAGATCAATGTCTTCCTCCTCGGCAATCCTCAAGATTTCTGCTTTGGTATTGCCAACCTCGATCCGGCTTTTGGCTGACGTCAGACCCAGGTCACCAGCCAGTCTGTCCAGGCGCTTGCGTGCGTTTTGTACCAAATCATCTTCGATTTTCACGGAGGGCAGCAGGGCTTCGCCCATCGGCTCGACGGGCACATACTCGACGACATGCAGCAAATGCAGGCTGGCGTTGAATTGCCCGGCCACGACAATGGCCTGTCGGCAAACCTGATGACACTCTTCCGACAGGTCGATTGGCACCAGTATGTTTTTGTATTCGCTCATATACCGCATCCGGACAGCTCGCAAGGAAAAGTATAGATCACATTCGGCCGCCGGAGTTATCGCTGGTTACTTGCTGCGACAGGTTGGCGAAATCGCCCGGCTCCAGTGTTTCCGGTCTGGCGGCAGGCTCGACCTGTGCGGCCCGGATTTGCTCTTCGCTAATGATACGCCTGAGAGCGTTTCTTATCGTCTTACGCCGGTGTGAAAACGCTTCTGCAACGACGGCGGCATAGGCAGATTTGTCGACATTGGCAAAATAACTGTCACCACGAGGAGTCAGGCGAACAAAAGACGAGCTTACTCTTGGGGGTGGCGTGAAAGCACCGGTACCGACGTCGAACAATCGTTCGATTTCGAAATATGGCGCGAGCATAACAGTCAGCCGTCCATAAGCACGCGTATTGGTCGTTGCAGTCATTCGGTCAACGACCTCTTTCTGCAACATGAAGTGCATATCACAGATGCTATCTCGCTGTTCGACAAATCGAAAAAGAAGTGGCGTTGAGATATTGTATGGAAGATTACCGACCAGCCGCAGTTTTCGGCCAGGCGACCGATAATCAAATTTCAGTGCGTCCGCATTGTGCAGATTGAATTCACCTTTTCCCGCGTACCGATCGTTCAGATCGCGGACCAGATCCCGATCGATTTCAATTGCAATCAGTTTTTCCGCGCGCTCAAGCAACGGTCCCGTAAGTACGCCGCGACCGGGGCCGACCTCCACCAGACAGTCTCCCGGTTGCGGGTTTATCGCCTCGATGACTCGGGCGACTACCGCCGGATCGTGTAGAAAATGCTGGCCGAATCGCTTGCGTGGCCGGTGAATCATGGGGACCGCAACCGCGAAATCAGCTGCAATGCTACTTTGACCGCTGCTTCCAGGCTGCCGGGATCGGCCTTTCCGGAACCTGCGAGTGACAATGCCGTGCCATGATCAACGGAGGTGCGCACGATCGGTAACCCCAGGGTGATATTCACCGTATGTCCGAATCCCACGGCTTTCAGCGCAGGTAATCCCTGGTCGTGGTACATGGCCAGGATGGCATCGGTCTGATCGAGGCTGTCCGGATTAAATGCGGTATCCGCGGCAACCGGGCCATCGAGGCTGAAACCCTTTTTGCGCAGCGCAGCGAGAACGGGTTCGACTACTTGTTGTTCGTCATGCCCGAGGTGTCCCTGTTCGCCTGCGTGAGGATTGACGCCCAGAACGCGGATACGCGGTTTGTCGATGCCAAACAGCCGCATCAGATCGCGGTGCAGGACATTGATAACGCTGCTAAGGCGATTCGGCGTAATCGCGCCCGGCACATCAGAAAGCGCCAGATGGGTTGTGACGAGGGCGACCCGTAGTGTATCCGATGCGAGCAACATGACTGGTGTGTCAGTGCCGGTGCGGTTCGCGATATATTCGGTGTGACCCGCAAAGTCCACTCCACTTTCAATTAGCACGCTCTTTTGAACCGGCGCAGTGACCATGGCGTCGTATTGCTTCGCCAGGCAGGCATCGATGGCGAAGTTCAGTGTGGCGAGCAGGCATTCGCTATTGACCGGATTCAGGCGACCGCAGACGGCCGCTTCGCGCAACGGAAATGGCACCACCTGCAATGTGCCAACTTGATGTGGAGATGGTACCGACTCCGGTGCAAGTTCCACCAGTTGGATGCCAAAGCCGAGATCCCGGTCTCTCTCGGCGAGCATTTCGGGGTCGGCGGCGACAACAAGCGCCGCGTCCAGAGATTTGCGGGCAAGCGCGAGGCAGATATCGGGGCCGATGCCGGCCGTTTCACCGGCTGTGAGAATCAGCCGTGGTATTAATGTGGTCAAAACTCAGAGTCGTATCTCAACGTAGGCGCTGTCGCGAATACTTCGCAGCCAGTTTTGCGTTTCCTCTTCCAACTTGCGAATCCTCAACTGCTGGGCCACCTGCTCGCGCATCATCTCTTCCGTGTTGTCGCGTTCACGGCGGTCTAAGACCTCGATAATGTGATAACCGAATGGTGTCGATACGACCTCGCTGATCTGCCCGAATTCCAGTTCAGCTGCGGCGGTCTCAAATTGTGGCACAAAGGCGCCCGGAGAATTCCAGCCGAGATCACCGCCGTTTGATCCGGATCCGGGGTCGTCCGAGTATTCGATTGCGATTTGCGCGAAGTCCTCACCATCAATTATTCGCTGACGCAGTTCCTCCGCCTTCTGTAGCGCGGAATCCGGCGACAGGGCCGGAGACGGGACTACCAAGATGTGCCGTAGATGCGATTCGTTGACCAGGCTTTCCGGCCCACCCCGGATTTCGTTTACGCGGAATATTTGAAAGCCGCTCTTTGTCTGAACCGGTTCGGTCACGTCGCCCGCTTCTAGTTGCCCGATTCGAAGTGACAGCAAGGTCGGTATCTCGAGGCCGGTTTTCCAGCCCATGTTCCCGCCCTCCAGGGCAGTCTCACCGGACGAATACGCGACGGCCATTTGTGAAAAGTCTGCACCCTCGATGATTCGGGAATAGACGTCCTGGGCCAGGTCTCGGGATTCATTGATATCTTCGCGGGTGGGGCTCGACGGCAGGGCGATCAGGATGTGCGAATAATTGAACTGAAGGCTGGAAGCCGCTGAGGCCCGAAACTGCTCCATGCCGCGATCGATCTCTCTTTCGGAGATCCGCACCTGTCTGGTGACCTCGATTTGCCGCAGTTGTTCGATAATCATGTC
>CAZJFQ010000002.1:20093-39832 GCA_964545335.1 uncultured Gammaproteobacteria bacterium | reverse complement strand
ATCCACCCGCGAATCCAGTTCCGTTTGCAGGACGATTCCGTCATTGACGATGGCCACGATGCGTTCGATCAACGTAGACGTTTGTGCGTCCAGGGACTGTGCATTGCCAAGGTCGGAATGCATCACAGCCAGCACAGTTGCGGCGGCCAGGCAGACATTTTTCATAGTTGGGACCGGTGCAGTTGCTCAGTTGTAGCCAAGAATACCACGCTCGAGGAACTCTTCTGCAGGGTTTCCGACCGACGCGAGACCGGCAAGTTCGAACTGGATTACAAAAGACTGGTCGGTGTCGCCGTTCTGATTGGTAATGTGATGGCGCGCAACGACCTGGACTCCCCAGCAACAGCCTCGATATCCGACACCGGCCAGCGCTTCGATGCTCTTGTTGTTCTCGAGATCGTAGTTCCAGCGACCCAGGAGACTCCAGCGGGCAGCCACCGGCCAGGAAAAGCCGATATCGCTCTGATCCACGAGGTCACTCCGATCGCCAGGATCACGCGTATATCGATATCCGAGACTCAAAATCTTGCTGTCACCGGGGCGGTAATCCAGGCGTGCATCGGCACGTGTTGTTTCGCTTTCATCCGGGTCCCAGTGATACCGAAGCGTGGATCGCCATGCGCCGGAGTACTTGAATCCTAGTTCTGCCAGAAGATCCGAAGTGTCATCAGTGGTCGGCATCATGCCTGGCAAAGTCACCCGCTGGTCGCTGAAGTACGCGATCTGGCCCAGCGATGCCCTGAAAATTTCCTCACCAGTTGCCTGATTGAGCAGGCGCGTCGTAATTCCTGCTGCCAGCTGATTCGTGTCACCTAACCGGTCGAAACCGGCAAATCGATTTTCGCGAAACAACTGGACGGAATTAAAATCTGGTGAAACCGTATCGAATACGGGGAAGCCTGTCTGGTCCGAAAACGGGATATAGGTATAAAGAACGCGAGGTTCGAGAGTCTGAATCAGATGCCGATTCGAGCCCGTTGTTCTTTCAAAAATCAAACCGGTATCGAAACTCGCGATCGGCTTTGTGACGGACGGTCGCGGGTCTTCGCTGGGAAGTACATTATCGAGATAGTATTGTGTGTGATAAAAGGCGATCCGGGGCGTGGCATAGAAGCCGTTTCTGTCCCAACTCGCGCTTACTTCCGGTTCCACGTGCACCCGGCTACCGGTGATGCCGACATCCCGATCAAAGATTACGTATTCACCTGTCAAACTGTAATTCAAGCTATATTTTTGATCCAGCCAAACCCCGCGACCGATTAATTGTGGCGATCGCTTGTACGGCTCATTTATGGCCGCTATCGTTTCGTCTATCGTCACAAATTTCTGAACTCTGACGAGAAACAGCCAGTTGTCGTCAAAATAGTTGGCCTGAATATTCTGTTCGAGGTAGGTAATACTTGTTGCGTCGGCACTGTTGCGAAAATCTTCAAAGTACTGACTGTCTGACGCATCAGAAATATCGGCCAGGAAGCGCCAGCCATTTCTCAGATCAGTATTGTGCGTCACGTTATAAAAGTAACGATCGCTATTTGTAATGTCGTCATCGCGAAGATACTGACCGCTGATTATTCCTCCACTGCGTTGCATAAGATAACGAAACTCGCCGTTTAGCTGAGTTCCCCGTTTTGACATCCAACGTGGCGCAATGGTTGCGTCACGCTGTGGGGCCAGATTGAAATAGTATGGCGCCATGATCGACGTGCCATGTCGTTCTGAAGTTCCAATGTCAGGCGCAAGAAATCCTGACTTTCGCTGGTCCGTCAGCGGAAAGGAAAGATAGGGCAGATACAGGATCGGAATGTTGTGAAACCGTATCTTTGCATGACGTGCCACACCTTTGCCGGCTTCCGGGTCGAGATTTATGGTTTTCGCCCGCAGTTCCCAGTCGTAATTGCCCTCGGGGCATGACGTGTATCTCACGTCTGTGAGACCTATCGTCTTATCCGGGCGCAATTCAAGCGTGTCTGCCGAGCCTCTGGCCGGACCGCTTGGAAAGTTGAACGATGAATTTGTAAACAGCGCGCTGTTTGCTCCGGCATCAAATTTTGCGGAGTCTCCCTTAATAGTGAGTTCCGGATCTGTGTATTGCACGCTGCCGGATACTGTGAATCCTTGTGACTGTGCATCGTACTCAATTCTATCGGCGACCAGGTGACGATTGCCCTGCCGTACTTCGACCTGGCCGCTCAGCACGGATTCACCCACTTCGGAAATCTCTGCCTTGTCAGCCAGGATCTCGATCGCAGAACTGGAGTCGTCTTCCGTCAGATCGCGGACAAGCGGCGATTCAGCCGCGACGGGACAGCGAGGAAGATCCTGGGCGGCGGCGAGAACCGGTAGTCCAAACGCTACCGTCAGCAGTAGTCGCAATACAGTCAACTGGAGGCGTTAGCATTATCGTTGGGGGTGGTTACAATGGCACAGATCCCGGTTCCCTTCAAACTTGGCCACACCGTGACTAAACTGCGTCGTTGTGTCTTTGGATAATGCAATTACGCTTACGTTTGTGGCATGAGCAACAGCGTCAAAATATTATGAGAGCAATGATTCTGGCCGCGGGTCGGGGTCACCGACTACGGCCATTGACAAATGAAAAACCAAAGCCACTGATCGAAGTGGGTGGCAAGTCGGTGCTTGCCTGGTTGATTGATGCGTTGGCCGGTGCCGGCATTGATCGAATAGTCATCAACGTGTCCTGGCTTTCCGAGCAGATTCGCGAATTCGTGACGACCTGTACTACAAACGATTTGGAGATCGTGTTGTCCGATGAAGGTGATCGGGCACTGGAGACCGGCGGTGGTATCTACAACGCGCTGTCTTTGCTCGGCGACGAACCTTTCATTGTCGTGAACGGTGACATATGGACGGACTTTCCGTATGCAAATCTCTCCCTGGATTCAGCGTCTAAAGCGCACCTTGTGCTGGTAACGAACCCGGCACATAACCCGCAAGGTGATTTCGAGCTTGATTCCAATCATGTCACGGAGAAGCTGGAAACGAAATATACGTTTTCGGGAATCGGCATCTATTCGCCCACGCTTTTTGAATCATGCAGTCCGGGGCATTTCTCGCTGCTACCGTTGCTGAAGAACGCGATGCGTGAACGTGCCGTCACAGGCGAGCGGTACGACGGCGCCTGGTTCGACATCGGCACCAGCGACAGAGTGAAGGAACTCGATGAGTTTCTGCGTCAGCAGAAGTCGTGAACCTTTTTGTAACTACGAAGTCGCCCTTCGGGCACTACCTTGTTCCGCAACAGCTTCACTCGGGGCGCACGAAGGGCGACTTCGTGGGCATTACAAGTCCGAAACGTGCCGCGACGTGTAAGCTGCCGCCAACGTCTCCTCGGCCTGTTCGTCGGCATGGTAGGAGGAACGGACCAGCGGGCCGCTGGCGACATGTGAAAAGCCCAGTTCATAGCCTCGCTGCGCCAGCAACTTGAACTCCTCGGGAGTTACATAGCGACTCACTGGCAAGTGATGGCGACTCGGCTGCAGATACTGACCGATTGTCAGCATGTCACAGTCATGTGCCCTGAGGTCCCGCATCACCTCAACAATTTCTTCGAGTTCCTCCCCGATTCCGACCATTATCCCGGACTTGGTTGGGATGTCCGGGAACCGGCCCTTGTGTTCGCCAATGAGATCCAGTGAACACTGGAAGTCCGACCCGGGGCGGACCTGCCGGTATAAGCGCGGAATTGTCTCAAGATTGTGATTGAAGACATCCGGAGGCGCTTCGGCGAGCCTATCCAGCGCCACCGGGACTCTTCCACGGAAATCGGGCACAAGTATTTCGATCCTGATTTCACCGACCAGTGTGCGAATCTTATGAATGCAATCGCGGAAGTGGCCCGCGCCACCATCGCGAAGATCGTCGCGGTCGACAGATGTAATGACTACATAGCTAAGACCCATCGCTTTCACGGTCCGCGCCAGGTTGACAGGTTCATCAGTGTCCAGCGCTCTCGGACGTCCGTGCGCGACGTCGCAAAACGTGCAACGACGGGTGCAAATGTCACCCATGATCATGAACGTTGCGGTGCCTTTGCCAAAACATTCAGCAAGGTTTGGGCAGGATGCTTCCTCGCACACCGTGTGAAGGTGATTTTCCCGCAATGTCTTTTTCAGCCGGGCAACCTCCGGCGAAACCGGAGCCCGGACACGAATCCATGGCGGTTTCCGGAGTGGCGTTACGGTTGGCTCGATTTTGACCGGAATCCGGGCCATCTTCTCCGCCGCAGTCATTTTGACGCCGGGCTCGAGGCGGGCAGGGTGCTTGTTGGTTGCTTGGTTCATAGACTTGATACCTGAGACCTGAGCCACCGGCATAACAGTGCCGGGTACAATTTCAAAATACTTCGTGTCCTTTGAGTTCTTTGTGGTGATTTCCCACGTCAGCGGAACTTTCCGCTTTCCGCTTCCCACTTTCGGCTTGAGCAGTTCTGTCATAACCAAGATACCGCAACAAAAACGGCTCCAGTTCCCTGGCAACGCTAGTTGGATCATCTGGCCCCCCAAGGTCACACAGCTGTGTGACTTTGAGGCCTTCGAATCCGCAGGGATTGATACGCGAGAACGGTTCGAGATCCATATTCACATTAAACGCAAGTCCGTGATAGCTGCAGCCGCGTCGAATGCGGAGACCAATGCTGGCAAGTTTGCGGTCATCGACGTAGACGCCCGGGGCTGCCGCTCGCGCTTTCGCGCGGATGCCGAATCTCGCGACATATTCAATGATCGCATTTTCTAATGCAGACACGAGATCACGAACCCCGAGACCGAGCGAACGCAGTCTCACCAGCGGGTAGACAACCAGCTGACCCGGTCCGTGGTAGGTTACCTGGCCGCCGCGGTCGATATGGATGACCGGTATCTTTCCAGGCGCCAGCACATGCTCGGTGCTGCCATTCAATCCCAGCGTAAACACAGGGTCGTGCTCCACAAACCAGATTTCATCGCGCTGCCGGGGTTCGCGACGGTCGGTCATCGCCTGCATGTCGCGCCACACCGGTTCGAACGATTGTCGTCCGAAGTAACGGAAAATTACGGCAGCGTGTGAGGGCATCTTGTATCCTGCGAGTCGCGCTTCACGCGGCCGAACATTATAGCGTGTGCTAAAGGATCGGCTCAGCTAACCTGCGCTGTTCTTGCCGCTTTTCGAGCCTGATACCGATCATAAACGCGTCGCCAGTCTGGGCCCGGACGGCCGTCACCGACGGGCCGGCCATCGATTGCAGTGACCGGCACGACCTCCCTTGCGGCGCTGGATAGCCAGATCTCCTGCGCCAGTCGAAAGTCGTCGGCGGCGATTTCGCATTCCCGATAGTCGATTCCGACCTCCGTCGCGAGTTCGAGTACCAGGTCGCGCGTGGTCCCGGGCAGGCGCCTGTGACTTTTTGGCGGCGTTACCAGGAGATCGTCGATGACCGCAAAGACACTGCTGGATGTACCTTCCGTGATGCACCCATCGTGAATCAAAACCGCCTCATCCGCGCCATCGTTCCGCGCCTGCTGTCGCAAAACTACGTTGGCAATCAGAGATGTCGTTTTGATGTCGCAACGGGCCCAACGCGTGTCGTTGAGAATTACAATTTTGAGGCCCTGCTCGAGTTTTTCTTTCGCGATGCCGTGAAATGGTTGGGTCATTGCAAAAACTGTGGGTTCGATACCGTCCGGGAAGGGATGATCGCGACCGGAATCTGCACCACGCGAGATCTGAAAATAAAGCAAGAGGTCGCCACCGCCATTTAATCGTGCGAGTTCCGCCAGGATCTCAAGCCACCGCTCCGGCGCATACGGGTTTTGGAGATTGATCGCTCCGAGGCTGTGCTCGAGTCGTACCAAATGAGCATCGATGAGAAACGGCTCGCTGTCATAAACGGGGACCACTTCATATATTGCATCCCCGAACAAGAATGCCCGATCCAGCGGCGAAATGTGGGCATCGTCGAGCTTAATAAACTCGCCGTTCAGAAAAACAATCGGGCATGGTGTAGTCATCATCTGGTTGTGTGGCGCGTGTCCGGAAATGTTACTCAAACCACAGCATCACTTCATCAACTGCCCGGCGCCACATGTTGCCGGATGCAACCGGTTCGAGGGCGTAGATGTCCGCAGCCAGGATCAATTCATCATCCAGCATGACCCGGACCTGGCCCAATGATTGATCGGAAGAGATGGGAGCAATCAGCGTATCCGGGATCTCCATAACTGCATCGAGTTCATCATAACGCCCCTGCTGAATGGTGACGTACAGATCGTGTTTAAGACCAATGTCGATTGTGTCACGATCACCTTTCCATATTTTCTTGTTGCTGATGGCCTTATCAGCGGAGTAAAGCCGGTGGGTTCGGTAAAAGCGAAAACCGTAGTTTAGTAATGCCTGGTTATGGTCAGCCCGGGCGCGAGGTGTAGGTGCGCCGAGAACGACTGAGATCAGCCGCATGTCATCGCGTACGGCTGAAGTTACCAGGCAATACCCGGCCGCATCATGGTGGCCCGTCTTGACGCCATCGACGCTGGAATCCCGGAACAGCAAGCTGTTGCGATTGTATTGCGTAATGTTGTTATAGGTGAACTCCTTTTCCGAATACCATTTGTAATAGTCCGGGAACTCCCGTATCAGTGCCTGAACAAGGATCGCAATGTCATGTGCGGAGGTGAAATGTTCCTCCGTTGGCAGGCCCGTCACATTTCGGTACTGTGTGCTGTTCAAACCGAGTTGGTCTGCGTACGTATTCATCAACGAGACAAATGCATCTTCTGTTCCGGCGACATGTTCCGCGAGCGCGACACTTGCATCATTTCCGGACTGAATGATCATGCCCTTTAACAGGTCTTGTAAACTGACCTGGGACCGCTCCTCGATAAACATGCGGGAGCCGGGCATGCGCCACGCAGTTGTGCTGATCGTGACGTGGTCAGTCAGGCCGATTCGCTGATCCCTGAGTTCACTAAACACGACGTATGCAGTCATCAGTTTCGTGATGCTGGCGGGTTCGAGAGGTTCATTTTCGTTATTGGCAGCGACGACGCGACCGCTGTTGAAATCGATGACGTAATACGCTTTTGCGTTAACGGCTGGCGCGGCGGGGATAGGTGTCGTTGCTGATGCGGTAACGCACATCACCAGCAATAGACAGCCCCAAAACGACATTCGAACTGGATTCATACCGGGTAACTTCCTTTTGAAACTGAATGATTTGCTGCCGCCGGGCAGTCGGCCGGCGGTATTGTATCAGCCTGGTAATCGCTTCAGATGGCCTACTCGATAGCCAGATGCGTATCGTGAATGCCCAGTTCTTTCAGGACTCCGACGAGGTGGTCAAACTCGTCGACCGAAGATAACGGGCCAACGCGAACTTTGTAGAGCTCTCCGGTAGCGGTTGACGCATCCTGAATGAGCACATTGTCCAGCTGCTCTTGCTCGAGCTGTTTGCGCATACGGCTCGCATTGTCGAATTCGGAGAATGCGCCGACCTGCACGTACAAGCGATTCTCATCATTGTTCCCGGATTCCTGTGTTAATGGCGCGTCTTCCGTTGTAACCGGTTGCGGGGGGGAATCGTCGGGGCTGCCGGGGTTCAGCGCACGGATTTCCACCAGTGTC
The DNA here is from genome assembly GCA_964545335.1 of uncultured Gammaproteobacteria bacterium. Classification (GTDB taxonomy): domain Bacteria; phylum Pseudomonadota; class Gammaproteobacteria; order Steroidobacterales; family CAZJFQ01; genus CAZJFQ01. Next base: position 32,218 of record CAZJFQ010000002.1, on the reverse strand, counting down.
GTTCCTTGCTGAGCGAAATTGAGCTTTTCTGCGGCCGACCACGACAGATCGATCAACCGGTTGTGAACAAACGGGCCGCGGTCATTAACGCGGACTACCACGCTTTTCCCGTTCCTTAGATTGGTGACCCTGGCCCAGGTTGGTAACGGTAATGTCTTGTGCGCGGCAGTCATGGCATACATGTCATAAACCTCGCCGTTGGCCGTGTGGCGGCCATGAAATTTCCTGCCATACCAGGATGCCACGCCGCGCTCCACGTAGCCCTCATTTGTCTCCAGGATGTAATAGCGCTCGCCGAACGCGTCATAAAATGGCGGATTTCCCTGGCGGCTTTTTGGTTCGGGGCTGGGTATCAGTTCCCCCGATCCTGCTGATGCGGGCGAATCGGGCGGGCCGTCCGGGAACGGCGCGCAGGCCGCAGCCAGGAAAACAAAACAGAACAGCTTGCTGACGATATAAAATTCTGGTCTTCGAGACATCACCTGCCTGCCCGGGCCTGGATTTTCTGTCCCAGTTGGTGAACGGCCATTGCATACATCACGCTGGTGTTATACCGGGTGATGACGTAAAAATTCGTAAAACCGACCCAGTACTCTCGACCGTCTTTCCCCTCCAGCGAAATTACAAATGCCCGCGCATCATTGGGCAGCGACGTTTCGAACCGCACACCTTTGTCCCGCAGCGAGCCTACGGTTTCTTCCTGGCGCAGCGGTTCCTTGTCCAGTTTTCGTCGTGCAGACCAGGGAACGCTGGCTTCGACGACGATGGGTTGATCAGTTTTCCAGCCATGGGCATCGAAATAATTGGCAACACTACCCAGAACATCGCTCCAGCTGGACCATAGGTCACGGCGGCCATCGCCGTCCGCATCAACTGCGTAGGCCCTGTAGCTCGATGAAATAAACTGCGGCGCACCCATAGCGCCCGCATATGATCCGAGAGGGATCATCGGATCGACACGTTCCTCACGCGTCAACAGGAGAAATTGTTCGAGTTCCGCACGAAAAAACTTGCTGCGTGGCGGGTATTCAAAAGCCAGAGTACACAGCACATCGATGACACGATAACTGCCGGTAATATTGCCGTAGTATGTTTCGACGCCGATGATCGAAACAATTACCGCCGGCGGGATCCCGGTGCCAGCTGATACGCGATCGAATTCTGCCTGATGATCATCCCAGAATCGTACACCGCCGTCGATTCGATTCTGCGTTACAAAAATTTCCCGGTATTCGTGCCAGGGTTTGACTCTCTCAGCCGGACGACTGATTGCATCGAGCACTGACTGTTTGATCTCTGCCTGGGACAATATCGATCGCACATATTCCTCGCTGAAGTCGTGGCGCATACTGACTTCGCGGACAAACCTGTCGATATCTGAGCGTTGTGTATCCAGCAGGGTGGCTTCGACCGGTCCGGCGGCAAGCAGGATGATGCCGGCGAGTGCTCTGGCGAATATTTCTGTGCGATGTCCGTTCACGTTGATAGCAGCTTGCGGTGCGTCTGTATGGACATGAGAATACCGAAACCGGCCATAAGGGTCACCATCGAGGTGCCGCCATAGCTGATCAGCGGAAGCGGGACGCCGACTACCGGCAGCAGACCCGTCACCATTCCGGCATTTACAAATACATAGACAAAAAATGTCAGCGTAATACTCCCCGCTACCAGGCGCGAAAACGTGTCCTGGGCGTTGGCGGCTATGTAAAGACCGCGTCCGATTACGAAGAGATACAGGATCAGCACGACCAGGAGACCCAGAAGACCGAATTCTTCCCCAATGACCGCGAAGATGAAATCCGTTGTCCGTTCCGGCAAAAATTCCAGATTGGCCTGGGTGCCGTTTAGCCAACCTTTGCCGAACAGACCACCGGAACCGATCGCAATCTTGGACTGGATGATGTGATAACCGGTCCCAAGAGGATCACGTTCCGGATTCAGGAACGTCAGGACACGTTGCCGCTGGTAGTCCAGCATAAAGTACCAGAGCAGTGGAACGGCCGCTACCGCCGCCCCCAGCATCAGAAAGATAAGACGCTTGCGTATACCGGCGAGAAAGATGACGAAAATGCCCGCACAAGCCACCAGCAGGGCCGTGCCGAGATCCGGCTGCCGCACAATCAGATAGGTCGGCACCGCAATGGCGATCACCAGTACAGCCAGATGGATCAGTGCCGGGGGCAGAGGCCGTTCGTGCAGGTACCAGGCCATCACCAGCGGTAACGCCAGCTTCATGATTTCTGACGGTTGAAAACTCAAGCCCGCGACGTCGATCCACCGTTGCGCCCCTTTGCCCGCCGCGCCGGCAAACAAGACGACGGTCAACAGCGCCAGGGCGGCGAGGTACACCCAGGGCGACCAATCTCGCAGCAGCTTGGTTGGCACATGAGCCATCATCAGCAGGGCCGCAAGTCCGACCAGCAGGCGCACATTCTGCCCAACCAGGCGGGTCGCACTTTCGCCGCTTGCGCTGTAGAGAACGAACAGACCTACCGCAGCGATCATGACCAGACCGGCGAGTAGTGGCCCGTCCAGGCGCAGCGCGCGCAACATCTGCCCCGGAGCAAAAGCATATCGCCTCGATCGTGTCGATGTGATGTCGTTAAAGATCATTCGGCGATTGTTCCGATCGGATCCGGAAAAACTCATCGAGTACCTGACGTGCCATGGGAGCAGCGGTCCGTCCCCCACCGCCGCCGTTTTCAACCACGACCGACAACGCAATTTCCGGTGCCTCCGTGGGGGCATACGCGATAAACAGCGCATGGTCGCGCAGTCGCTCCGGCATGTTTTCCTCGTCGTATTCCTCGTCTTCGCTCAGGCTGATGACTTGCGCTGTCCCGGTCTTGCCAGCAAACCGATAATCGGCGCCAAGGCCGGACGCATAGGCGGTGCCTTTCCTATCCTGAACCACCGCTGCCAGGGCGGCCAATACCTCATCGAGGTGAGCCGGGTCGCGAATCGGCGGGCCCTCAATTTCTACCGGCGCTATCTCAGTCAGTTTGCCGGTCAGGCCGTTGCGTGTGGCGCTGACCAGACGCGGCACGAACCGGTGGCCGCGACTTGCAAGTGTGGCCGTGACACTCGCCAGCTGTAGTGGCGTAGCCAGCATGAACCCCTGTCCGATACCAGTAATTACTGTTTCGCCGGGGAACCAGACCTGGTCTTCACGACGGGAAAATGCTTTACGCTTCCACTCCTGCGACGGGACCAGCCCTTCCTTTTCGCCTTCCAGATCGATGCCGGTCGGTTCACCCAGCCCAAAAGCAGTCAGATAGTCAAACAGACGATCGATGCCGAGCTCGATTGCCAGTCCGTAGAAGAAAACGTCACAGGACTGGGTGATCGCAACGGGCAGCGAAACTTCACCGTGACCTTCGCGTTTCCAGTCCCGATAAGGCCGACGCCGGCCGGGTAGCAGGAAATAGCCGGGACAGAAGATCTCCTTGTCCTCCGCGATGGCGTGATAATGGAAACCGGCAAGCGCGATGAAAGGCTTTATAGTTGACCCGGGTGCATAGTGACCACGTAATGCCCGATTAAAGAGCGGGCGATCAATGTCGTCTCGCAAGGCACGAAACTCTTCAGTGCTCAATCCGACGCCGAACAAATTCGGATCGTAAGTCGGCGTGCTGGCGAAGGCGAGCACGTCGCCGTTACGCGGATCAATCGCAACGATCGCCCCCCGAAAATCCTGCAACGCCTGTTCGGCAACGTGTTGCAGCCGGATATCGAGGGTCGTGATGATGTCATCACCCGGTTCGGGCACGTCGCCACCTTCGATATCGTCGAGCCGTCTTCCCTCGACGTTGACCAGCCACTGCGTATAGCCCGGCCGTCCGTGCAGATCATCCTCTCTCTTGCGCTCAATGCCGATCTTGCCGGTATGACTGCTGCCAGCGTACCGCGCCGTTTCGATCCGTTGCAGATCATTGCCGGAGATACTACCGACATAGCCGATAGCGTGCACGGCCGACTGGCCAAACGGATAATGCCGGCGTAATCGAGCCTTGATTTCTACCCCGGGAAAATAAGGTTGCTGTACCGCAAACCGCGCGATTTCTTCATCGGTAAGTGAGAAACGCAGCGGTATCGCCTCAAACGGGCGGTTACGCTTACTGATCAGGTCGCGTTCCGCACGCTCACGGTCCTTTGCCGGGAGCAGCCCGAGTTCAGCCAGACGATCCAGGGTGCCGGAAACGTCCGATATCTGTTCGGGAATCAACTCGAGCTGCAGAGTCGGCCGGTTGTCAGCCAGAATCTGCCCGTTGCGATCGAAAATCAGACCGCGGGTAGGGGGAGCCGGTTCAATACGAATGCGGTTGCCTTCGGACTGTGCCGCATAGATTTCGTAGTCTACGACCTGCAACACAAACAACCGGGCGGCTACGGTCAATACGAGAATGGCGACGATAACGCCGGCCGTAATCGCACGGAACATGAAAGTTCGCTGTTCGACCCAGTGATTTTTGATACGTACCCGCTGAATCATTGCTGCTGCGACCTCTTACTCGACTCGTAATCGCCGCTGTATCAGATTTAGCAGAGAAGCCACCACCGGCCACATGATGGCGGAGGAGATTACGGGGCCCCATCGATTCAGACCCAGCGCTGCGACGCCGACGATACCGTCGACCCAAAAAAGCAAGAACTCATAGACAGCAAGAAGCGCAAATACAGTCAGTGTCTGCTGTCCCATTGGAAATACCCGGATTCGCAGATGAAACTTGACCGTCAGGAAACTGAGAACCGTCAGTGCGAGCGTATGCTGCCCGAGTATGCTGCCTTTCAACGTGTCCAGAATAAGACCGGCAGTCCAGGCTGTCCCGATACTTACCCGATGGGAAGCGTGCAGTGACCAGTAGACGATGGTCATGCCAATCCAGTTCGGCCAGAAGGCGGTGGCCCAGTCCGGCAACGGCAGGATCGTGAGCATCATTGCCACAAGGACACTGAGTGCTATTGGCCAGGTGCGGACGTTGCTTCTCAACGCTCAGCCTCTTCCGGCAGTTCGTGGTTGACGATCACCTCATCCTCGCCAACGTAACGCACGCCGGTCCACACGAGCAGCACGTTCTTGATTCTGTCCAGCCCGGCGGTAGGCCTGGCATGGACGATCGCGAAATCCTGGCCGGCCTGTACATCGACAGCCGATACCACCGCAACGGGATAGCCGGACGGAAACACGCCGCCGAGACCGGATGAGACCAGCAGATCCCCTTGTTTTATGTCAGCTGTCTTGTGCAGGAACGGTAACAGCAGACTCGCGGTATTGCCGGTGCCAAAAGCCACCGTGCGCAGACCATTGCGATTGACTTCAACCGGTGTGGCGTGTGCAGCATCGCTGATCAGGATTGCCTCGGAGGAAAAAGGATCCGTTCTGGTTATCTGGCCGACGATTCCATCCGGGTCGATCAACGCCTGGCCGTTGAACGCTTCCTCGCTGCTCCCCTTATTGATAAGAATGCTGTGTCGAAACCGGTCCAGATCGACCTTGAAAATCTCGGCAATCAGGGTTTTGTCCGGTACTCGCGCCGATGATGCGAGCAGCGCCCGCAGTCGGGCGTTTTCAACCTCCAGGGCAGCAACACGCTGGAGCCGGACACTGTGCCTGAGTTGTTCGTTTCTCAGGTCCTCGTTTTCTTGCACCAGCGTTGATCGCGCAGACAGATTTACTCGGAGCCATTCCGCGATGCTGAAAGGCAGATCGACTGCTGCACGTATCGGTTGAACGATGACTGACAATACCGTTCGAATGGTTTCGAGCTGCTGAAACCGATGGTCCATGAACATGATGGCCACTGACAGGAACGTGAGCAAAACTAAACGGGTACCGAGGGAAGGTCCCCGACGATATTGGTGGGCGCTGCCTTTATCTTTGAGCGCGATCAAGTTTGCGGAGGCCGGGAACGGCCCTGATTCCGTTCGCCGAGACCGATGATGCTGTCAATGCGCTGCTATTCAAGATTGAACATCGCCGGACCGTGCTCATCCATCAGCTCGAGCACGCGGCCACCGCCACGAGCAACGCAGGTCATCGGGTCATCGGCGAGTATTACCGGCAAGCCGGTTTCTTCCGACAACAATTTGTCTATATCCCGCAGCATGGCTCCGCCGCCACAGAGCACGATTCCACGCTCGGCGACGTCGGCGCCCAACTCGGGGGGCGTTTGTTCCAGCGCGGCTTTTACTGCGCCGACAATGCCCTGCAGCGGTTCCTGCAGGGCTTCGAGAATCTCGTTGCTGTTCAACGTGAAGCTACGGGGCACGCCTTCCGACAGATTCCGCCCCTTTACCGAAATCTCCAGTACTTCCTGGCCCGGATATGCAGAACCGGTCTCGTGCTTGATACGTTCGGCGGTCGCCTCGCCGATGAGGATGCCGTAGTTGCGGCGGACATAGTTGGTAATGGCATCGTCGAAGCGGTCCCCCCCGAGGCGTACCGAAGCGGCGTAAACAATCCCGTTCAGAGAAATTACGGCTACCTCGGAAGTACCACCACCGACGTCCAGAATCATTGAGCCGCGTGCCTCGTGTACGGGCATCGCGGCGCCTATCGCCGCGGCCATCGGTTCCTCGATCAGATAGACCTTGCGGGCCCCGGCACCCTCAGCCGATTCCCGTATGGCACGCCGTTCCACCTGGGTGGATCCGTAGGGGACGCAAACCAGGACGCGGGGACTGGGTCTGAAATAGCGGCTACCGTGGGCCTTCTTGATGAAATGTTGCAGCATCTTCTCGGTGACCGTGAAGTCTGCGATAACACCGTCTTTCAAGGGCCGGATGGCATTTATGTTCCCAGGCGTACGGCCGATCATATTCTTAGCTTCGGTACCCACCGCCTGTATGCTGCGGTCCCCGCGACCGGTTTCTTCCCGGATCGCGACTACCGAGGGTTCATTGAGTACGATGCCCCGGCCACGAACGTAGATCAGGGTATTGGCCGTACCCAGATCGATGGACATGTCGTTAGAAAAATAACCTCGAATATTCTTGAACATCTTGGTGCTGGCGCCTGAAATTACAGGTGTAAAATCAGGCGGTACTCTAGCAACGGGTAGGCATTTACACAAGCGGCGGTGTATGATTGGGCGCGCTCTCAAGCCAGGTATTGCACGGGGAATCAGGTATGTCACTCAGTCGGGAAGAGGTTGAAAAAATCGCTCACCTGGCCCGCCTCGAAATCACCGATGACGAGATGAACGGGTTTGTGAACAACCTGTCACGCATCATCGACTTTGTCGATCAGCTTCAGTCGTTAGATACGAGTGATGTCGTTCCGATGGCCCATCCGTTGAACATGTCTCAACGTCTGCGGGCAGATATCGTGTCAGAGCAAGACCAACGCGACAAGTTCCAGGCCAACGCCGGTCAGGTTGAAGCCGGACTATATCTTGTACCAAAAGTGATTGAATAGATCACCGCCGGCACGACGATAGCTAGCACGACACTATATATAAGGAGTTCGATTCCGTCCTACCGCCGCCGGTTAAATCCGGTTCTGGCGGTCGCGGGTTCAGAAGTTCATCGGATCCATGCACAGAAAGACCGTCAGTCAGCTATCCGAATTGCTGCAATCAAAAACAATCAGCAGCGAGGAACTGACTCGTTTCTTTCTCGATCGAATTGAGAAATTCGATTCGGAACTAAACGCTTTTCTGACGGTGTGTGGGGGCGATGCGATCAGGGCTGCGAAGGAAGCTGATAAAGCACTGGCCACCGGAAAAACTCATCCATTAACCGGAGTACCTGTCGTACACAAGGATATCTTCTGTACCGACGGCATACGGACGAGTTGCGGATCGAAAATGCTCGATAATTTTGTAGCCCCGTATGACGCTACGGTCGTCGGGCGACTCAAGGCGGCGGGCACCATATTACTTGGTAAGACAAATATGGATGAGTTTGCGATGGGGTCATCGAGTGAAACGAGCTTCTACGGACCGGTGCGAAATCCGTGGGACACTCAGCGTGTACCGGGTGGATCTTCCGGCGGCTCGGCGGCAGCAGTCGCGGCTCGTCTCGTCCCGGTTGCAACCGGTACGGACACGGGTGGCTCAATACGCCAGCCCGGGGCCCTCACCGGGATCACCGGTCTCAAACCGACCTATGGCCGCGTGTCCCGATTCGGCATGATTGCATTTGCATCCAGCCTCGATCAGGCCGGCACGCTGACAACATCCGCGGCGGACGCGGCGATGCTGCTCGGTGCCATGGCCGGATTCGACGAGAATGATTCGACCAGTGTTGACGAACCCGTACCCGATTATTCGGCTTCACTCGATAACAGTATTGATGGACTGAGAATCGGCGTGCCGGAAGAATTCTTTGACGAGGGACTCGATGCGGAAAACCGGAAACGGATCGAGGCAGCGATAGCTGTATTCGAAGAAATGGGCGCCAGGGTCGATCATATCAGTTTGCCAAACCTGGCCCTGTCGGTTCCGGTCTATTACGTTGTTGCACCGGCAGAGTGTTCGTCAAATCTTTCCCGTTATGACGGAATCCGTTTCGGTCACCGCGTCAAGGACCCCGAGGATTTGCAAGATCTCTATTCACGATCTCGCGGGGAAGGTTTTGGTGTCGAAGTCAAACGGCGGATCATGACCGGCACCTACGTTCTCTCCGCTGGGTACTATGACGCTTATTATCTGAAGGCGCAGCAGGTTCGTCAGCTCATCGCCAGGGATTTCAAAGCGGCCTTTTCGAAAGTGGATGTCATCATGGGACCAACCACCCCGACTCCGGCCTTCGGAATCGGTGACAAGGTTGATGATCCGATTACGATGTATCTGAACGACATCTACACCATTGGTGTGAATCTTGCCGGTTTGCCCGGAATCTCGGTGCCGTGCGGATTTGTCGACCGGCTGCCTGTTGGTCTGCAGATCATTGGTCATCATTTTGATGAGGCCAGGCTTTTGAATGTTGCACACCGGTACCAGCAGGAAACCGACTGGCACACTAAACTGCCTGACGACAAATACGCTTAGCGTAGGCGCTGGTTTTCAACATGTAATGACCACGAAGGACACTAAGAGTACAAAGACTGCAACCTTTTATTGTTATTATTATTCTTCGTGTTTTTCGTGGTATTTAAATGAGTAATAGCAAGGTGATTTTAAGTGTCTTCCGAGCACAAATCTGAGAACTCTGCCGCTCCGGCGGTAGCGCGGGCCGGGTGGGAAGTTGTTATCGGGCTGGAGATTCATGTCCAGCTTTTGACCAGGAGCAAGATCTTTTCGGGCGCGGCAACCGATTTCGGGGCCGAGCCGAATACCCAGGCGTGCATCATCGACCTTGGATATCCCGGTGTTTTGCCGGTACTGAATGGGGATGCCGTGGTCATGGCGGTGAAATTCGGGCTTGCCACCGGCTCGACGATTGCGCGGCGTTCCGTGTTTGCTCGCAAGAACTATTTTTACCCCGACCTGCCGAAGGGTTACCAGATCAGTCAATATGAGCTGCCAATTGTTCACGACGGCGAAATCACCATTAACCTGGAAGACGGATCGGCAAAACGAATCGGGATTACGCGGGCACACCTGGAAGAAGATGCCGGCAAGTCCTTACACGAAGAATTTCCCGGTGCCACGGGTATTGATCTGAATCGGGCCGGCACGCCATTGCTGGAGGTCGTATCGGAACCCGATATGCGTTCTCCGTCCGAAGCGATCGCCTATCTGAAGGCCATTCACACCTTGGTCCGGTATCTTGAGATAAGTGATGCGAACATGCAGGAAGGGTCTTTCCGCTGCGATGCAAACGTCTCGGTAAGACCAGTAGGTCAAAAGGAGTTTGGCACACGGACGGAACTGAAAAACCTTAATTCTTTCCGCTTCATTGAAAAGGCAATCAAATTCGAAATTGAGCGGCAGACCGACGTCCTGGAAGAAGGGGGTGAGGTGGTTCAGGAGACCCGCTTGTATGACGCTGATCGCAGCGAAACGCGGCCAATGCGATCCAAGGAGGAGGCCAACGACTATCGATATTTTCCCGATCCCGACTTGCTGCCGGTCGAATTCGATGAAGAATTTATCGATTCTGTCCGCAGAACTTTGCCGGAGTTGCCGCCTCAGAAGCGCAGACGTTTTTCCCAGGAGTATAAATTATCCGCCTACGATGCGGCCGTCTTGACGACCAGCAGAGCGCTGGCTGATTTTTATGAACAGGTAGTCGGGGATCTGGAAGGCGAACCGAAGCTCGCCGCGAACTGGGTTATGGGTGAGTTATCCGCGGCACTCAACAAGGCAGGGATCGGCATAAAGGATTCACCGGTCGGTGCCGGTGAACTGGCCGGGCTTCTGACCCGCGTGCTGGACAACACGATCTCAGGGAAAATAGCCAAAGACGTGTTCGAATCGATGTGGGCAGGTGAAGGTGATGCCGATGTCATCATTGAGAGTCGAGGTCTCAGGCAGATTACCGATACAGGCGCAATCAAACAGATCATAGATAAAGTTATTGAGGACAACCCCGCGCAGCTGGAGCAATATCGCTCCGGTAAGGACAAACTGCTTGGTTACTTCGTAGGCCAGGTCATGAAAGCGACGCAAGGTAAAGCGAACCCGCAACAGGTAAACGATCTGCTCAGGAAGAAACTCTCCGGATGAGGGCCGTAATGACTCGGCGCGGTCGGGATTGCCTGCGCCGCTTTCTGTTCGAAGAGTTTTCGGTGCGCGGAGAAATCGTGCATCTCGATGCCGCGTGGTGCGCCGTGCTTGATCGACAAGCCTACCCACCCGCGGTCAGCGACGCTCTCGGTCAGGCAATGGCGGCGTCTGTGCTTCTGGCGGCAACAATCAAATTTGACGGCGTGCTGTCACTGCAGCTGGAAAGTGCCGGAGCATTGAAGTTTCTTGTGGTGCAGTGTACGAGCAACATGACCTTGCGCGGACTGGCCCGCTGGGAAGGTGACGTTCCTCACGGGTCGCTGGCGGAGATGGCGCCGGGCTGTCATATGACGATTACGGTAGAAACACAGACGGACGACAGTCGGTATCAGGGCATAGTGCCGATCGATGCCGGTTCGCTGGCCGACTGTATCCAGGCATATTTACATACCTCAGAGCAATTGCCGACACGTTTGTGGCTTGCGGCCGGTACAGAATCGGCCGCCGGCTTACTACTGCAGCGTTTGCCTGACGATGCGAATCAACAAAGAGAATACGATGACCACTGGCCGCGTATCCAGATGTTGGCCAATACGATTAATGATCAGGAATTGCTCGAGCTGCAACAGGAAGAGATCCTCCGCCGTCTGTTTGCCGAAGAAGATGTGCGCCTGTTCGGACAGACACCGGTTGCGTTTCGATGCACCTGCGACAAGGATCGCGTCGAAACGGTGCTGAGGACGCTCGGTGCTGAAGACATACGCGAGCTGTCGAGAAAGCAGGGTGAAGTCGAAGTCAGATGCCAGTTCTGCAACAAGGCTTACACCTTTGATGCAGTCGATGTCGAAGGTCTGTTCGCCAGCGAAACAGCACCCCCCACCTCATCTACCCGTCATTGAAAGGCGTAAGGCCGAATGCCTAAGGATGCAGCGTCGCAGGCGCTGCTTCTCGCAATCATTCTCTTCGCGTTCTATGTGGCTTATTTTCCCGTTAGCGCCACTTCCCGCCTCCCGCTTTTCTCAACCTTGGCGAAAAGCGACGAAGTCGCCGGAAAATGTCGCGACCAGTTTGTCCTTTTGTCGAACATCGGCGCCGAGCGAAATTCTTGCGCGCCCTTTTCTGTCGAGCTGGCGGCAAAATTTGTCGGCAACTATCGATTCGGGTACCGGGCAGAATGCGGTGAAATCACCGGTCACCGGTTTCAGAAAATTCATCGAACTGCTCTGAATAACAACGTGGCGGTCGGGGCAGTCACCCGACAAAGCCACGGCAATACCCCAGGCGGCAAGCGTTGCAAGACTTTGCAGGCTGCCGGCGAATGCGGTTCCCATGTGGTTGCAGTTTTTGCCCAGCGGTGCTCTCACGGTAAGGCCTGATTCGTCGAGTATCTCAATACGAGCATCGATAAAGCCGGCGAGTGGAATTCTCTCCTGCCACAACGTCTGGATATGCTCAGCCAGCAAATCCGGGTCAGTAAATACCGCCATTCAACAATTTAACCATGCGGCGCAC
>CAZJFQ010000002.1:0-19993 GCA_964545335.1 uncultured Gammaproteobacteria bacterium | reverse complement strand
CAGGTGCTTTGTGGCAATCTATATAAGTATATCTTTATATTGTTAAGTAAAATGCCCTGGTCACAATCGCAACTGCTTACGGCCCTTAAGGCAGCAGCCGAGCCGACACGGCTCAGGCTGCTGACAATACTGTCCGAAGGTGAACTCACAGTGGGCGAGATTACGCGGGTATTGGATCAGAGTCAGCCGCGTGTCTCACGACACCTGAAGTTACTCTGTGATGCCGGTTTGCTGACGCGATTTCGTGAACAGAACTGGATTTTTTATCGCGTGCCGCTCAAGGGTAATGGCGCCAGGCTGGCGCGACGGCTGCTCGAAATGCTCATCGTCGATGATGATTACGTAATGCTCGACCACGAAAGGACGGAGGAAGTGAAATCCGAACGCGCTGAGGCGGCACTCGAGGTGCTGGACAACATCACGCAGCTATGGCCTACAGCGCATATGTCAGAAGAAAACGAAAGCCGGATCAACGTTTGTATCCTCGAAGAACTGGGCAAATCGAAAATCGGCGACCTGCTGGATATCGGGACCGGTACTGGACGAATGCTGACGCTGCTGGGCGATCGTGCTGATCAGGCTATTGGTATCGACATATCAAGCGAGATGCTGCTGGTGGCCCGAACCCGTTTGCATGAAGCCGGCCTCCGGCATTGCATGGTCCGTCACGGCAACATGTACAAGCTGCCTTTCGGTGTGTGCAGTTTCGATACGGTGACAATCGATCAGGTGTTGTCGCAGGCAGACAACCCGGCGCTCGTTCTTGCTGAGGCAGCAAGAATTCTCCGTCCCGGTGGAAGCTTGCTCATTGTGGATTTTGCGACTGTTGCGGAAAAAACCGGTACCACCTCAGCGAACGGAATATCCGAACAAGAGATCAGGCGCAGCTTGCATCAGATCGGCCTACGCCGCACCAGCGTCCGCCACGTCAGCGGCGGACATCAGGACGTGATCGTGATCCATGCGAAACGCACGGCGCACGTAGGCCGCGCTGTCGCCTGACACGAACAAGAAGACAGGCATGACACTCAACACTATGAATGACGCCAGACAACATGTGCCCCCGAGTTCAGCTGTAGCTGTGTCTGTGTCTTTCGAATTCTTTCCGCCCCACAACGACAAGATGGCAGAGACACTGTGGCAGTCTATAGAGAAACTGGCACCGCTTAAGCCGTGTTTCATGTCTGTAACCTACGGCGCGGATGGTTCGACGAGAGACCGCACTCATGCAGTCGTGAAACGCTTGCTCCGGGAGACAGACCTGGAATGTGCGGCGCATCTTACCTGTATCGGTGCGACACGGGAGGAGATCGACACCGTAGCCGGCAACTACCGCGATCTGGGCGTGCGTCACATAGTGGCACTAAGGGGAGATCCGCCGAAAGGCGAGTCAGACTACCGGCCATACCCCGGAGGCTATGCTTACGCGTCAGATCTCGTTGCGGGGTTAAGGCGGATCGCGGATTTCGATATCTCCGTCGCCGCTTATCCCGAGGTTCATCCTGAGGCGTCGAGTGCGGATTTCGATCTCGACAATCTGCGCCGCAAAATCGATGCAGGGGCTCGCCGGGCAATCACCCAGTTCTTTTACGAAACCGATGCCTTTCTGCGATTCCGGGACCGGTGTGCCGATAAGGGGATCCATGTCCCGATCGTTCCAGGGATTCTGCCCATTACGCGATTCTCGCAAACGGTTCGATTTGCGGAATCGTGCGGCGCCCGGATACCGGACTGGCTCCGCGAGAGGTTCGAGGGGCTGGATGATGACGCAGAAACGCGGAGCCTGGTAGCAGCCAGCGTCGCTATCGACCAGGTTCGCAAGCTTCAGCGCCATGGCGTTGATGCTTTTCACTTTTATACCCTCAATCGATCCCAACTGACGTTCGCAATCTGTCACTCGCTCGGACTGCGTCCGGTAGTCGCGAACAAGAGAGAGCAAACAGCCTGAGTGTCGCCATGACGGAGAGAATCAGCCAGCTCAGGAAACTGTTGGACGAGCGGATTGCCGTACTTGACGGTGCAATGGGCACCATGCTGCAAGACTATAAGCTGGATGAGGCCGGGTACCGTGGCGATCGATTCAGGGGATTTGAAAAAGACCTCAAAGGTAACAATGACATTCTTTCACTGAGTCAGCCGGACATCGTGGCTGGAATCCATCGCGCCTATCTCGACGCAGGTGCCGATATTATTGTTACCAACACGTTTACGGCTACCGCCGTTTCCCAGGCCGATTACGGTACGCAAGAACTTGTCGGAGAAATCAATCTGGTTTCAGCGCAACTTGCCCGGGCGGCCGCCGATGAAGTTGCAAAGGCAACAGGCACACGACGATTTGTGGCCGGGTCTCTGGGACCGACCAATCGCACCGCTTCCCTGTCACCGGACGTGAATAATCCGGGTTATCGCGACATCAAATTTGATGAGCTCACCGAAACGTATAGCGAGGCAGCCCGGCAACTCATTCGCGGCGGTGTCGACCTGCTACTTGTTGAAACGATCTTTGACACGCTGAATGCCAAGGCAGCCTTGTTCGCTATCCAGAGTGTGCGGGAAGAGTTGGGTACCCGAACACCGATAATGATATCCGGCACTATTACCGACGCATCGGGCAGAACTCTCTCCGGCCAGACCACTGCTGCATTCTGGAACTCAGTTCGGCATGTTGAACCGCTGGCTATCGGACTCAACTGTGCGCTGGGGGCGGATGACCTGAGGCCGTATATAGAAGAGTTGTCGGGAATCGCGGATGTCTTTACCAGCGTCTATCCGAACGCCGGTCTCCCGAATGAATTTGGCGAATACGACGACACGCCGGAACACATGGCCAAAATCCTGGGCGAATTTGCCGAAGCCGGTTTTATCAATCTGGTCGGCGGTTGTTGTGGAACCACGCCGGAACATATTTCGGCAATCAGGGACGCTGTTATCAGCCACCCGCGCCGGCAGGTACCATCCGTTGCCATGGTGTGTCGGCTTAGTGGTCTCGAACCGCTGCACATCGGACCGGACAGCCTGTTCGTCAATGTCGGTGAACGGACCAATGTGACCGGCTCGGCACGGTTTCGAAAACTCATCGAAGCCGATGACTTCGGCGCCGCAACTGAAGTTGCACGGCAGCAGGTTGAGAACGGTGCCCAGATAATCGATGTCAATATGGATGAGGGCATGCTCGATTCCGAGGCGGCGATGACTGAGTTTCTGAACCTGATTGCCGCGGAACCGGATATTGCCCGGGTGCCGGTAATGATCGATTCGTCCAAGTGGTCGGTACTGGAGGCAGGGCTCAAATGTCTGCAGGGCAAGGGGGTCGTTAACTCGATCAGTCTTAAGGAGGGTGAGGAGGTATTTCTCGAACAGGCGAGAACGATACGAAGATTTGGCGCCGCCGTAGTCGTAATGGCATTTGACGAATCAGGTCAGGCCGATACGCTTGAGCGCAAGGTAGAGATTTCAAAGCGTGCCTACCGACTGCTGACCGAAACGGTGGGGTTCCCACCCGAAGACATCATTCTGGATCCCAACATTTTCGCTGTTGCGACCGGTTTAGAAGAGCACAACGACTATTCCCGCGTTTTCATAGAGGCCGCGCGGGAGATAAAGGAAGCGCTGCCGGGCGCGCTGATCAGCGGGGGCTTGAGCAATGTGTCGTTTGCGTTTCGGGGCAATAACGCCGTGCGCGAGGCTATGCATTCGGTATTTTTGTACCACGCCATTCGCGCCGGAATGGACATGGGAATTGTCAATGCGGGCCAGCTCGCGATCTATGAAGACATTCCAGCCACGCTCAAGGATACCGTCGAGGACGTGATCCTGAATCGGGACCAGAACGCGACTGAATCATTACTGGCAATTGCCGCCCAATATAAGGCCGAAAGCAGCCAGGAACAGACAACCAGGGACCTTGAATGGCGTAGCTGGGCCGTCGAGAAACGACTCGAACACGCCCTCGTTAAAGGCATAGATAAATTCATCATCGATGATACCGAGGACGCCCGGGCGCAGGCAGTGCGTCCGCTGGATGTGATCGAAGGCCCTTTGATGGACGGCATGAATGTAGTCGGTGACTTATTTGGGGCTGGCAAGATGTTCCTGCCGCAGGTGGTCAAGTCGGCCCGCGTAATGAAAAAGGCGGTGGGTTATCTGATGCCATTTATCGAAGAGGGGCAGCCCGGTGGCCTGCGGTCCAATGGCAAGATCATTATGGCCACGGTGAAGGGTGATGTGCATGACATCGGCAAAAAAATCGTTGGCGTGGTGCTTCAATGTAATAATTTTGAAATCATTGATCTCGGTGTGATGGTGCCGTGCGAGCGGATTCTTGAAACGGCCCGCAAAGAGGGCGCGGATCTGATCGGCTTGTCCGGGTTGATCACACCGTCGCTCGACGAAATGGTTCATGTTGCGGCGGAGATGAAGCGTCTCGATTTCGACCTGCCGTTGTTGATCGGAGGTGCAACCACCTCGCCGGCACATACGTCTGTAAAAATCGATCCCCAATATGACGGTCCTGTTATATATGTAAAGGACGCATCACGCTCCGTTGGTGTCGTACAAACTCTGATCAATCCCGAACAGAAGGCAGCCTTGGTGTCGGAAATCCGTTTGGAACATGAGCGGCGAAGATCACAGCACGGGCGCAAAATGCGACGGAAGCCACAATTGACAATAGAACAGGCCCGCAAAAATCGGTGGGAACCCGAATGGGACAGTTACCGGCCACCGGAACCCAATCTGCGTGGGACGAAAGTGTTTCAGGATTTCCCTGTTGACGTTCTGACACGTTATATCGACTGGATGCCGTTCTTTAATGCCTGGGAGTTCAGCGGGCGCTTTCCGGATATCCTGTCGGACGTGCAGAAAGGCGAGGCGGCCCGGGCCCTGTTTGCCGACGCAAAGAAGCTCCTGAATCAAATGATGGAGGAGTCCTGGATCAGGGCGAGTGGCGTCATCGGTTTCTTTCCGGCAAACAGCAACGGTGATGACATCGATGTCTACAGCGACGATTTCAGAACCGATGTACGTGTCAGGCTCAATCACCTGCGACAGCAAAAAGGCAAACCAGACGGGCAGCCACACTATTGTCTTGCTGATTTCGTGGCGCCGAGGGAGACGGGCGCGGCGGACCATATCGGCGCATTCGCTGTAACTGCGGGTGCGGGACTGGATGAGCATGTTCGCCGATTTGAAAAGGCGGGCGACGACTACAGCAGCATAATCATCAAGGCACTCGCCGACCGGCTGGCCGAGGCGTTTGCTGAATACCTCCACGAACGGGTGCGCCGGGAGTATTGGGGCTACGTCCCCTATGAAGACTTCAGCAACCGGGACCTTATTCGTGAAAACTATGTTGGTGTCCGGCCAGCGCCGGGCTACCCGGCGTGCCCGGATCACACGGAAAAGGGAAAACTGTGGGACCTGCTCGATGTGCGTAACACAGCGGGAATCGAGCTGACGGAGTCGTATGCGATGGTCCCGACAGCCGCAGTCAGCGGCTGGTATTTCTCGCACCCGGAGTCGTGCTATTTCGCGGTGGGCAAGATCGACGTCAACCAGTTGCAAGACTACGCCGCCAGAAAGGGCATCAGCGTTACCGAAGCCGAACGCTGGCTCGGCCATATACTGGGTTACGAGGCTAACGCCGCGTAATAAGCCGGAAGCGGGAAGTAACGCTAGCGCCGTCGGCGCCCTGTATGCTGGCGCCTAGCGCTAACGCGTCAGCGGTACTTCCCGCTTCCCGCTTCCCGCTTTCCGCTGTGTAGCCGATTTTTTCGACAGACAGGACAGGCCGGGTCTTTTTTCAGGGTAACGGTGCGCCAGTCGCCTTGCGCCGCATCATAGAGCAAAAGTTTGCCGGCTAATGTCGTGCCGATACCGGTAAGGATCTTCAGCGCTTCAACCGCCATCATGCTGCCGATCACTCCGGTCACCGGGGCGAGAATGCCCTGGCCCTGGCAATTCTCGATTTCTTCATCGCTTTCCTCATAAAGACAGCGATAGCAGGGACTGTCACCGTAGTCGCCGCGAAACACCGATACCTGGCCCTGCATTCGAATTGCTGCCCCGGATACGAGTGGAACACCGCCTTTTACACAGGCTTCATTTACGGCAAAGCGAGTTCCGAAATTGTCACTGGCATCCAGAACGACATCCACATCGCGTACCGTGGCGAGCAGTTCCTCATCCTGTAAACGGCGATCGATACTGTCGTACGAAACATGAGGGTTAATACGGCTTAGTGAATCCGTCGCCGCACCTGTTTTCGGGCGATCGATGTCGTTAGTGCCGAATAATGTTTGTCTTTGCAGATTCGAGAGATCAACCGTATCGAAATCATTGAGAAAAAGGTGACCGATACCGGCCGCAGCCAGATAAATTGCCGCAGGCGATCCAAGGCCACCCAGACCGACAATAAGCGCCCGCGACCGCTCAATCCGGGCCTGGCCCGCCTCCCCCAACTCGGCGAGAGCGACATGCCGACTGTACCGCACCCGGTTTTCAGACGACTTGGAACGGTTTGACATCGCGCTGTGTCGTTGCCTACGTAATTACACCAAGAACACCAAGAGACCTAAGATGAAAAATTCAGTAATCTCTAAGCAGTGGTGTGATACTCAGAAACGTATATTCAATTTTCTTCGTGTTCTTCGTATAAATGTTTTTGGTCAAAACAATGATCGGCTAGTCATCGCTGGTGGCGGAGTTGATGACGACGGGTTCATTGGGGACATCCTGGTGACCGCCGCGTGTTGCCGTCTCGACAGCGGCAATCTGATCGATGACATCCATCCCGTCCGACACCCGGGCAAAAACCGCATAACCAAAATCCTGTTCACTGTGGTCAAGAAATGCGTTGTCACTGAGATTGATGAAGAACTGCGAAGTGGCACTATCGACGTCCGATGTTCTCGCCATGGACAGTGATCCGCGCTTATTCTTCAGACCATTATCCGCCTCGTTCGCGATCGGCGAATTGGTTGGCTTTCGCGACATATCCGGCAAGTGTCCGCCACCCTGGATCATGAATCCGGGGATCACGCGATGAAAAATAGTGCCGTTGAAAAAGCCGGCGTTGACGTACTCGAGAAAATTATTGACGCTAAGAGGCGCCTTGTCTCCAAACAACTCGATCAGAATAGTGCCCAGGGACGTCTCAAGCCTAACCATCAGTCCTCCTCATCATTCTCAGTTTCTTCGCGAGCAAGTACTATTCGTAATATTGACTCGTTCGGTATCACATCCGTAGTTCCAGCGGTCGGATCATACACAAACACAAATTTGTTGGTCGTGCCGAGCAGAATTCCAGTGCGACCGGTGCTCCGTAGTGTAGAGCTCCCCTCGGTGTCTCCAGCGATAAATAACTGGATCTCATCGCCATGTCCGGACCTGATCTGCTCCGATTTGTATTCGCCGTACAAACTAAGAAACAGGTACGCATAGAGCACGAAGACCGCTACCCGCGTCCAGAAACTGTTGTACATCGCCTGCGAAAGCCGATGGTAGTTCTCTCCAAATCGAGATTTGGGCGGATGGCGTCGATACCACCAGAATTCCAGGTTTGATAATGCGAATAACAGTACGCCCGTAAGGATAGCGACACCGGCAACCGCAAATGTCATCGGTTCCCTCAGGGCGGCAAGGAGGAAATCGCTGATTTCTGCATAGAGAAAAATGTTGATACCAAATTCGCGAAAAAGCGAATAACTGAACAGCAAACCGATCAGCGATACCGTCAGGTAAATAAGCGAAACGACCAGGCCCGGGTGCTGGCGCAGAAAGCCGGTTACGGTCTGGCCGGGTTCACGTTGTGCTTCAAATTCTTCCAGCACTGCTGTGTCCGGGAGCCGGTTTATGCATGACGACCTTCAGTTACGCGGAGATGCCCCGCGGCGTCGGGGTAGGAGCATACGTCAGTGAAACCGGATTGTGAAAGAATCTCTCCGACCTGATGTGCCTGATCGAATCCGTGCTCCAGCAGCACCCAGCCGTGGGCCACAAGATAGCCGGCTGCATCCGCAACGATCCGATGTATCGCATCGAAACCTGACAGGCCTGCCGTGAGAGCAATTCTCGGCTCATGCCTGACGTCGTTTCGGTCGAGATGAGGATCATCGTCCCGGACGTAGGGCGGATTGGTGACCACAACATCAAATGACCTGTTAGGTGCCGCGTCAAACCAGTCGCCAGCGGCAAAGGCGATGTTGTCGAGGTTCAAACGTTTGGCGTTGCGCCGGGCCACCGCCAGTGCTGCGGTTTCGATATCGGTCGCGAGTATGGAAATGTCTGGTCGTTCGCTGGCCAGGGCCAGCGCAACCGCGCCGCTGCCGGTTCCGAGATCCAGTATTTCAGCCCGTCGGCCGGGTTGTATCCTCACCAGCGCTCGCTCGACCAGCAGCTCGGTTTCCGGCCGGGGAATCAGGGTGTCGGGCCCGACTTCTACCGGCAGTGACCAGAATTCACGTTCGCCGATTATGTAGGCAACCGGCTCTCCATCCAGACGACGTTGCAGCAGCGTTTGGAAAGCTGTGACCGCCGGCGTCGGCAGGGAATCTTCGGCGTGTGTGTAAACCCGAGTCCGTGGCCACGACAGAGCATGTCCCAGCAGGATTTCGGCGTCCAGTCGGGGTGAATCAGAAACCGCGGCCAGGCGATCAGTGGCGTCGGTGAGAAATTCTACTATCAATGTTGTCAAAATGTTTCACGCGCATTCCGGGCTTACCCGGCGCTGGCGATAGCCCTGCCGAATGATTACAGTAGCACGCGCCTGACTAGGCGAACCACTCTGCATGCACGGTGAACGCATGACTATATATGCAAATGTACTCGACATGATCGGCAATACGCCGCTGGTTCGGATCAATCGCCTGGATACCGGCCCCTGCGAGTTGTTTCTGAAACTCGAATTGATGAACCCCGGCGGGTCCGTCAAAGATCGTATCGGTGTGACGATGATCGAAGAGGCCGAAAAAAGGGGCGATTTGAAGCCCGGAGCCACGATAGTCGAAGCGACAGCCGGCAATACCGGGATCGGACTCGCGCTTTGTGCAGCCCAAAGGGGCTATCAACTGGTGCTCGTGATTCCGGACAAGATGAGCCAGGAGAAGATATTCATTTTGCGGGCCATGGGTGCGGAAATCGTTTTGACACGATCGGACGTGGCCAGGGGTCATCCCGAGTACTACCAGGATCTGGCACAGAAAATTGCAGACGAGACGGGTGGCTATTACATAAATCAGTTTGCAAATCCGGACAACCCGAAAGCTCACGAAGAAACTACTGCTCCGGAAATCTGGGAACAGATGGACGGGCGACTGGATGCAGTCGTCATCGGTGTCGGCACCAGCGGAACGATTACCGGCCTGACACGGTTTTTTGAGGCAAACGCGCCTGGCGTCGAGCTTGTGTTGGCTGACCCGAAAGGATCCGTCCTGGTCGACTATATCGAGACCGGTGAAATCGGCGAAAAGGGCTCGTGGCTGGTGGAGGGAATCGGCGAGGATTTCATACCCGATATTGCCGATCTGTCTGCAATCAGAACGGCTTATTCCATAACGGATGCCGAATCATTCGCGACCGCACGTGATCTGCTGCGCAGGGAAGGCATCATGGCCGGGTCATCTACCGGCACTCTTTTGGCAGCCGCTCTCAAATACTGCCGTGAACAGACTGAAGCAAAACGCGTGGTCACATTGGGTTGCGACACCGGAAACCGTTATTTGTCCAAAATGTACAATGATTTCTGGATGCAGGATCAGGGGTTCCTGACGCGGACTCAGTATGGTGACCTGCGGGACCTGATTGGTCGGCCACATTGGGATCGCGCGACCGTTACGGTCAGACCGGACGATGTGCTGATCACGGCCCATAACCGTCTCAACAATGCGGGCTTCTCGCAACTGCCGGTCATGCACGACGGGCAGCTTGTCGGTGTTCTTACCGAGGAAGACATTATTCATCTCGTATACGGCGATCCCGAATTGCTGACATCACCGGTGCGAGATGCGATGCGTACTGAGTTCCTGAGTGTCAGCAAGAATTTGCCAGTAGAGGAACTCGCAGAACTGCTCGAGAGTCACCCATATACAGCGGTTACGGATGGTGACGATTTCATGGGTCTGATCACCCGCGCCGACTTCCTCAACTACGTCCGCCGCCAAATGCAGGTCTAGCCAACGAAAGACTCAGGTTTATCGAAGCCTTTGGATTCGACCTTTTTTTGAGCACGAAGAACACGAAGAAAAAAAGACTGCAGAATATTCCGGCATACGCCGGTGAGTACACGATAGTGGACAGTAGCCTGCATTGTTGACTTTGTTTTTCTATTTTTCCCTTCGTGTTCTTCGTGGTTATTTTTAGTCGTCGATTGCTGCTAGCTGTTCGGCGATATGTTCGCTGGTGAGGGGTTCGATCACCTGGTCGAGGTTGCCTTCCATGATCTGCTCCAGCTTGTAAAGCGTCAGATTGATCCGGTGATCTGTAACTCGCCCCTGGGGGAAGTTGTATGTGCGGATACGCTCGGATCGGTCACCGCTGCCGACCAGCCGGCGACGCGTTGCAGCCTGTTCTGCTTCCCGTTTCTCCCTTTCGGCGTCCAGCAAGCGGGCTTTTAGCAACGACAATGCCCGTGCCCTGTTCTTGTGCTGGGACCGATCGTCCTGACATTCGACCACGATACCCGAAGGCATGTGGGTTAACCGTACGGCCGAGTCGGTCTTGTTGACATGTTGGCCCCCTGCGCCGGAAGCCCGGTACGTGTCGATTCTGAGATCCTGCTGGTTGATCTCGATTTCCTCGATTTCGCCTACTTCCGGCAGCACAGCCACTGTGCAGGCGGAGGTGTGAATACGTCCCTGGGATTCGGTGTCAGGAACCCGCTGGACACGGTGTGCGCCCGATTCAAACTTAAGACGAGCGTATACCGCCTTGCCGACAAGGCGGCTGATGATCTCCTTGTAGCCGCCATGTTCGCCGACACTGGAACTCAAGATTTCCACTCGCCAGCGTTTTTGCTCCGCGAAACGCGTGTACATGCGAAACAGGTCCCCGGCAAAGATCGCGGCTTCGTCACCGCCGGTGCCGGCACGAATCTCGAGATAGACATTGCTTTCATCGTGAGGGTCCTTCGCAATAAGCTGTTGTCGGAGGTTCTGATCGATTGCTTCCAGCCTCGCCTGCGCCTGTTCTGCTTCTTCCTGGCCCAGCTTTCGTATTTCCGGATCGGTGTCCTTGAGCATCTCTTCTGCCGCAGCCCGATCTTCATCCGTGGTCCGGTAGTTTCCGTAGTCTCGAATCACCGGCTCCAGGCGCGCGTATTCTCGCGACAGATCGCGAAATCGATTCTGATCCGAGATGACTTTCGGCTCGACAAGCAGCTGACCGATTTCGGCGAACCGTTCAGATAGCTGATCGAGACGTTTGCGGAAAGAATCTTTCATTAAGAAGTCTATAGCCTATAGCCTGTAGTATCGGCGCCGCTGGCGCCGTGGTGCCGTCCGGTCAGCGCCCAGGCGCTGAATATATAAAAGAAAGTCTGCCGTCTACAGCCTACAGCCTACAGTCTACAGCCTGCATCATCGGTGTTTAGGCGCCGATGATGCTTATACGTGTGTGTCAGTATTTGCCCTTTTCCAGTCCGAACAGTTCTCTCGCGGCTTCAATCAATGCAGCACTTGCGTCAGCTCCTGCCTCCCGCAAACGCACACTGGGTTCGTGCAGCAGTTTCTGCGTAAGTGTCGTGGCAAGAAATTCGAGCACTTCCTCAGGTTCCTTACCTGCGGCAAGCATGTGTTTGGCTTGCTCCACGGCTTCGTTGCGAATAGTTGCTGCCGTGTCACGAAGGTCCCGGATTGTCGGCACCGCGTCCAGCGAGCGTTCTGCGGAATCGAACCTTTCTACTTCGGTCTCGATAATCTGTTCCGCCTGGTGCGCGGCGTCCCGACGCGTGTCGAGGTTCTCCTCTATGACATTGTGAAGATCGTCAACCGTGTACAAGTAAATATCCTCGAGTTCCTGCACTTTGGAGTCAACATCCCTGGGTACCGCGATATCAACTATCAGGACAGGTCGCGGCCGCCGTCTGCTTAGAGCTTCAACCACGGTGTCATAGCTGATAACAGGATCCGGGCTCGCAGTCGAACTGATAATTATGTCGGCCTCCGCCAGATGAGTCGGAATCTCGTCGAGAGATATGGCATATCCGCTGTACTGGCGCGCTAGCGTACGCGCCCGCTCGATGCTGCGATTGGCGACTACCAGCCGCTGCAAATCGTGTCGGTGCAGGTACCGGGCAACGAGTTCGATCGTATCTCCGGCACCGATGAGCATGGCTGTGTGCCGGTCGAACCCGGCAAAAATCTGTCGCGCCAGCGTCACGGCCGCGTAGGCTACCGACACCGGGCTGGCACCGATCTCGGTATCGGTGCGTACTTTTTTCGCTACTGCAAAAGCCTGCTGGAAAAGGCGATTGAGTGCCGGCCCGGTCGCTCCTGCGGAATGAGCGATCCGGTAAGCGTCCTTCATCTGACCGAGAATCTGCGGTTCACCGATGATCATCGAATCCAGACCGCAGGCGACGGTAAATACATGATTGATCGCGCTGCGACCCTGCAACGAAAACAGACAGTCGCGGTCTTCCCCGGTGAGATCACGGGATTCGGCAAGCCAACTGGTCAATGCCTCGATCCCGTCCTCCCGGCACTCGCAGTAGAGCTCTGTCCGATTGCAGGTCGATACGATCAGCGCCTCCTCGACATCAGGAACACCGATAACCTGGGGCAGTGCGAGGCGGAGCTGCTCGATGCTGAAAGCAACCTGTTCGCGGATCGCCACGGGTGCGGTCCGGTGATTGATGCCGAGAATGTAAAGTGACATAAGGGTTGAATAAGCCAGGGCACGAAGATTTTCCGGTAATGACGTAACCAAAACAAGCGAAGCGAACCAGTCGTTCGCCGTGGGCAGCGCCCATGGGGTATAGTTGTCAGCCCCGATCACGGCCCTGATTGATGCAAACATCCGCTCGACTTGTTGCCACGATTTATGTCACAGGCGTTCTGACTGCCTGCGGCGGTACGGTAGTGCAGTCAGATGCGCCTTCATGGCGCATACAGGACCACCCTTTTTCCGACGTCGCTGAAGCCAATTACCATATTCTGCTGGCGGAAATTGCTCTGCAACGCGGCGAGTATGCCGCGGCATCGAAAGAGTACAGGGCGGCAGCACTGAGCAGTTCCGATCTTGAGCTGGTAGAGCGGGCCACCCGCATAAATTTCGAATTCGGCCAGGACCAGTATGCGCTGGATTGCGCTCGTCACTGGTACCGTCTCGACGCCGATGAACTTGCCGTGCATAGCTTTTTATCTCGTTTGTACGTCCGCCAGGGAAAACCGGATCAGGCAGCCGAGCATCTGACGACTCTGTACCAGATGGTGTCGGACGAGAGCAGTGGCGATGCCGGTTACCTCGCATTGCTGGATCTTCTGCTGGATGAACGTGATCAGACTACCGCAGCGCGGGCATTCACAAATCTCGTCGAAAATGATCAGCAATCTGCCAGCGCTCATTATTCCCTGGCGACGCTCGCCCTCGGTGCGAATAACTCACCACTGGCACTTGAAAACGCCCGCCGTGCACGGCAACTCGATCCGGACTGGCAGGAAGTCACGCTCCTCATATCGCGGGCGCTGATCGCCGGCGATCAGGTGGTGGAAGGTCTGTCGACGGCTGAAGTTGCGATCGCCGACTCAGATGATTTCTCACTGCACATCGAGTACGCGTTCCTGCTTGCTGAAGCCGGACGGGGACCTGATGCCAGGCAGGTGCTCGAAGAGCTGATCGAAGAACATCCCGACGAACCACTTGCGCTGCGAAGTCTCGGGTACCTGGAACTGAGAGACAAAGACTACGATTCAGCGCAGGAACGATTTTCGGCGATGCTCGCAACAGGCAATTACATCGATGACGCTTTTTATTACATGGCCTGGATTGCGGAACAGCGTGAGGATTATTCCCGGGCATTGCGCCTTTTTTCCCGGGTTACCAGCGACGCTAATTTTGTCAGTGCACAGATTCGAATCAGCGATATTCTTATGCAACTCGGCGATTCTGGCGCCGCGGTTCGTCACCTGGAGGATATCGGGGATCAGAATCCCCGTTACGCGGTTGACATGATCGCAGCGGCAGGAACCATGCGGGGCGACCTTGGCGATTATGAAGCGGCCCTCGCGACGTATAACCGGGGGCTGGAGAACTACCCGGGTAACGAACCGTTGCAGTACGGCCGGGCATTTCTTTACGAGCAGTATGACGAAATCGACCTGGCCATCCGGCAACTTCGTTACATCCAGAAAAAGAAACCCGATGATCCGGTGGCCCTCAATGCGCTGGGCTACACGCTCGCGGATCGAACCCGCCAGTATCGTGAGGCCCATCGCTACATTCGCAAGGCTTTGAAATACGCCCCGGACAACCCCGCGATCATCGACAGCATGGGATGGGTCGAATATCGGCTTGGTAACCTTGATGTCGCCCGCGGCTATCTTGAAAGAGCCTGGCGAATGTCACCTGATCCGGAGATTGCGTCGCATCTGGGTGAGGTCATGTGGCAATCGGGCGACGAGGCCGGCGCCCTGTCCATCTGGGAGCTGGCGCTCGAGGACGAACCGGATAGCAAGATACTGTTGTCCACGATGCAACGACTGGCTGAATAGCCGTGACCTCACGAGGCCGGAGGCGAAAGACCTGAGGCCGAAGAATGCTTACTTCAGTCTTCAGTCTTCAGTCTTCAGTCTCAAGACGCGTAATCGCGGCGCTGGTTCTTTCTGCGACGGCCAGCTGCGCGATCACTCCGCCGCCGCCCGACGGCTGGGCGGCCGAGCATGCGGCACTGCTCGAACTCGATGAATGGTCACTCAAGGGCAGGATTGCCGTGTCGACCGCAGATGGCGGGGCCAATGGCAGCATCGCCTGGCGTCAGAACGCGGATTGGATGAGTTTTAGTTTTCGCGGACCTCTGGGTGCAGGCAGCTTTCACCTTCAAGGTGACGATCAGAGCCTCCGCGTAACGACCGCCGACGGTGGCGACAGGTTGCTCGAAGATCCGGCGCACGAACTCGAAGACGCGCTTGGGTTCAATGTGCCCTACGATCATATGCGGTACTGGATTCGCGGTGTCCCGTCGCCTCGGGAACCCGCGGAGAAGGAGTTTGATGACGACGGTCGATTGACGGGATTTGCCCAGGCCGGCTGGGCCGTCAGTTACCGCAGCTATTCAATTGTCGGCGACCGAACGTTGCCGAAGCGTCTGAATATGGAAAACGGCGCAGTGCGGCTCAAATTTATAATCCACCGCTGGACTCTGGTTGCGGATGAGATCGACGATCAGGAGGAATCCTGATTGTGGCGGTTGCCCGCGAGGCGATTGCAGACTGGGATTCCGTTTGGCCCGCGCCAGCCAAACTGAATCTGTTCCTCAACATCGTCGGCCGTCGTGCGGACGGTTATCACGAGATACAAACCGTGTTTCAACTGGTTGATCTCGTCGACGAGCTCAGATTCGAGCCCCGGGATGACGACCGGGTTGTGTGCCGGTCGGGTCACGCCGACATTACCGACGGCGAGGATCTGGTTACCCAGGCCGCTGAGATGCTGAGAGCCGCATGCGGGCTGTCGGTCGGCATCAGTGTGACCGTGACCAAGACGATTCCTGTCGGCGGTGGTCTTGGGGGCGGTAGTTCCGATGCTGCGACAGCCCTGGTCGCGCTGAACACCCTGTGGAACCTGGGGCTCGGCGAACGCGCCCTTGCCGACATCGGAGTCGGACTCGGAGCCGATGTGCCGGTATTTGTTCTCGGTCACTCCGCCTGGGCGGAAGGAATTGGTGACAAGATTGAGCCCCTCGATTTACCGGCTTCGGTTTACTTAATCCTCTTTCCCGGCGGTCCGGTTTCGACTGCGGAGGTTTTCTCAGATCCCGAATTGACACGTCAGGGGGCGCCGCTCACAATACGCCGCTTTCTCGAGCGGGGTGGCGACAATGTATGTACCGGTATTGTCCGTCGCCGGCACCCCGAGGTAGCCCGGGCGCTGGATTGGTTGGGCCAGCACGGGGATGCGCGTCTGACAGGGACCGGGTCCTGTGTATACATTGCGGCTGACAATGTTGCCCGCCTGGAAGCGATTCTGGGTCAGATCCCGCACGGTTGGACAGGCTATATCGCAAGGGGTATAAACCACTCGCCGTTGATCGAGATGTCGGCCCGGCGCCGCCACTCCGGCGCCTGAGTTTCCGCGGATTGCGGCAGCATTGGGGTGTAGCCAAGCGGTAAGGCAACGGGTTTTGATCCCGTGATCGCAGGTTCGAGTCCTGCCACCCCAGCCATTCGGAGCATCCTTTAGACCGGATGTAAAAAAATGCCCAGAAATGACTTCAAAGATGATGGAGGTCACGTGTCGGACGGCACGATGATGGTGTTTGCGGGCAACGCTAATCATGAGCTTGCTCACAATATTGCCCATCATCTTCGCATGCCGTTAGGGAAGATCCAGGTGGGTCGTTTCAGTGACGGTGAGGTCATGGTCGAGGTCATGGAAAATGTCCGTGGCCGTGACGTGTTTATTGTGCAGTCGACCTGTCCGCCGTCTGCCGACAACCTGATGGACCTGCTGGTGATGTCTGACGCCATGCGCCGGTCCTCTGCAGGCCGGATTACCGCGGTGTTGCCTTACTACGGGTACGCGCGCCAGGATCGCAGACCGCGTTCAGCACGAGTGGCCATTACGGCCAAGCTGGTGGCACAACTGCTCGAGACCGCCGGCGTGAACAGAGTACTGACCGTGGATCTGCATGCCGATCAGATCCAGGGTTTTTTCGGAATCCCGGTAGACAATGTATATGCCTCGCCGGTGCTGCTGGGCGATGCGTGGAAACAGGATTTTGAAAATCTGATCGTGGTGTCACCGGACGTCGGCGGTGTGGTCAGGGCGAGAGCTTTGGCCAAGCGGCTGGATGATGCCGATCTTGCAATTATCGACAAACGACGGCCGCATGCGAATGAGTCCGAGGTCATGAATATTATCGGCGACGTTAGCGGAAAGAGTTGTATTCTCATTGACGACCTGGTTGATACAGCCGGAACGCTGTGCGAGGCTGCCGAGGCACTGAAAAATCAGGGTGCGACAGGAGTGAGTGCGTACATAACGCATCCCGTATTGTCCGGTCCGGCAGTGGAAAGAATTGCCGCTTCGGTTATGGACGAACTGGTCGTTACAGATACGATTCCGCTGAGCGAGAAAGCGAAACAGTGCGACAAAATTCGCCAGTTGAGTGTCGCTGTACTCCTGGCGGAAACCATGCGTCGCATCAGTGACGAGGAATCGGTCAGTTCGCTGTATGTAGATTGATTTGTTTTGGGAGGCTTCGCCTGGTCGCGGGTGGAGTTTGTTTATAGGAAAAACGGAGAAACCAATGGCACAATTATTTGATCTCATCGCGGAGTTCCGTGACGGCAAGGGGAGAGGTGCGAGCCGCCGCCTGCGTCGAATCGGAAAGGTTCCCGCGATTATTTATGGCGGCGGCAAGGACCCTGTCTCGATCACATTCAAACACGACGAGCTAATGCACAAGATGGACAACGAATCGTTCTATTCGTCTATCCTGACGGTCAAAGTCGGCGACAAGACACAGTCGGCGATCCTCAAAGCTGTGCAGAGGCATCCTGCCAAGCACCAGGTGATGCACATCGATCTTCAGCGCATCCTCAAAAGCGAAAAGATAAAAATGCGCGTGCCGCTGCATTTCACCGGCGAGGAAGAGTGTTTCGGTGTTAAAGAGCAGGGAGGTGTCGTTTCCAAGGTTTCGACAGACGTGGAAGTAACTTGCTTGCCCCAGGACCTTCCGGAGTACCTGGAACTCGACATAGCCGATCTCGAACTCGATAACTCACTGCGACTGTCTGACATCGATGTACCGGAGGGTGTTGAGCTGTCCACGCTGGCTCTTGGTGAGGAGTACGATCAGCCGGTCGTCTCTGTACACCGTCCTCGCGCCGAGGAAGAAATCGAGCCGCCGGAGGGCGAGGAAGAGGAACTGGCCGAGGGCGAAGAGGGCGAGGAAGGCGAACCGACCGAAGGCGAGCCCAAAGCAGATGGCGACGAGGAGCCCAAACCGGAAGAGTAAGACGCATCTTCTCCATGATGGTAGATGGGCAATGGGTCGCCGCAGTGCGACCCATTGCTTTTTGAGCTGGTGACTACGCGACTGAAACTGATTGTCGGGCTCGGCAATCCCGGGCCGAAGCATGAACTGGACCGGCACAACGCCGGGTATTGGTTCGTGGATACACTGTCACGCCGGCACTGCGGGAATTTTTCCGGTGACCGCAAGTTTCACGGTGACGTGGCGCGTATCGATGTGGACGGTAACGATCTCCGACTTTTGAAACCT
Organism: uncultured Gammaproteobacteria bacterium; assembly: GCA_964545335.1. GTDB lineage: Bacteria > Pseudomonadota > Gammaproteobacteria > Steroidobacterales > CAZJFQ01 > CAZJFQ01. The sequence continues at coordinate 1,554 of CAZJFQ010000002.1, read as the reverse complement.
ACGACATTTATGAACGTGTCGGGACGTTCCGTGCAGGCGCTGATTTCGTATCTGAACATCGATCCCACCGAGGTGCTGGTTGCGCACGACGAGATCGATCTCGATTCCGGCACTGTTCGGCTAAAACGTGGTGGCGGCCCCGGTGGTCACAACGGGCTCAGGGATGTTATCGCCCATATCGGTGGTGATTTTTACCGGCTTCGACTTGGCGTTGGTCACCCCGGGCACAAGGACGAGGTCGTCGACTATGTTCTGCGCCGCGCCGGCAAAGAGGACGAGGAAAAGTTGATCAGCTGCATTGCTGACGCCATAGACGTCCTGCCCATCCTCCTCGGCCACGGTGAAAATCGTGCCATGACCAAACTCCACAGCCGCGGCGTCAAACCGAAGCCGTATAGGAAAGCGAAGGATGATAGCGAGCCGGATGGCAACGGCGACGGTGATGGGGAGAAAGAAAGTTGATGGGCGCACAATGAGTCTTCAATGCGGCATCGTTGGGCTGCCGAACGTCGGCAAATCCACCCTGTTCAATGCGCTGACTGCTGCGAAGGTAGCAGCCGAGAACTACCCGTTCTGCACCATCGAACCGAATAAAGGTGTCGTGCAGGTGCCGGACAATCGATTGACCGAGCTGGCGGACATTTGTCAGCCGGACAGGATCGTGCCAACCACGATCGAGTTCGTGGATATCGCCGGCCTCGTTAAAGGAGCGTCGCAAGGAGAGGGGCTTGGGAACCAGTTCCTGGCCCACATCCGCGAAACCGATGCGATAGTCCACGTCGTCCGATGCTTCGAGGATAACGATGTAACGCACATCACGGGCGAACTAAACGTCATCGCAGACGTCGAGACGGTGAGCATCGAACTGGCCCTGGCTGACCTCGACAACACCGACAGACATCTGGACAAGCTGAAACGCCGGGCCAACGTTGGTGAAAAGAATGCGATAAAGCAGGCGACAGTCCTCGAGCGGGTGCATGAACATCTGGACCGTGGTAACCCGGTTCGTTCTCTCGAACTCGGCCCTGAGGAAGGTGAAGTTGTCGCTGAACTTCGGCTCCTCACAGCCAAGCCGGTTCTCTATGTGGCCAACGTTGGTGAAAACAGCCTGCAGGGTAATGAGCAATCCGAGGCACTTGAGGTTTTGGCCCGTCGCGAAGGAGCCGAGGTTGTCATTATCTGCGCCGAAATCGAAGCGGAGATTATCGAACTCGACGAGTCCGAACAGGCCGAGTTTCTGCACGGCTTGGGTCTGGAGGAGCCGGGTCTCGACCGGGTAATCCGTGCGGCCTACACATTATTAAGACTACAGACATTCTTCACTACCCTGTCAAAGGAAGTGAAAGCCTGGACAGTACCGGGCGGGGCAACGGCGTACGATGCAGCAGGCCGAATACACGCCGATTTCCAGCGGGGCTTTATTCGTGCTGAAGTGGCGCACTATGAAGATTTTATCCGTGCCGGTGGCGAACATGGTGCGAAGGAAGCAGGCAAGATGCCGCCGGAAGGCCGGGAGTATGTTGTTCGGGATGGCGATGTGATGCATTTCCGTTT
>CAZJFQ010000001.1:0-85332 GCA_964545335.1 uncultured Gammaproteobacteria bacterium | reverse complement strand
AGCGGCGGTCTCCAAAACCGCAGGTTGGGGGTTCGATTCCCTCCTGGCCTGCCAGTGACACCTTATATATACGGACTGAATGATGACGAGCAAGCCGGAAGAGGGCGCGACGCTGTTCGACAACCTGAAATTGCTGTTTGCCGCCATGGTGCTCATCGGCGGCATCGCGGGCTACTACGTTTACGAGGACCAATCCGTCCTGTTAAGAACGGTCGGCGTCGTTGTTGCCACGGGACTAGCGATACTGATTGCCATGCAGACCGTCCCCGGGCGGACGCTGTGGCGGTTCATCACGGGTTCGCGTATCGAACTCAGAAAGGTTGTATGGCCAAACCGGCCGGAAACGCTGCGTACGACATTTGCGGTAATCCTGTTTGCAGCGATGATGGGTGTGTTTTTCTGGGGACTGGATATGTTTCTGTTCTGGGCGACCCGGGCGCTGACCGGCCGTGGAGGTTAACGGATGAGTCATCGCTGGTACATTGTCCATACCTATTCGAACTATGAATACAAAGTAAAGGCCTCGCTGGAAGAGCGCGTACGTTTGAGCGGGTTCCAGGACTACTTTGGCGAGGTCATGGTGCCGACGGAAGAGGTTGTGGAAATGCGGGAAGGTCAGAAGCGCAGAAGTGAGCGCAAATTCTTTCCCGGCTATGTACTCGTGCAGATGGAAATGAATGATGAGAGCTGGCACCTGGTGAAGGAGGTGCCAAAAGTCCTCGGGTTCATCGGCGGCAGTAGTGATCGACCGGCTCCGATCTCGGATAAAGAGGCCGACAAGATCCTGCAGCGAGTTCGGGAGGGGGTCGACAAACCACGGCCCAAAGTGCTGTTCGAGCCGGGTGAAGTCGTCCGAGTCATCGAGGGTCCCTTTAACGATTTCAATGGTGTTGTCGAGAAAGTGAATTACGACAAGAGCCGCCTCAGAGTGGCGGTTCAGATCCTGGGACGATCCACTCCGGTGGAGCTGGATTTCGCCCAGGTTGAAAAAGCTTGAAAGCCCGGGGGCAGACCCCATGTCTGTCTGTCCCCGATTGGTAGTCAAAATGCCGGACAAGGATTACCCGGCCGGAACGGAACGGACGCAGGGGGGAGCCAAATCAGCTGACGGGAATCAGCAATGGCCGCATAGCGGCCACTTCGAAAGCTGATCCCTGAAGCCTGAATTTGGCGCTAGGACCCGGAGCATACTTATGGCAAAGAAAGTCGACAGCTTTATCAAGCTGCAGATTCCTGCAGGCCAGGCCAATCCGTCTCCGCCCGTCGGGCCGGCTCTGGGCCAGCATGGTGTAAATATCATGGAGTTTTGCAAGATATTCAACGCACACACCCAGCGCGTTGAACCCGGATTGCCGGTGCCGGTTGTGATTACCGTTTACAGTGATCGCAGCTTTACATTTATTACCAAAACGCCTCCTGCAGCCGTGCTGCTGAAAAAGGCGGCTGGTATCCCGAAAGGCAGCGGGACGCCGAATACCGAGAAGGTTGGCAGGGTGACGCGTGCCCAGCTTGAAGAGATTGCACGCGCAAAAGACCCGGATCTGACGGCAGCGGATATGGATGCGGCGGTCAGGACGATCGCCGGTAGCGCCCGCAGCATGGGTATTGAAGTGGAGGGCGTTTGAGATGGCCCGTTTGAGCAAAAAGCAAAAACTTGGCCGCGAGAAGATCGAAGCTGGGCGTGCCTATCCGATTGACGATGCGCTAGGCCTGGTCAAGGAGCTGGCGAAATGCAAGTTCACGGAATCGGTTGATGTATCAGTAAACCTGGGCGTGGACCCGAGAAAATCCGACCAGGTCGTGCGTGGTGCGACCGTTCTTCCTAACGGAACGGGTAAAACCGTTCGGGTGGCTGTGTTCGCGCAGGGCGATCAGGCCGATGCGGCGAAAAAGGCGGGGGCGGATATCGTTGGATTCGAAGATCTCGCGGAAAAGATCAAGGGCGGTGAACTGGATTTTGACACGGCAATTGCAACGCCCGACGCGATGAAAGTCGTCGGCAAACTCGGACAGATTCTCGGTCCCCGCGGCTTGATGCCGAATCCGAAGGTCGGGACAGTGACCAAGGACGTCGCGACTGCAGTAAAAAACGCAAAAGCCGGCCAGGTGCGCTACCGGACTGACAAGGCCGGGACAATTCACTGCCCGATAGGCACCGTCACTTTCGATGTTCATGCGCTGCATGAGAATTTGAGTGCGTTACTGGCGGACCTGATCAAGGGAAAGCCGGCGGCGGCCAAGGGCATCTACATGAAAAAACTTACTGTGTCTTCGACGATGGGTCCCGGAATCGTCGTCGATCAGGGAAGTATCGAAACTTAGTGAGTAGTGACAAGCGAACAGACATTGGCGGGCAGCGCCTGCGACAGCTATTCACCGTTCGCTGGTCACTTGCCAAGGACGGCAAACGTCAAAGACCGCAGGGGTCTTGTTATTGGGTCTCAAGACTCGGGACTCAGGACTCAGGACTTAATTTCCTGCGCAGATGGTGTTACCCGAGTCAGGTGTTCCTGGTGACGGTCACCGTCGGTGATTGAGTAGCCAGGAGAAATCGATGGCATTACGACTGGAAGAAAAGAAAGCTCTCATTGCGGAGGTCAACGAAGTTGCGTCGGCTGCCCTTTCGGCAGTTGCGGCGGAATATCGTGGCCTGACCGTGGCCGAGATGACTGAGCTGCGCAAACAGGCGCGCGAGTCCGGGGTCTATCTTCGGGTAGTCAAGAATACATTGGCCCGGCGGGCGGTTGAAGGTACTCAGTTCGAGTGCCTGAAAGACAGCCTCACAGGACCTCTGATTCTGGCGTTCTCGACGGAAGATCCGGGTGCCGCCGCACGGCTGGTCAAGGACTTTTCGAAGGAGCACGAAAAACTGGTAGCCCGATTGGTGGCGATCGGTGGTGAGCTCTATCCGGAGTCCGATCTCACCAGACTTGCAAATCTTCCGACTCTGGATGAGGGACGGGCACAGCTGCTTGGCTTGCTGATCGAGCCTGCTTCCAAACTGGTACGGCTGTTGGCGGAACCGCTGGCACAGCTGGCCCGGTTACTGGGCGCCTATCGGGATCAACAGCCCGAACCGGCAGGTTAATCGCACGAGGAAAATCAGAATTCGGGTACATCAGGAGACAAAACAATGGCAGTTTCACGCGAAGAGATCAAAAAAGCACTCGGCAAAATGCCGGTATTGGAACTCGTCGAGCTGATCAAGGAGCTCGAGGATGAATGGGGCGTATCTGCGGCGGTGCCGGTAGCTGTTGCTGCAGCAGCAGGTGCTGCCGCTGACGGTGATGCCGCGGCGGAGGAACAGACGGAGTTCGATGTTGTCATGACAAGTTTCGGCGAGACTAAGGTCTCGGTTATCAAGACTGTGCGCAGCATGACCGGACTGGGGCTCAAGGAAGCCAAGGATCTGGTCGAGAGCGTTCCTGCTGCTGTTAAGGAAGGCGTCTCAAAGGACGAGGCCGAGGAAGTCAAGAAGCAGCTCGAAGAGGCCGGTGCAACGGTCGAGGTCAAGTAACACTTGCACCATCTACAACCAGTCAGGCTGGCAGCGACCCGGGTGCGATCCTGGGACCGCTACGCCGGCGAGCGCGTTTGCGTTTAGTCGCAGCTTAAGGCGAGGACAAACCCGATGGTTTATTCGTTTACTGAGAAAAAGCGGATTCGTAAGGATTTCGGCAAACGGCCGAGTATTCTCGACGTGCCGTATTTGTTGGCAATACAGATCAATTCCTACCGCAAGTTTCTCCAGGTCAATAAGTCACCGGAGCAGCGTGACGAGATCGGATTGCATGCTGCATTCCATTCCGTCTTCCCGATAGTGAGTTACTCGGGTAATGCGGCACTGGAGTATGTCAGTTATCGTCTCGGCGAGCCGGTATTTGATGTCAAGGAATGTCAGCTACGTGGATTAACCTACGCCGCGCCTCTACGGGTCAAGGTCAGGCTCATCATTTATGACAAAGAAGCCTCCGGTTCGGTAAAGCCGGTCAAGGACATTCGGGAGCAGGAGGTGTACCTCGGCGAACTCCCCTTGATGACCGATAACGGTACATTTGTTATCAACGGGACTGAGCGCGTCATCGTGTCGCAGTTGCACCGGTCGCCCGGTGTGTTTTTCGATCATGACAAAGGCAAGACACATTCGTCCGGCAAGCTACTGTATTCAGCGCGCGTTATTCCCTACCGTGGCTCATGGCTCGATTTTGAATTCGATCCCAAGGACTCTGTGTTTTGCCGTATCGACCGGCGCCGGAAGTTGCCGGTAACCATTATCCTGCGCGCGCTCGATTTCACCGACGAGCAGATTCTCGGTGAATTCTTCGAAATGAACAAATTTACGTTGTCGAAGAAAGAAATCAAGCTCGCGCTGGTTGCGAGTCGCCTGCGCGGCGAAACCGCCGGATTCTCGATCAAGAGCGGTAACAAGGTCATCATTGAGGAAGGATGGCGGATTACCGCGCGGCACGTACGGGAGATTGAAAAACTCAGAATCAGGAAACTCGTTGTTCCGGCCAGCTATCTGGAGGGCAAGACTGTCGGTCACGACGTCGTTGATGAATCGACAGGGGAGATTCTGGCCCCTGCCAATACGGAACTCACCGACGAACTGATCGAGAAGTTCATTGAGTGCAACGTCAAGGAAATTCGCACGATCTATGTGAATGACCTGGATACGGGCCCCTTCATCTCGAATACCCTCAGAATCGATCCGACCCGGAACAGGCTCGAGGCGCTGGTCGAAATCTATCGCATGATGCGACCGGGTGAACCACCGACCAAGGAGGCCGCTGAAAATCTCTTTAACAACCTGTTTTTCAATTCCGAACGATACGATCTCTCCGGTGTGGGCAGAATGAAGTTCAATCGCCGTGTCCACAGCGGCGACACCAGCGGCGAAGGTGTCCTGACCCGAGAAGACATCCTTGCCGTACTGAGAACTTTGATTGATATTCGCAACGGTAACGGTACCGTCGATGATATCGATCACCTGGGTAACCGTCGCGTACGCAGTGTCGGTGAAATGGCAGAAAACGCCTTCCGGATCGGACTCGTTCGTGTAGAACGTGCAGTCAAGGAGCGACTTACCCTGGCGGAGTCCGAGGGGCTCATGCCGCAGGAAATGATCAACGCCAAGCCGGTCGCTGCCGCCGTCAAAGAGTTCTTTGGTTCCAGCCAGCTCTCGCAGTTCATGGATCAGAATAACCCGTTGTCCGAGGTCACCCATAAGCGACGGGTGTCCGCGCTCGGGCCCGGTGGTCTGACGCGAGAGCGTGCCGGATTTGAAGTGCGTGATGTGCATCCGACGCACTATGGTCGGGTTTGCCCGATCGAAACGCCGGAAGGCCCGAATATTGGCCTGATTAATTCGCTGGCGGTTTACGCAAGAACCAATGAGTACGGATTTCTCGAGACGCCGTACCGAAAGGTAAGAAATAGCCGCGCGACCGGCGACATCGTATACCTCTCAGCAATCGAGGAGGGCCAGTATGTTATCGCGCAGGCTAATGCACAGCTCGATCAGAAGGGTGCTTTTGTCGATGATCTGATCTCGAGTAGATATCAGAACGAGTTCACGATGTCGACGCCGGATCGGATTGAATACATGGACGTGTCGCCAAGACAGATCGTGTCCGTCGCGGCGTCGCTGATTCCGTTCCTCGAGCATGACGATGCCAACCGCGCGCTCATGGGATCAAACATGCAGCGCCAGGCTGTTCCAACTCTGCGCACCGAGCCACCGTTGGTCGGTACCGGCATGGAACGGGTCGTTGCGGCCGATTCGGGCGTCACCGTAGTGGCCCGCCGCGGTGGTGTAGTCGACTCGGTTGACGCGTCTCGCATCGTGGTCCGTGTTGATGACGAAGAAACCGGGCTCAGCGAGGCGGGAGTTGACATTTATAACCTGACGAAATACACGCGGTCCAATCAGAACACCTGTATCAATCAGAAGCCACTGGTAAAAGCGGGCGATCATATCGCCAATAGCGACGTGCTGGCGGATGGACCGTCGACCAACATGGGCGAATTGTCTCTCGGACAAAACCTTTTGGTCGCGTTCATGCCGTGGAACGGTTACAACTTTGAGGATTCGATACTCATCTCAGAGCGCCTCGTTCATGAAGATCGTTTCACGACCATTCACATCGAAGAACTGTCTTGCGTAGCCCGCGACACAAAGCTGGGCCCGGAGGAGATCACCGCGGACATTCCGAACGTAGGCGACGCTGCGCTTGCCAAGCTGGATGAGTCAGGCATCGCTTACATCGGCGCCGAGGTTAAGGCTGGCGACATTCTCGTCGGCAAGGTAACACCAAAGGGCGAAACGCAGCTGACGCCGGAAGAGAAACTGTTGCGTGCAATCTTTGGTGAGAAAGCTTCCGATGTTAAGGACACATCCTTACGGGTTCCACCTGGCATGGACGGTACGGTCATCGATGTTCGCGTGTTTACTCGTGACGGTGTCGAAAAAGATGCACGTGCACTCTCGATTGAGGCCATGGAACTCGACAGTGTCAAAAAGGACTTTGGCGATCAGCAGCGTATTCTCGAGAACGACATCTTTTTACGTGCCGAGCAGATGTTGATTGGCAAAGTAGCCGACGGCGGTCCGAACAAGCTCAGAAAAGGCAGCAAGATTACCAAGGTCTACCTTGATGAAGTGCCGCGCGAAAACTGGTTCGAAGTCCGGCTGCGCAACGAGGCGGCGAACACGGGATTCGAGCTGACGGCCGAGCGACTGAAAAAACAGCGTGAGGAGTTCGATCGGCGCTACGAGGAGAAAAAGAACAAGATCACCGCCGGCGACGATCTTGCTCCCGGCGTGCTGAAGATGGTCAAGGTCTATCTGGCGGTCAAACGGCGCATCCAGCCGGGCGACAAGATGGCCGGCCGGCACGGTAACAAGGGCGTGATCTCGACGATCGTTCCGATCGAGGACATGCCTTACATGGAGGATGGCACCCCGGTCGATATCGTATTGAACCCGCTTGGCGTTCCTTCCCGTATGAACGTCGGCCAGGTACTCGAAACGCATCTGGGCTGGGCAGCCAAGGAACTCGGTCGGAAGATCGGGCGCATGGTCAACGCCGGCCAGTCAGCGACTGAGATACGCAAGTTCCTCGACAGGATTTACAACGAAACCGGTGGTCAGAAGGTCAGTCTGCGGTCACTCAACAACAATGAGATCTTTGAGCTGGCCGGGAATCTCAGTAACGGGGTACCTATGGCCACGCCGGTGTTCGATGGCGCAGACGAAAGTGAGATCAAGCACATGCTTGAGCTGGCGGACCTGCCGGAAAACGGTCAGGCCAATCTCGTGGACGGACGTACTGGTGAGCCCTTCGATCGGCCGGTCACTGTCGGTTACATGTACATGCTCAAACTCAACCACCTGGTTGACGACAAGATGCATGCACGGTCCACGGGCCCGTACAGTCTCGTTACGCAGCAGCCGCTGGGTGGCAAGGCACAGTTTGGCGGGCAGCGGTTCGGGGAGATGGAAGTCTGGGCGCTCGAGGCCTACGGTGCCGCGTATACGCTGCAGGAGATGCTCACCGTCAAATCGGATGATGTGCAAGGCCGCACCAAGATGTACAAGAACATCGTCGACGGAACGCATGAGATGGAGGCCGGTATGCCGGAATCCTTCAATGTACTCGTAAAAGAAATTCGCTCGTTGGCAATCAATATCGAGCTTGAGCTGGACTGATCGCTCTAAGCAGGTGACAGCATGAGAGACCTTTTAAGACTTTTCCGTCAACAATCCCAGGTCGAGGATTTTGACGCTATCCGTATCGGGCTGGCGTCGCCGGACATGATTCGATCGTGGTCGTATGGCGAGGTAAAAAAACCGGAAACCATCAACTACCGGACCTTCAAGCCGGAGCGTGACGGACTTTTCTGCGCCAAGATATTCGGGCCCGTAAAGGACTATGAATGTCTCTGCGGCAAATATAAGCGTCTCAAGCACCGCGGTGTGGTTTGTGAAAAATGCGGTGTGGAAGTTACCCAATCCAAGGTCCGGCGTGAGCGCATGGCACATATCGAGCTGGCCAGCCCTGTTGCGCATATCTGGTTTCTGAAATCGTTGCCGTCGCGCATCGGACTGATGCTTGACATGACGCTGAGGGAAATCGAGCGGGTGCTCTATTTTGAAGCATTCGTAGTCGTCGACCCGGGCATGACACCGCTCGAGCGAGGTCATCTGCTTACCGACGAGACTTATCTTGAAGCGATCGAAGAGCACGGCGACGAGTTCGATGCCCGCATGGGTGCCGAAGCCGTGCATGAAATGTTGAGGACGATGGATCTGGAGGTCGAAGTAGCAAAAGTTCGCGAGGATATTGACGCCACCAACTCGGACACCAAGATCAAGCGTCTGTCCAAGCGACTGAAGCTGCTGGAGTCTTTTATCCAGTCCGGCAACAAGCCCGAATGGATGGTTCTTACCGTCCTGCCGGTGCTGCCGCCGGATCTGCGGCCGCTGGTGCCTCTAGATGGCGGCCGGTTTGCTACATCCGATCTCAATGATCTCTACCGGCGCGTTATCAACCGCAATAACAGGCTACGCCGACTACTGGAGCTGAACGCCCCGGACATCATTGTGCGCAATGAAAAGCGCATGCTGCAGGAAGCAGTCGACGCTCTGCTGGACAACGGGCGGCGCGGCCGGGCAATTACCGGGACTAACAAGCGTCCACTGAAGTCACTGGCCGATATGATCAAGGGTAAGCAGGGCCGATTTCGTCAAAATCTGCTCGGCAAGCGTGTCGACTATTCCGGTCGTTCGGTCATCGTGGTCGGGCCGACCCTTAAACTGCATCAATGTGGTCTGCCCAAGAAGATGGCGCTGGAGCTTTTCAAGCCGTTCATATTTTCCAAGCTGCAGTTTCGTGGTGAGGCGGCCACGATCAAGGCGGCAAAACGTCTGGTTGAACGGGAAGGGCCAGAGGTGTGGGACATCCTCGAAGAAGTCATCCGTGAGCATCCGGTGCTACTGAACCGCGCTCCAACCCTGCACCGGCTGGGTATCCAGGCGTTTGAACCCGTACTTATCGAGGGTAAGGCGATTCAGCTGCACCCGCTGGTTTGCACGGCGTTCAACGCAGACTTTGACGGCGACCAAATGGCAGTGCATGTACCCTTGTCATTGGAGGCGCAGCTGGAAGCTCGGGCGTTGATGATGTCGTCAAACAACATCCTCTCGCCGGCCAACGGCGAACCCATCATTGTGCCATCCCAGGATGTTGTCCTCGGCCTGTACTACATGACAAGGCAGCGCCTGAATGCGCGTGGCGAAGGCATGGTATTCAGTGATATCAAGGAAGTTCACCGTGCGTATGAGAACGGTGCCGTGGAATTACATGCAAATGTCCGCGTCCGAATTCCGCAGACAGTGATCGATGAAGATGGCAATGCGGAGCGTCTGACCTGCATGCCGGAAACCACGGTCGGTCGTGCGTTGCTGTCTGAACTGATGCCGGAAGGACTCCCCTTCGATTTGATCAATACGGATATGGATAAGAAAGCCATATCCCGTGTCATCAATGCGTGTTACCGCAGAGTTGGTCTGAAACAGACCGTCGTGTTCGCGGACCAGCTGATGTACACCGGCTTTTACTACGCGACACGGGCCGGCATTTCCATCGGCGTCAACGACATGACCGTGCCGAGCGAGAAAGACGCGATTCTTGCCGAGGCAGCGACCGAGGTAAAGGACATCCAGGATCAGTATGGATCCGGCCTGGTTACTGACGGTGAGCGTTACAACAAAGTCGTTGATATCTGGTCGCGAACGAATGACCGCGTGGCCGCAGCCATGATGGATAAGCTCGGTACCGAGCAGGTCACCGATTCGGCCGGCACCGAAACGACGCAGAAGTCGTTCAATTCAATCTTCATGATGGCCGATTCCGGTGCCCGGGGATCTGCGGCACAGATCCGGCAGCTTGCCGGCATGCGCGGGCTTATGGCGAAGCCGGACGGCTCCATTATTGAGACGCCGATTACGGCCAATTTCCGCGAGGGACTGGACGTCCTGCAGTACTTTATCTCGACCCATGGTGCGCGTAAGGGGCTGGCAGATACCGCGCTGAAGACCGCTAACTCCGGTTATTTGACCCGACGCCTGGTCGATGTCGCACAGGACCTGGTGGTCACCGAGCCGGATTGCGGTACCGAATGCGGTTTGCTGATGACGCCACTGGTTGAAGGCGGCGATATTGTCGAACCGCTGCGCGAGCGAGTACTCGGTCGCGTCGTAGCCGAGCCAACGATGAAACCCGGTACGGAAGAACTTGCCGTTGAGGCGGGAACCCTGCTGGACGAGAAATGGGTTGCCGACCTTGAGGACATGGGTGTGGACCAGATCTGGGTCCGTTCCCCGATTACCTGTGCTACACGCTACGGTATTTGTAGCCAATGCTACGGACGAGATCTGGCCCGCGGTCATCGCGTGAATATTGGCGAGGCTGTCGGTGTCATTGCGGCCCAGTCAATCGGTGAACCCGGAACACAGCTGACGATGCGTACGTTCCACATCGGTGGCGCGGCATCGCGGGCTGCGGCCGTGAATAACATCGAGGTGAAGAGCAAGGGGGTTGCACATCTGCACACTATGAAGACGGTGCAACATGCCAAGGGTTACTTTGTTGCGGTTTCGAGGTCGGGGGAGCTCCTGGTTTTCGACGAGTTCAGCCGTGAACGCGAACGGTACAAAGTTCCATACGGCGCGACCATTCAAATTGAAGACGGGCACGAGGTTGACCCCGGGCAGATTGTTGCCACGTGGGATCCACATACTCACCCGGTCGTAACGGAAGTTGCCGGCTCGCTCCAGTTCCAGGACTTTGTCGAGGGCATAACCGTAACTCGACAGATGGATGAAATGACGGGTCTGTCCAGCTACATCATCATCGATCCCAAGAAGCGCGGCAGTGCCGGCAAAGACCTCAGGCCTATCGCGAAGCTGGTCGATGCCAAGGGCAAGGATATCTGCTTCGGCAACACTGACATTCCGGCTCACTATGCCTTGCCGCCCGGCGCGATCATTACGATGGATGACGGCGCTACGGTCGGTGTTGGCGACATTATCGCCCGCATCCCGCAGGAAACTTCAAAGACCCGCGATATCACCGGTGGTCTTCCGCGTGTGGCCGACCTATTCGAAGCGCGTAAGCCAAAAGACTCGGCCATCCTGGCGGAACACACTGGCACGGTGAGTTTTGGCAAGGAGACCAAAGGCAAGCGGCGCCTGGTGATTACGGAAGACGGTGGCGATAGGCACGAGGAGCTGATCCCAAAGTGGCGGCATTTGAATGTGTTCGAGGGTGAGCAGGTCGAAAAGGGTGAAATGATCGCCGATGGCGAGCCCAACCCGCACGACATCCTGCGTTTGCAGGGTGTGGAGAATCTTGCGGACTATCTCGTCCGGGAGATACAGGATGTCTACCGGCTGCAGGGCGTCAGGATCAACGACAAGCATATCGAAGTCATCATCCGCCAGATGCTCCGGAAGGTGGAGATTTCTGATATCGGAGACGCGCGGCTGCTCCGTGCTGAGCAGATAGATCGGGCGCGGGCCCTGGACCTCAATGATCAGCTCGCGATCGAAGGCAAGAAACCCGCGGAATTTATACCGGTCCTGCTCGGCATTACCAAGGCATCACTGGCGACCGAATCTTTCATTTCGGCAGCGTCGTTCCAGGAAACAACGCGTGTTCTGACCGAGGCTGCCGTACGTGGAATGCGCGACAAGCTTCGGGGGCTCAAGGAAAATGTCATCGTCGGCCGGCTGATCCCGGCCGGTACCGGTTGTGCCTATCATGCCGAGCGCAAACGGCCGAAGGAAGAACAGCCGGATGTGGCTGCCGAACTCAGAGCCGTGGATGAGGCTACTGCGGCCGCGACTTTGAGCGAGGAAGAAAAAGTGGCCGGGGACGCGGCCGGCAGCACGATCGAAGGTGCTCCCGGGATGGAAGCCGAGACCAGCGGGGAAGGTGAAGAGGTTGCGGCGGGGCAGTCTTGAGATTTCGGCGCCGATCTGCTTGACAGTCCCTGGGGGCAAAAAATACAATGCGCGGTCGTGACCCAGGGCCGCGGAAGCCCTGATGGATGAAGAGTTTGGAGCTCCGGGCCGCCGATGGCGGCCCGCTGTTTGTCTGGCCCGAATATCGCCCAGCGTGATTTTCGGGCTCTGTTGCATTTGATAGGCGAAAAGATGGCGACCGTTAACCAGTTGGTCCGCAAGGGCCGTAGCCGAAAAATTGAAAAGAGCGCGGTACCGGCGCTGCAGAACAGCCCGCAAAAGCGGGGTGTTTGTACGCGCGTGTATACAACGACGCCGAAGAAGCCGAATTCAGCGCTGCGTAAAGTGGCCCGTGTGAGACTAACCAACGGTTTTGAAGTTACCAGCTACATTGGCGGCGAAGGCCACAACCTGCAGGAGCACTCGGTTGTCCTGATCCGGGGTGGACGGGTAAAAGACCTTCCCGGCGTCCGTTACCATGTCGTGCGCGGAACCCTGGACTGCGCCGGCGTCACGGAAAGAAGGCGCGGGCGGTCCAAGTACGGTGCCAAGCGCCCGAAGTCCTGATTACTGAGCGAAGAAGATGTCCAGACGCACCCAGGCACCCAAGCGCATGCTATTGCCCGATCCCCGATTCGGCAACGATATGCTGGCCAAGTTCATCAATATGGTCATGAACGATGGCAAGAAATCGGTCGCCGAGCACATTATCTATGGTGCGATCGACCGCATTGCCGAAAAGCAGGGCGGGTCGGAAGAGCGTGCCCTGGAATTGCTGGCACAGGCCCTGGACAACGTAAAGCCGACCGTGGAAGTCAAATCACGGCGGGTTGGCGGTGCGACCTACCAGATACCGATCGAAGTTCGACCGGCCCGTCGCCAGACACTGGCCATGCGTTGGGTAATTGATGCGGCCCGTCGCCGGGGGGAGAAATCCATGGCTCAGCGCCTGGCAAATGAACTCCTCGAAGCTGCTGAGAACAAGGGTACGGCGGTCAAGAAACGCGAAGACACACACCGGATGGCCGACGCCAACAAGGCATTCGCCCACTACCGGTGGTAATCGCCTGCTTGCGCAACATCAGGATCTCCCCGTGGCCCGTACGACTCCAATCGATCTGTATCGAAATATCGGCATCATGGCTCATATTGATGCCGGCAAGACGACGACGACCGAACGTATACTGTTCTATACAGGTATCTCGTACAAGCTCGGCGAGGTGCATGACGGCGCTGCTGTCATGGACTGGATGGAACAGGAACAGGAGCGGGGCATCACGATTACCTCTGCTGCCACAACTACGTACTGGTCCGGTATGCGGCAACAGTTCCCGGAGCATCGGATCAATATCATCGACACGCCCGGTCACGTCGATTTCACTATCGAGGTCGAGCGATCACTGCGCGTTCTCGACAGCGCGGCGGCGGTGTTCTGTGCGGTCGCGGGCGTCGAGCCGCAATCAGAAACGGTCTGGCGGCAGGCTAACCGCTATGGTGTACCGCGGCTGGCGTTTGTTAACAAGATGGATCGCATCGGCGCTGATTTTCTTCGCGTCGTCGATCAGATAAAAAGTCGTCTCGGCGCCAACCCGATTCCGATACAGCTGCCTATCGGTGCGGAAGAGAATTTCCAGGGGGTCGTTGATCTGGTTCGAATGGAAGCGATCTACTGGGATGACGGTAGCCTGGGCACGACCTTCGAGGCGAAGGAAATCCCAGCGGACATGCTTGCCGACTGTGAACACTGGCGTGAGCTGATGATCGAAGCGGCGGCCGAGGCCAATGAAGAGCTGATGGACGCATACCTTGGTGCGGGGTCGCTCGACGAGGAACAGATACGGCAGGGGCTCCGGCAGCGGACACGGGTGAATGAGATCGTTCCTACGCTTTGTGGTTCGGCGTTCAAGAACAAGGGTGTGCAGGCGATGCTTGATGCTGTCGTTGAGCTGATGCCGTCTCCGGTGGATGTGCCGGCTATGCAGGGTGAGCTCGAAGACGGGACGCCAGGTGAGCGCCCGGCGGATGACAAAGGGCCGTTCGCTGCGCTCGCATTCAAGATCATGAACGATCCGTTTGTCGGCAACCTGACCTTTTTCCGGGTATATTCCGGTGTCCTCAAGTCGGGCGACCAGGTATATAACCCGAACAAGCAGAAAAAAGAACGTATCGGCCGCATCCTGCAGATGCACGCCAATGACCGCGAAGACATCAAGGAAGTCCGGGCGGGCGATATTGCGGCGGCTGTTGGCCTGAAAGGTGTGACCACCGGCGACAGCCTGTGCGCCATCGACTCGATTATTTCACTGGAGCGTATGGAGTTCCCGGAACCTGTGATCGCGGTCGCCGTAGAGCCAAAGACCAAGGCGGATCAGGAAAAGATGGGCGTGGCCCTTTCGAAACTGGCTCGCGAAGATCCGTCGTTCAAAGTACACACCGACGAAGAGTCCGGGGAGACGATTATTTCCGGAATGGGTGAGTTACACCTGGAAATAATCGTTGAGCGGTTAAAGCGCGAATTTAAGGTCGAGGCGAATATCGGCAAGCCACAGGTCGCCTATCGGGAAACTATTCGCTCATCCGTGGATCAGGAAGGCAAATTTGTCCGCCAGAGTGGTGGTCGCGGCCAGTACGGTCACGTCTGGATCAAGATCGAGCCGCTGAAACCGGGGACCGGTTACGAATTCGAAAATTCTATCACCGGCGGAGCGATTCCGAAGGAGTACATTCCTGCCGTTGACAAGGGTATCAAGGAACAAATGGAAAACGGTGTGATCGCAGGCTATCCGGTGGTGGACTTCAAGGTAACGCTGTATGACGGCTCGTATCACGATGTCGATTCGAGCGAAATTGCATTCAAGATTGCAGGGTCCATGGCGTTCAAGGAGGGAATCAGCAAGGCGGACCCGATATTGCTGGAACCCATCATGAAGGTCGAGGTCGTAACGCCGGAAGAGTATTTTGGTGATGTTATGGGCGATCTGAATCGACGGCGCGGACTGCCCCAGGGCATGGATGACTCACCGGCTGGTAAGGTGATTCGGGCGGATGTCCCGCTGGCAGAAATGTTTGGTTACGCCACGGACATGAGGTCCATGACTCAGGGGCGGGCAACATTTTCGATGGAGTTCTCAAAATACGCCGCGGTCCCCGCGAATGTGGCTGACCTGGTTCTGAAAAAAGCGTCCTGAATAAGAAGAGGTAGCACCCATGCCCAAGGAGAAATTCGAGCGAACGAAGCCGCATGTAAATGTGGGCACGATAGGTCATGTCGATCATGGCAAGACGACGCTGACGGCGGCGATCACGAAGGTGCAGGCGGAGAAGCATGGTGGTGAGTTCCGTGCGTTTGATTCGATTGACAATGCGCCGGAGGAGAAGGCGCGGGGTATCACGATAGCGACGGCGCACGTGGAGTATGAGACGGACAATCGGCATTACGCGCATGTGGACTGTCCGGGGCATGCGGACTATGTGAAGAACATGATCACGGGTGCGGCGCAGATGGACGGCGCGGTGCTGGTGGTATCGGCGGCGGACGGGCCGATGCCGCAGACGCGGGAGCACATATTGCTGGCGCGGCAGGTGGGGGTACCGTTTATCGTGGTGTACCTGAACAAGGCGGACATGGTGGACGATGACGAGCTGTTGGAGCTGGTGGAGCTGGAGGTCCGGGATCTGTTATCGACCTACGAGTTTCCGGGCGATGACACGCCGGTGATCGTGGGTTCGGCGCTGAAGGCACTGGAAGGCGACACTGGGGAGCAGGGCATTGGGAGCATCAGCAAGCTGCTGGAGGCGATGGACTCGTACATACCGGAGCCGGAGCGGGCGATAGATGGTGATTTTCTGATGCCGGTGGAGGACGTATTTTCGATTTCGGGCCGCGGCACGGTGGTGACGGGCCGGATTGATCGCGGGATTGTGCAGGTTGGAGACGAGATCGAGATTGTGGGGATCCGGCCGACGGAGAAGTCGACGTGCACGGGTGTGGAGATGTTCCGGAAGTTACTGGACGAAGGCCGTGCGGGGGACAACGTGGGGGTACTGCTGCGCGGCACCAAGCGCGACGAGGTGGAGCGTGGCCAGGTGATTGCGAAGCCGGGCTCGATCACGCCGCACACGGTATTTGACGCCGAGGTGTACGTGCTGACGAAGGAAGAGGGCGGGCGGCACACGCCGTTTTTCAAGGGCTACAAGCCGCAGTTTTATTTTCGGACCACGGACGTGACGGGGGCGGTGACGCTGCCGGAAGGCACCGAGATGGTGATGCCGGGCGACAATGTGCAGATGAAGGTGGAGTTGATCGCGCCGATCGCGATGGAGGAAGGCTTGCGCTTTGCCATCCGCGAGGGCGGCCGCACCGTCGGTGCCGGCGTGGTGGCAAAGATCATCGAATAACTAAGAGACGCATGCGCGTCACGGGTTATTCAAGGGGACATACAATTGTGACCCCTTAAGAGGTCAAGATAAGAAGCGTACGGTAATTTGTGAAGCCCGAGGCGTAAGGCCTGAGGCATAAATGGAAAGCGGGAAGATGGCGAAAAATCAGAGCATACGTATCCGGCTGAAGGCCTTCGATCACAGGCTGATCGACAATTCGGCCCGTGAGATCGTGGAGACAGCCCGGCGGACCGGGGCCCAGGTCAGGGGGCCGATACCGCTGCCGACCAAGAAAGAGCGCTTTACGGTGCTGATCTCGCCGCACGTGAACAAGGACGCCAGGGACCAATATGAAATCAGGACACACAAGCGCCTGATGGATATTGTCGACCCCACCGACAAGACTGTGGATGCCCTGATGAAGCTGGAATTGCCGGCCGGGGTAGATGTGCAGATCAAATTGAACTAAGCCGGAAAGTTGTTATACTTTCCGGCTGTTTTCGGCCTGGCCGGGGTAGCCCCTGCCGGGCCGTGTTGCGGATTGTTGTTTGAGATCTGTTTCTAAGCAGGCCCGAAAAGGGCCTGTTCTTGGCAGGTTCTGATCAGGTCTGAAGAAGGGCCTGAATGCGGGACCCGGAATGGAGGACAGTCCCCTCTGGGAAACGTCCGGCGGCCAGTATTCCCCGGCGGAAGGTCCCGAAAGGCTGTCGGTTACGACGGTACAGGTCCCGGTGACCTGCGCTCTCAAGCCACCAATCCGGGACCCGGCAGGTGGCACCGCGCGTCACAGCAGGTGCCGGACAGTTAAGAGGAAAACGAGCAATGGCTATCGGTCTGGTTGGCCGCAAATGCGGCATGACCCGCGTATTCACTGAGGCCGGGGAGTCCCTCCCGGTCACGGTGATCGAGGCGCTACCCAACCGCGTGACGCGCGTGAAGTCCGTGGAGTCCGATGGCTATCGTGCGCTCCAGGTCACCTCCGGGCAGGCCCGGCAATCGCGGCTCTCAAAATCACAGGCGGGGCACTTCAGCAGTGTGAAAATCGAGCCAGGCGAAGGGCTGTGGGAATTCCGCCTGGCTGACGGCGAAGGCGAGGATCTCGAGCCCGGGGCTGAAATCCGGGTCGATCATTTTGAAGCCGGTCAGGCTGTCGACGTGACCGGGGTAAGCATTGGCAAAGGCCACGCGGGCACCATCAAGCGGCACAATTTTCGGGGCCAGGACAGTACTCACGGCAATTCGCTATCCCATCGTGCGCCGGGCTCGATCGGCCAGTGTCAGACACCCGGTCGGGTTTTCAAGGGCAAGAAAATGTCCGGGCATATGGGAAATGAGCGCTGCACCGTGTCGAATCTCGAAGTAGTTCGGGTGGACACAGATCGGAATCTGTTGCTTGTAAAAGGCGCGGTACCGGGTTCAAAAGGCGGCCGGGTCATTGTAAGACCGGCGGCCAAGTCGACGAGTCGGGGCGCGTAATCCCATGAAACTGAAACTGCACGGCAGCAGCGGGGCGAGCGCTCAGGTACAGGTTTCCGATACGGCGTTTGGCAGCGAATACAACGAGCCGCTAATACACCAGGTGATTACGGCCTATCTGGCCGGTGGTCGGGCCGGGACAAAGGCGCAAAAGACCCGTGCACAGGCAAGGGGTGGTGGCGTCAAACCGTGGCGCCAGAAAGGCACCGGCCGGGCACGGGTCGGGTCTATCCGCAATCCGATCTGGCGCGGTGGTGGGCGGGCGTTCGCGGCAAAACCACGGAAGCATGCGCAAAAGGTAAATCGCAAGATGTATATCCGGGCCTTGCAGTCCATCTTTTCGGAACTCGTGCGTCAGGACCGACTCGTCGTTACAAAAGAGTTGAAACTGGATGCGCCAAAAACCAGGGAACTCGCGGACAAGCTCAAGGTCATGGGACTGGACAGTGTGCTGATCCTGACGGAAGGACATGACGAAAACCTGATACTGGCATCGCGGAATTTGCCGCATGTGGAAACCTTGCCGGTTTCGGGGCTGGATCCGGTAAGTCTCATTCGTCATGAGAAGGTTTTGGCTACGGTTGATGCAGTTCGTCGGATCGAGGAGCGATTTGCATGAATCAGGAACAGTTAATGACCGTCATCCTTGGTCCGCATTTGTCAGAGAAAAGTACGCGAGTGGCAGATGCACATAATCAGGTTGTGTTCAAGGTACTGCGGGACGCAAACAAAGATGAGATTCGTCGTGCGGTCGAGCTGATGTTCGATGTGAAAGTTGCAGGCGTCTGCGTAATCAACGTCGCCGGAAAAGCGAAGCGGTTTGGCCGCTCGTTCGGTCATCGCCCTTACTGGAAGAAAGCATATGTCACGCTGGCTGAAGGGCAGGATATCGATTTTCTGGGAATGGAATGATGCTGCGCTGGTAAGAGTCAAGGAATAAGGGGTGAGGAGATTCGGGATCGAGTAAAGAGCTAAAGAGTAAAGAATGAAGGGCAAGAAACCTGCGTTTACGACGGGGATTGTCGCTAGTTTGTCTTCACGCTTCACTCCTCACTCCTCACCGGAAAATAGACATGCCAGTTCAGAAAGCAAAACCAACCTCGCCCGGACGTAGATTTGCGGTTCGCGTGATCAAAACCGGGTTGCACAAGGGCAAGCCGGCCCGGGCGTTGCTCGCCGGCAAGAACCGTATCAGCGGCCGCAACAACCAGGGCCGTATCACTGTGCGACATCGTGGCGGCGGGCACAAAAGACGTTTCCGGATCGTGGATTTTTGCCGCACCAAGGACGGCATACAGGCACGTGTCGAGCGGATCGAATATGACCCGAATCGCACTGCGAATCTGGCTCTGGTTCTGTATGCGGATGGCGAGCGGCAATACATCCTGGCACCGCGCGGAATCAAGCCGGGGGACGAAATCATGTCGGGGCCCGAGGCGCCGATTCGTCGCGGAAATGCGCTGGCGTTGAAGAACATTCCGATCGGAACCACGGTGCATTGCATCGAGATGAAGCCGGGAAAAGGCGCACAGATTGCACGCAGTGCAGGAACGTCAGCGCAGCTTGTTGCCCGTGAGGGTCTTTATTCGACACTCCGGTTGCGATCCGGGGAGACGAGAAAGATCCACAACGATTGCCGCGCCACCATCGGCGAGGTCGGCAATTACGAAAACAATCTGCGCAAACTCGGTAAGGCCGGCGCGAACCGATGGCGGGGTATCCGGCCGACGGTTCGTGGTGTGGCGATGAATCCTGTCGACCATCCACACGGCGGCGGTGAAGGTCGAACGGCAGGCGGACGACATCCGGTAACGCCGTGGGGCGTGCCGACGAAAGGTTACAAGACGCGTCACAACAAGCGAACGCAAAACATGATCGTTCGGCAGCGCAGTAAGAAAGGTTCGAGAGGTTAAGCGAAGTGCCACGTTCAGTTAAGAAAGGGCCTTTTGTTGACACGCATCTTATGAACAAGGTGCTGCGGGCCGTCCAAACCAACAACAAGCGTCCGATCAGGACCTGGTCCCGTCGTTCAATGATCGTACCCGACATGGTGGGTCTGACGATCGCTATTCATAACGGGCGCCAGCATGTCCCAGTACTGGTGACCGAAAACATGGTCGGACACAAGTTGGGTGAATTCGCAACGACCCGTACGTTCAGGGGTCATTCGGGCGACAGGAAGACAAAGTAATCGGATATTAACGATGCAGATTGCAGCACGACTCAAATACGCACGCATCTCGCCACAGAAATGTCGGCTGGTGGCGGATGCGGTTCGCGGTGCGGATGTAGCGCAGGCGTTGCGGGCGCTGGGACATATGCCGCAAAAAGCAGCCGGAATTGTAAAGAAGGTACTCGAATCAGCCATAGCAAATGCCGAGAACAATCATGGTGCGGACATCGATGAGCTCAAAGTTACGGAGATTTTCATCGATGAGGCACCTCTTTTCCGACGTTGGCGTCCGCGTGCGAGAGGGCGGGTCAACCGCATCATCAAACGCAACAGTCACATTACCGTCAGAGTCGGTGACGAACAGGTTTAAGGAAAGGATCGCCAGATGGGGCAGAAAGTTCATCCAATCGGTATCCGGCTCGGTATCACGAAAGACTGGGCATCCAAGTGGTATTCAGATACACGAGGTTTTGCTGACCAGGTCTATACTGATTTCGCCGTCCGCGAATTTCTGAAGCAACGGCTGTCGCAGGCATCGGTGAGTCAAATTCACATAGAGCGTCCGGCGAAAAAAGCTCACATTACCATCCATACGGCACGACCCGGCATCGTGATTGGTAAGAAGGGTGAGGATATTGAAAAGCTGCGGGTTGAAGTTGCCAGGATTATGGGCATGCATATCAATGATGTTCGGATCAACATCGCCGAGATCAGGAAGCCAGAGCTGGATGCCCAGCTGGTCGCCGAGGGTATTGCCCAGCAGCTCGAGCGGCGGGTCATGTTCAGGCGCGCGATGAAGCGAGCCGTTACCAATGCTATGCGGATCGGCGCCAAGGGAATCAAGGTAAAGGTTGCCGGCCGGCTGAATGGCGCTGAAATCGCTCGCTCGGAGTGGTATCGGGAAGGCCGCGTACCGTTGCACACATTCAGGGCCGATATCGACTATGGCTTCTCGGAAGCAAAGACGACTTATGGCGTAATCGGCGTAAAGGTCTGGATCTTTAAAGGCGAGGTATTGGACCGGGTGGAAACAGGCAGCGAAGCCCGAGCCGAGAAGGCGGCCCGATAGGACAGCAGTCATGTTGCAGCCAAAGAGAACGAAGTTTCGTAAGCAGCAGAAAGGTCGCAACCGCGGCAATGCTAAACGTGGCACTACCGTTGCTTTCGGTATGTACGGGCTGAAGGCGACTGACCGGGGCCGTTTGACTTCGCGGCAGATCGAGGCCGCGCGTCGTGCAATGACCCGCTACATCAAGCGGCACGGCAAGATCTGGATACGGATCTTCCCCGATGTGCCGGTGACCAAAAAGCCGCTGGAAGTCCGCCAGGGTAAGGGCAAAGGAAATGTCGAATACTGGGTAGCAAAGGTGCAACCGGGACGTGTGCTGTACGAAATGGAAGGTGTAAGCGAAGACGAGGCCCGCGAGGCGTTTCGATTGGCAGCGGCCAAACTACCGATTTCGACCATGTTTGTGACAAGACAGGTAATGGGATGAGGGCCGGCGAACTAAGAAAGATGTCCGACCAGGAACTCAGCGGCGAGCTGATAAAGCTTCGGCGCGAGCAGTTCAACCTGCGTATGCAGAAAGCTACCGGTCAATTGGCACGTCCCGACCAGTACCGCCGAGTGAGACGTGATATTGCCCGGGTCAAGACGGTGCTTAACGAAAAAGGCCGCGAAGTCGGGAGTGAATCCGAATGAGTCAGGAAAAGACAAAGACAGACAGCAAAGTAGAACGGACGCTGACCGGCCGCGTGAGCAGCAGCGGTATGGATAAGACGATTACTGTGACCGTGGAGCGTCTGGTTAAGCACCCGGTCTACGGCAAATACATTCGTCGTCGAACAAAACTGATGGCGCATGACGAGAACAATGAGTGCCAGCAGGGCGATCTGGTGGCGATTTCACCGTGTCGACCGATGTCGAAGCGCAAGTCCTGGCGGGTCGTTAACGTAATAGAGCGGCAGCAGTAACGAAAAGGCGGGGCGGAGATAGCGATGATCCAGATGCAGACAATGCTTAACGCGGCTGACAACAGCGGCGCGCGCCGCCTGATGTGCATAAAGGTGCTCGGCGGCTCCAAGCGTCGATATGCCGGCATCGGCGACATAATCAAGGTCAGTGTCAAAGATGCGATTCCGCGCGGTAAGGTCAAGAAAGGTGAAATCTATCACGCAGTCGTCGTTCGAACCCGTAAAGGGGTCCGGCGCGCTGATGGCTCGCTGATCCGTTTCGACGGTAACGCGGCTGTGCTTTTGAGTCCGAGAATGGAACCGATTGGAACACGAATTTTTGGTCCTGTCACTCGTGAACTCAGGAGCGAGAAGTTTATGAAGATCATTTCGCTTGCGCCGGAAGTGTTGTAAGGACGTTCAGATGCAAAGAATTCGTAAAGGTGACGAGGTTGTCGCGACGGCCGGCAGAGACAAGGGTCGGCGCGGGACCGTGATCAAGGTATTCCCGAACGGTCGTGTGCTCGTCGAAAACATAAACATGGTCAAGAAACATCAGAAACCGAATCCGAACCAGGGTATTGCGGGCGGGATCATTGAAAAGGAAATGCCGCTCCACGCATCCAACGTGATGCTTTATAACCCGGTGTCCAAAAAAGGGGATCGGGTCGGGGTGAAAGTGCTTGAAGACGGCGACAAGAAACGAATCTTCAGGTCCACGAAAGAAGTCGTGGACGTTTAGGACAGAAATATGGCCAGGTTACAGGAGTTTTATCGCGAAACGGTGGTGCCTCAACTGACGAAGCGCCTGAAGGTTGGTACTGTCATGGAAGTGCCGAAGATCTCGAAAATTACGCTGAACATGGGCGTCGGTGAAGCGAAGAACGACAAGAAGGTTCTCGATCATGCGGTGAATGACCTTACGCTTATCGCTGGCCAGAAGCCTGTGACGACGATAGCGCGCAAGTCAGTCGCAACGTTCAAGATCCGTGAAGGAACGCCGATTGGCTGCAAGGTCACTTTGCGCCGCGCACGCATGTACGAGTTTCTTGATCGACTGATTAATGTGTGTATTCCCCGGGTCAGAGACTTTCGGGGTCTCAGCGTCCGGGCTTTCGACGGTCGCGGGAACTACAGTGTCGGCGTGCGGGAACAAATTATTTTCCCCGAAATTGATTACGACAAGATCGATATGCTGCGGGGTTTGAATATTACGATTACGACTACAGCAAAAACGGATGAGGAAGGTCGCGCGTTGCTTGAGGCCTTTAATTTTCCGTTTCGAAAGGATGGTCGCTAGATATGGCGAAGAAATCGATGGTCGAGCGTCAACTGAAACGCGCCAAAGTGGTACGGCGGTACGCGGCAAAACGAAAAGAGCTCAAGGAGCTCATTCGGAATCCAAAAACCGATGAAAGCATCCGGCGCGATGCTCAACGCAAACTGCAGGCGCTGCCGCGCAACGCAAGCCCGGTTCGGTTACGCAACCGCTGCCGTATCACGGGACGCCCACGCGGTTATTACAGGAAATTTGGACTTGGACGCAACAAGCTGCGGGAAGCAACTATGCGCGGAGAGATTCCCGGCCTGTCCAAGGCAAGCTGGTAGAGAAGAGGCCCATCTATGAGCATGACCGATCCGATTGCTGATCTCCTTACACGAGTGCGAAACGGCCAGGCAACGGGCATGGCTGAGGTAAGTATTCCGTGGTCCAGGGTAAAGGAGGCGATCTGTCGCGTATTGAAAGACGAAGGCTACATCACGGACTTTCGGAAGGACGAGGGTGCCAAGCCGGCGCTCATCGTCGCGCTCAAGTATTTTGATGGTCAGGGCGTTATCGAAAGCATCCAGCGTGTGAGCCGGCCGGGTCTGCGCGTATATCGTGGCAAGAACGACTTGCCAACCGTGCTGGGCGGGCTCGGCGTAGCGATTGTGTCGACTTCGCGCGGGGTGATGAGTGACCGCAAGGCTCGGGAAATTGGAGCCGGCGGTGAGATTCTGTGTTTGGTGTCGTGATCTGACCAGGAAGACTAGATGTCGAGAGTTGCAAAAATACCGGTCGAGCTGCCACAGGGCGTTGAGTACTCTGAAAGTGGCAATACGATCACCATCAAGGGCGCCAAGGGTACGCTTTCGCTCGATCTTCATGGTGACGTGGCCGTTCAGCAGGAAGGTGCACAGTTGAGTGTCGTTACACGATCGAATTCGCGCTCCGCTGTCGCTATTGCCGGCACGACCAGAGCACTGCTCAACAACATGGTCACCGGAGTGAAACAGGGATATGAAAAGAAACTGGAGTTGGTCGGTGTGGGTTATCGCGCCAAAGTGCAGGGCAACTCGCTAAACCTTTTACTGGGCTTTTCCCACCCGGTGAATTATGCGGTGCCGGAAGGGATTGCCGTCGAAACACCCAGTCAGACAGAAATCGTGGTACGGGGAATTGACAAGCAGAAAGTGGGCCAGGTGGCTGCCGAAATCCGGGCATATCGGCCCCCGGAGCCATACAAGGGCAAGGGCGTACGTTACGCCGATGAGCGTGTAGTTATTAAAGAGGCGAAGAAGAAGTAGGGGCTCAGCGGGTGAAGGACAAGACAACACGACGACTTCGTCGAGCGCGCCGGGGCCGGGCAAAGATACAAGAGCTTGGTGTACATCGGCTGAGCGTGCATCGAACGCCGCGCCATATCTACGCGCAGGTTATTACGCCGGATGGCGGCGATGTGGTAGCGGCAGCGTCGACAGTACAGAAATCGGTTCGATCCGGTCTGAAGGGTACGTGCAATGCGGATGCTGCCCGCGCCGTTGGCAAGGCAATCGCGGCAGCGGCCCTCAAGGCCGGAGTGGATACGGTCGCTTTCGACCGGTCGGGATTCAAATATCACGGTCGCGTGAAAGCGCTGGCTGAGGCTGCCCGCGAGAGCGGGCTGAAATTCTAAGAGGGTTAGCAGGACCTGAACGATGGCGAGGATGGACAAAACCGCTGCAGGCGATGATCTGCAGGAGAAACTGGTCGCGATAAATCGTGTTGCCAAAGTCGTGAAAGGCGGCCGGCAGTTCGGTTTTACGGCACTTAGCGTGGTCGGTGACGGCAATGGCCGGGTTGGCTACGGATACGGAAAAGCCCGCGAAGTACCCCTGGCGATTCAAAAATCGATGCAGATCGCCCGCAAGAACATGATCGACGTGCACCTGAACAAGGAAACGCTGCAATACACCATGCAGGGACGGCATGGCGCGACCCGGGTCTTTATGCAGCCAGCTTCAGAGGGCACCGGAATAATCGCGGGCGGTGCAATGCGTGCCGTTTTCGAATGCGCCGGCGTCCGCAATGTACTGGCCAAGAGCTACGGTTCGCGAAATCCGATCAACGTTGTACGTGCGACCGTCCAAGCGCTGATAAATATGCGCTCACCGGAGCAGATTGCGGCCAAACGTGGCAAGAAAGTGGCCGATATTCGGGGTTGATGATGGCCGCCAGTAGTTCGAAGAATTTAACAACGGGTCAGGTTCGGGTAACACTGATCAGGAGCCGTTTCGGGCGTTTGCCAAAGCATCGGGCGACTATTGCGGGTCTCGGTCTGAAAAGAATCAACCAGACCGTGACATTGCAGGACACACGGGAAATCCGGGGCATGATCAATAGGGTGTCTTATCTGCTGAAGGTCGAGGAAGCGTGATGCGATTGAACACGATAAAACCCGGTAGGGGCAGCAAGACATCTGCTAAACGCCGCGGGCGAGGTGTCGCAGCCGGCCAGGGCAAGACCTGTGGCCGGGGCCAGAAGGGTCAGCACTCGCGATCCGGCGGCTATCACAAAGTCGGTTTCGAAGGCGGTCAGATGCCGTTGCAACGGCGCCTGCCAAAGGTAGGCTTCGCATCCCGGAAGTCACGCTATGCGGCTGAAGTCAGATTGCACGAACTGGCAAAAGCCGGATCGAAAACCGTGGACCTGGACGCACTCAAGGCTGCCCGAGTTGTATCGAGGGTAACCCGGCAGGTAAAAGTCATTGCCTCGGGAGAAATCACCACGGCTGTAACGTGTAAGGGGCTCAAAGTCACGCCGGGAGCCCGTAAGGCTATTGAAGCCGCCGGCGGCAAGATAGAGGATTGATGTGGCAACAGGATCCCTAACCGGACCGGCCGCTGCTTTCGGCGAGGCCACCAAGTTCAAGGAGTTGCGTCAGCGCATCTTCTTCCTCGTTGGTGCGCTCATCGTCTATCGGATCGGTACGTTCATCCCGGTTCCGGGGGTAGATCCGGAAGCCCTGCAGCGGCTGTTCGACCAGCTTGGCAGTGGTTCCATCGTCAATCTGTTCAACATGTTTTCTGGTGGCGCACTGGAGCGTCTGAGCATCTTTGCGCTTGGCATCATGCCGTATATTTCCTCGGCGATCATTATGCAGATGATGTCGCATGTGGTGCCGAGCTTGCAGCAGCTACGCAAGGAAGGTGAACAGGGACGCCGCAAGATTACCCAATACACGCGTTACGGGACTGTGGGGCTGGCGTCTTTTCAATCTGTAGCTGCTGCGATCGCGTTGCAGAACCAGAACGTTGTCATTGCCCCGGGACCGCAGTTCGTATTCACAGCCGCGGTTACTCTGGTTACGGGCACAATGTTTCTGATGTGGCTAGGTGAGCAGGTTACGGAAAGAGGCATTGGCAATGGCATATCGATGATTATTCTTGCCGGGATCATCTCCGGGTTGCCATCCGCTATCGGCGGGACATTTAACCAGGTGCAGACCGGTCAAATGCTGCCGGCCGTTGCCTTGATGTTGCTCATCGTCATCCTGGCCGTTACGGCATTTGTCGTGTTCGTCGAGCGCGGTCAACGCCGCATTGCCGTCAACTACGCCCGGCGGCAGCAGGGGCGGCGCATGTATGCCGGTCAAACACAGCATCTGCCCTTCAAGATTAATATGGCGGGTGTCATTCCGCCGATTTTTGCGTCGAGCCTGATTATCTTTCCGGGAACAATTGCCAACTGGTTCGGAACCACGGAAGGACTGACCTGGTTGCAGCAGGTATCCGCAGCTCTGTCGCCGGGGCAGCCGATTTACATGATGCTCTATGCTGCACTGATAATCTTTTTCTGTTTCTTTTATACAGCGCTGGTCGTGAATTCACGCGATACGGCGGAAAATCTTAAGAAGTCGGGCGCATTTATCCCCGGTATTCGACCTGGCCAGCAGACCGCGGAGTACCTCGATACCGTGCTGACCCGGCTGACTTTCTGGGGCGCCATGTATGTGTCGGCTGTTTGCCTGGTGCCCGAATTCATGCGGCTGTTCTGGAATGTGCCATTTTATTTCGGCGGGACATCGCTGCTGATTATTGTGGTTGTGGTAATGGACTTCATGTCGCAATTGCAGGCTCACATGATGTCGCACCAGTACGAAGGTCTGCTGAAGAAGGCCAATCTCAGGGGCTATGGCCGCTCAGGGCAAATCCGCTGAGGGGTTTTGGAGAGTTGCCATGAAAGTCAGGGCTTCAGTCAAAAAGATTTGCCGCGATTGCAAGATCGTGCGACGTAAGGGTGTCGTGCGCGTTATCTGCAAAGACGCGCGGCACAAGCAGAGGCAGGGATAAGCGTGCACAAGGTTCACGCGGCGGGAAGCGGGAAGCGAAGAGTGAAGAGTGAAAAGAAGCGGCGCTATAGCGCCATGACATTGCTACAGACTACAGACTACAGACTACAGACCTAGGATACAGACTCAGGACTACAGCATGGCACGTATTGCAGGCATCAACATACCGGTACACAAGCACATCGGTATCGCACTGACCGATATCTATGGCATCGGACAAACCCGGGCCAGACAGGCTTGTGCTGGCGCCGGTATTGACCCGGGAGTCAAGGTCAAGGACCTGGGTGAGCCGGAGTTGGCTAAACTCAGGACGGAAATCGCGAAATTCCCGGTTGAGGGCGACCTGCGCCGGGAAGTGTCGATGAACATCAAACGCTTGATGGACCTCGGTTGCTACCGCGGAATCCGTCACCGGCGCGGGCTGCCTGTTCGGGGTCAGCGAACCAGGACGAATGCACGCTGCAGAAAGGGCCCGCGGAGACCGATCAAGAAGTAAGCACTTTGCGGGAACCGGGAAGTGAAAGGTGAAAAGTGGAAAGCGGACAGCGGCAAGCGGAAAGTGAACCGATGCGGATGCGTCGGCAGCTCAGGATTCAGGACTCAGGACTAACAGATGGCTAAGCCAACAAAAGCACGGAAAAAGGTCAAGAAATCTGTGATGGATGGAATCGCGCATATACACGCGTCGTTTAACAACACCATCATCACGATTACTGATCGTCAGGGCAATACGCTCAGTTGGGCGACTGCGGGTGGTTGTGGTTTTCGCGGGTCGCGCAAGAGCACGCCGTTTGCAGCCCAGGTTGCGGCCGAAAGAGCCGGCAAGGCGGCGCAGGACTACGGTCTGAAGAATCTGGAGGTCCGGGTCAAGGGTCCGGGACCAGGCCGGGAATCGGCGGTGCGTTCACTCAATGCCGTTGGTTACAAGATCACCAAAATCGAAGACGTTACGCCGATTCCGCACAATGGTTGTCGGCCACCGAAACGTCGTCGAGTCTGACAGAGAGCACGAGAGATGGCGCGATATCTGGGACCAAAATGTAAACTTTCGCGACGCGAAGGTACTGATCTCTTCCTGAAGAGTGGCGTGCGATCCCTGGACTCGAAATGTAAGTCTGAGGTTCCGCCAGGTGGACCAGGGCAGAGACGTCCAAGAGTATCTGATTATGGATTGCAGCTCAGGGAAAAGCAGAAACTGAGACGCATGTACGGCATTCTGGAACGCCAGTTCAGGAATTACTACAAGACGGCTGCGAGGCGCAAGGGAGCGACCGGCGAATTGCTTTTGAAGTTGCTCGAGGCCCGTCTGGATAACGTCGTCTACCGTATGGGATTTGCTTCAACCCGTGCCGAGGCCAGGCAACTTGTCGGACACAAAGGGGTGGAAGTCAACGATGATGTCGTAAATATTCCGTCGTATCAGGTTCAGCCTGGCGACAAGATCAGTGTACGTGAAAAAGCGCGCAAGCAGGATCGCGTGGCCTCGGCCTTGCAGATCGCAGGGCAGGTCGGCTTTCCTGAGTGGGTTGAAGTCGACGACAAGAAAATGGAGGGCCTTTTCAAGGCCGTACCCGAACGAGACGAGATTCTCCCGGATATCAACGAGAATCTGGTGGTGGAACTTTATTCGAAGTAATTACGAGGTTGCCTTAAATGCAAGGTTCAGTCAGTGAATTTTTAAAACCCCGCGTCGTCAAAGTACAGGCGCATAGCGACGAGCACGCCCGCATCGTGATCGAACCGTTTGAACGCGGTTTTGGTCACACGCTTGGTAACGCATTGAGACGGGTTCTGTTGTCCTCAATGCCGGGCTGCGCGATTGTGGAGATCGAAATCGACGGCGTGTTGCACGAATATACGACGATCGAAGGTGTGCAGGAGGACATCGTAGATATCCTGCTCAACCTGAAGCAGGTTGCGATCCGTATGCACGCGCGGGATGAAGCCGAGCTATCACTGGTGAAATCCGGGCCGGGTCCTGTCACAGCTGGCGATATAGCCTCGGATCACGATATCGAGATCGTTAACCCGGACCTGGTCATCGCGAATCTGACCAGTAGTGGTGAGCTCAGGATGCGGCTGAAAGTGCTGCGGGGACGTGGCTACCGTCCGGCTACACAGCGCGCCACGTTCGATGAGCCATCGGGTCCGATCGGGCGGCTGCAACTGGATGCTTCCTTCACCCCGGTTTCCCGTGTTGCGTACACAGTCGAGAGTGCCCGTGTAGAGCAACGCACGGATCTGGATAAGCTCATTATCGATCTGGAAACGAACGGCACTATCGATCCGGAGGAAGCGATCCGTCGTGCCGGCTCTATCCTTCAGGATCAGCTGTCTGTATTCGTCGATCTGCAGGGTCAGGACGAAGCGGCCGCCGGTTATGCCGAGAGCCAGATTGACCCGATCTTGCTGCGGCCGGTTGACGAGCTCGAACTCACAGTCCGATCAGCGAACTGCCTGAAGGCCGAAAGCATCAACTATATCGGTGATCTCGTACAGCGCACGGAGGTCGAACTCCTCAGGACGCCTAACCTCGGTAAAAAGTCACTGACCGAAATCAAGGAAGTGCTGGATATCCATGGACTTGCCCTGGGTATGCGGTTGCAGAACTGGCCGCCGCCTTCCCTCCAGCCGGAACAGGAGCGGGAAACCGCCTGATAAAAGAAGGAACGCAAGGCCATGCGACACCTGAAAAGCGGTCGGCAACTCAGCCGCAACAGCTCACATCGCAAGGCGATGCTGCGCAATATGGCGGCATCGTTGCTCAAACATGAGACGATCCGAACCACCGTTTCGAAAGCCAAAGAACTTCGGCGCGTGGTTGAGCCGTTGATAACGCTTGCGAAGGAGGACGGCGTATCGCGCCGCCGCCGCGCGTTCGACAAATTGCGAGACAAGGAAACAGTTGGAAAACTGTTTACCGACATCGGACCGCGATTCAAGGAGCGGCCCGGTGGTTACGTACGTATTCTTCACGCCGGATTCCGCGGCGGCGATGCTGCTCCCATGGCAATCGTGCAACTGGTTGAACTGGCTGCAACGGCAGAGACGCCGGTAGCAGAAGAGAAGCCAAAGGCGAAAAAGAGACGCAAGAAGAAATCCGACTAGCTCGGTTTGTTCTGTACGTTGAAAAGGATCCGCCATTGAGCGGATTGTTTTTTGCAGGGACCCGGCCTATGGATTTTGGGATTTCCTGGCCTGGTGGAATCTCAGTTTCTCCGGCGGCAACTCTATTTTGCCGATCTTCGCCAGCCGGGCTTCGATGGAACCATAGGTTCGCTGATGAACAACGGCCAGTTCCTCGATGCTGCGGCCGGAGTCGAAGCCGACCGCGAGTTTCTGTTCTTCTTCCTGTGCCCATTTTTTGCCGGTGTTGGGCGGCAGGTCCTTTCTGGTTGATCGCCGCCCTGCCGCCTGCTCGAGGCTTTGTACCGCCGCGAACAGAGCCCGAATCAGACGCGGGTCCTGGTAGACACTGTCACCGGGGAATCCCTCACCGGTAAACGGATTGGCACCGTCGGCAAGGGCTTGCAGAATCGTCAAAGATTTGTTGTCGTCCATGTCGTGAGTCCTCAGTCCACAGTCGGCAGATGGCGGCGTTCGGAGCCGCCGGCTGGAAAATTCCTTTCGCACGCAAAGTGTGCGCTATCTGTAGCGCGCTTTGCCATCGTTGTTTCCGGTAGAATTGCCCGGAAATACAAAATCCCCGCGACACCGGATGTGCTGATTATCCAAGGGAGTTCGATATGTTTTCGCGAGCGCGGCTTATATCACCGGGTTTGCTGCTTTCACTGGTTATGCCTATGGCTCATGGTTTTGATCGTGTCGAGGGAGACACTTTTGCCTCCCGCTCTGAGGTAATTGCGAAGCACGGCATGGCAGCGACAAGTCAGCCACTCGCCACCCAGATAGCTCTCGACATCCTCAAACAGGGCGGATCGGCTGTAGACGCAGCGATAGCAGCTAACGCGGCCTTAGGGGTGATGGAGCCAACAGGTTGCGGTATTGGCGGCGATCTTTTTGCAATTGTCTGGGATGCCGATAAGCGGAAACTCCACGGTCTTAATGCGAGTGGCCGATCACCCCGATCGCTCACTCTCGACTATTTTCTGGAAAGAGGTCTGGAGAAAATTCCGTCTTTCGGGCCAGTGCCGGTCAGTGTACCTGGCGCTGTAGATGGCTGGTTCGAATTGCACGACCGCTTTGGACGTCTTCCGATGAGCGACGTGCTGGCGCCGGCGATTCGCTATGCACGCGCAGGATTTCCAGTCTCGGAAGTCATATCGTTCTACTGGAAACTCAACACCCCCGCTCGAAAACCGTGGCCGGGCTTTGCCGAGGTGTTTCTGCCAGACGGTCAGCCACCTGACAAGGGAGATATCTTCCGGAATCCCGCACTGGCTGATACTTACCAGAAACTGGCCGATGAAGGGCGGAACGCGTTTTACAAGGGGGATATAGCCCGAACGATCGACGTCTTTATGCGGGAAAACGGCGGCTTTTTGAGTTACGACGATCTGGCCAGTCATGAATCGCTATGGGTGGAGCCGCTGTCAACGAACTACCGAGGGTTCGACGTCTGGGAACTGCCGCCCAACGGTCAGGGAATTGCTGCCTTGCAGATCCTGAACATCCTTGAGGGTTTTGACCTTTCCGCGATGGGTTTCGACAGTGCTGACTACGTTCATACCTTCGTCGAGGCAAAGAAGCTGGCCTTCGAGGATCGGGCGAAGTACTACGCAGACCCCGCTTTCGTCGAGATGCCGGTACAGCAGTTGATTTCGAAAAGCTATGCGGATCAACGTCGGGACCTTATCGGTACGAACGCGGCAGGAAGTTATCCGCCCGGCCTGCCCGACGCAGGCGATACGATATACCTCACCGTCGCGGATTCTGAGGGCAACATGATTTCGCTGATCCAGAGCAACTATCGCGGCATGGGTTCCGGCATGACACCGGTGGATCTGGGTTTCAGTCTTCAGGATCGCGGTGAACTGTTCAGCCTCGAAGCCGGGCATAACAACGTCTACGCGCCCGGCAAGCGTCCGTTTCATACGATCATCCCGGCGTTTGTAACAAGAGACGGCATGCCGGTAATGAGCTTCGGAGTAATGGGCGGCGGCATGCAACCGCAGGCGCACGCGCAGATCCTGGTCAATATGATCGATTTCGGCATGAACCTGCAGGAAGCGGGCGATGCACCGCGAATCCGCCACGAGGGTTCAAGTCAGCCCACCGGCGAGAGCATGTCAGACGGTGGACGTGTGCTGATCGAAAGCGCCTTCAGCGATACTACGGTGACGGATCTGGAAGCAAAGGGGCATTCGGTCGCGCGTGCAAACAGCGGTTTTGGGGGCTATCAGGCGATCCTGCGCGATCATGATCGCGGTATCTATCTGGGTGCATCGGAATCACGTAAGGATGGACAGGCGGCGGGATACTGAAAAAGCGGGAAGCGGGAAGCGGGAAGCGGGAAGCGGGAAGCGGGAAGTAACGCTGACGCGTAATTGACCACGAAGAACATCAAAAAAATGGAAAAATATCCGGCGCAGTTGCGCCGCTGGCTCAGGACTCAAGACACAGTCATATGCCCTCTGACGATTTCGACAATGAGACCGCCATCCTCGCCGGCGAGTTGCTGTCACGTGTGTGGGGTGAACCGGTCAAGGTAGCTCAGGGCGAGATCCTGAAGAGCGGAAGGTACACCCGGGTGTATCGCCTTGACTTCGCCGCCGCGCCGCAGGCGGCGCCGGCATCCGTCGTTGCCAAACGTGTTTTGTCACCGTCGGACATGGGAGAGCAGCCCGAAGATTCTTTTGATACTAGGCAACGGTTCCGCAACGAATCCTGCGGACTCGAATTCCTGTCAACAGACGCTTCCACCTCCCGACTGGCGCCGCACCCGATTGCCGCCGATTCATCGATCGGAATGATTCTCCTCGAAGATCTTGGGGAAGTCACACTGGTGGACCAGATTCTGCTCGGTAGTAATCAGGAAGCTGCCGAAAGTGCTTTGATTGATGTCGCGGTTACGTTGGGGCGCTTGCATTCATCGACTTACCTGCGACGCGAAACCTACAACCAGATACAGATGCAGTTCGGCACAGCGCGAACGGAATTGAGTCCCGCGGACAAGTGCGCCCGGCTGATTGCGGCCGCTGGCGAATGCGCCAGGGCTGTCAGTCTGTCCATGCCGCGCGACGTAACAACGGAGATTGCGGGGATGGATGGCTTTTTTGCCGATCAAGGTCCGTATGTTGCTTTTGTCCACAACGATGCCTGCCCGGATAATTTTGCTGTTGGAACGGACGGCATGAAAGTCTGGGACTTTGCCTTCAGCAATTTCGGACCGTTCCTTGTAGACGGCGTCTATGCCCGGATGCACTTCCCGTCATGCTGGTGTGTTCGAGGAATTCCGCTGGAACTGCTCGACCGCATGGAGGACACCTATCGGAGCGAACTCGTAACAAAGATACCCCAGGCCGGCGATGATGAGTTGTACCAGGCGTCCATCGCTGAGGCCTGTGCTTATCTCGTGCTGGATATGATCACCAGCCGTAAACTGCCGGATCAGGATCAGACCTGGGGTACGGCTACAGAGAGACAGAGGTTCGTGTCCCGATTCGAGAGCTTCGCAGCAACGACCGAGAGCTGTTGTCACCTCACCGCCACCGGGGCGTTTTTTTCGGATCTGGCGCATCGGTTGCGCTCCCGGTGGTCAGATTCCGACAGTAATCTGCCGACGTACCCCGCCTTTGGCGGACCGGTTTGAAGGAACGACCGGATATGACGGAAGAATACCTGCTGGGCACAAACGACGAAGAACTCGAACGACTCCGGTTTCAGCATGAAGTCTGGCGCACTGAAACAGAACGTCTGTGGTCACTGGCGAATTTTCGTGAAGGTCAGACGCTGCTTGACCTCGCCGCCGGTCCCGGGTTGGCGACCGTCGATCTGGCCGGAATCGTGGGTGCGTCGGGCCGCGTCGTTGCCCTGGATGCCTCCCCAAAATACACGGACCTCCTGAGGCGACACGTTGCCGATACTGGAATCGCGAATATAGAAGTCCGAACCGGGGATGTTTACGAATGCGATTATGGATCCGCCTGTTTCGACGGCGTGTTCATACGCTGGTTGTTCTGTTTTCTCACGGACCATGAAAGTATTGTCAAAAAGTCGGCCACTGCTCTTAAGCCGGGTGGAACACTCGTAGCTTTCGACTATTTCAATTATCTTGCCGTCGATCTGGAACCTTCTGGTGATCGTTTCCGATACGTTTTCAAGCGTATCCAACAGAGCTTTGTCGACGCCGGTGGAGATCTGTATGTAGGTGGCAAGTTGCCGCTGCTGCTAAAGAACAACGATTTTGTCGTAGAGGAGATTGTCCCTGTCTGCCGGGCAGCGCGTCCTGGATCAGATGTCTGGGCATGGGTAACGCGATTTTTGCAGACGTATCTGCCCGGTCTTGTTGACAAGGGGTACATCTCGCAACGTGAACTGGAGGAATTCAGGAACGAATGGCAGGAACGCGAAACGGACGGGGTCAGTTTCTTTTTCTCACCACCGATGCTCGGGATCGTTGCGACGCGCAAGTGACAATCAGCGACGCATGATATTTCCTGGGGGTACTTGCAGGCCTACATAAAAATCGCATAAATAGTATATATTTCAACAAGTTAAATATCTATCAGGTACACACGATTTGTGTCATAAATAGCCGGGTAGCTTTGTAGGCTACTGAGCAAATTACAACAAAAAGCGAGGGGATTCCTTGTCATGCAGAAATTGATAGTTGGCAGTCTCGTTGCAGCTGTCGCGATGTTTCTATGGGGGTGGATTTACTGGGCTTCAGGTTTTGCGTCGGGTGCAATCTTGGATCGGCCGGCCGATGATGAAATTGCGCAACAAGCATTGTCAGAGGCGTTCGGCGAATCCGGCGCCTATTTTGTTCCGGGCAACATGGATGATGAAGAAGCGTTTACCCGGAGACACGAAGCGGGACCATTGGCGATGGTTTTCTATCACAAAGATGGCGCGCCGGTGATGCAACCGATGATTTTATTAAAGGGATTCATTCACTATTTCGTGACTTGTCTCCTGATCGGCTGGCTCATGACAATGGTTCTGCCTTCGCTGGCCGGTTATGGGGACAAGGTAAAATTTACAGCCGCTGCGGGATTTGTGGCGTCCTTTTTCACGAATCTGTCGGACGCCATCTGGATGTCCGCGCCGATAACCTATCAAACATTCGTGGGGATCTACGACATTACGATCTGGATCATCGCCGGCCTCGTACTAGGCAGATTTATCGGCAACGCGCCGACAGACGCCGGGTAGTTTCCGGCGCACCGGTACGCCTGATTGGTCAGTGCGGTCCACAACACGGAGCGGCTCGGTCGCGCGGGTACAGTGATCGGCCGAAATGGCGTATTGGGTCAGAACTTTTTTGGGTCGGTGCGGCCAAATTGTAATTACTATGACGACTATGGGAGGCGATTCATGTCGAAAATGATTGGCCTTAGCCTTGGCATTTTGACGGTGACCTGGGTGTTTGCCGGTACACTAGCGGACGAATTTCCCGGCCCGCCGATGACGGAAGCCTACGTCGATGCTCAGAAACTTGCGGATTCAGAATTTGCAGGCGGCGACTACAAGTCGGCCCTCAGGACATACAGAGATCAGCTCGCCCCGATTGGGGACAAGTATGCGCAGTACCAGATCGGCCTGATGTATTTACAGGGGATCGGTGTTGAACAGGATGCAGCGCGCGGCGCAGCCTGGATTCAGCTCGCGGCGGAGCGCGACATTCCGGAACTCAAGGCGCTCGATCAGGAAATCCGGCCCCAGCTGACCGCGGCAGAACGGAGCAGGGCAAGTCGCTTGTATACAAGGCTGAACGCCGACTGGGGCGACTGTGCTGTGGTTCGAAAACTCCTGGCGCTGGACGAAAAGGCGCTCGAGCCGCCGACTGGAACACGCATTGCCGGCAATAATGCCATCCTGCCGGTCGACACCTTTTCCGTGTCGGAAATGGCCATCGTCGATAAGGTGTCGGAACTGCGTCGCACAATCGAGATTCGCGAAGACTATCTGCGCGCGCACTGTAAATAGTTTTACGCCGACTCGATCAGATGTGAACCGGCCGTCTACCGGCGCACGACTCCCAGCCGGCCTGAGCTGTAGCTGCTTCGGTTCCAATTCAGGCTCGCTTCTGCTGCTTACGGGACTCCTGTGTCCGGCCCAACAGTTTCTTCAGATACTGGCCGGTATAGGAGTCTGTACTCTGCGCGACTTCTTCAGGCGTCCCATGGGCTATTACATGTCCACCGGCGTCGCCGCCTTCCGGACCAAGGTCGATGATCCAGTCGGCGGTCTTGATGACATCCAGGTTGTGTTCGATGACGACCACGGTGTTCCCCTGATCGCGCAGGCGGTGCAGTACGGTCAGCAAATGCAGGATGTCATGGAAATGCAGACCGGTGGTGGGTTCGTCGAGAATATACAATGTCCGGCCGGAGGCCCGTTTTGACAGTTCCTTGGACAGCTTGACACGCTGGGCTTCCCCGCCGGACAACGTCGTCGCGTTCTGCCCCAGACGGATATAGGACAGACCGACATCCATCAGTGTCTGCAGCTTCCTGGCGATAACCGGCACATTCTGGAAAAATGCAAGCGCAGCCTCGACCGTCATATCCAGGGCCTCGTGGATATTCTGACCCTTGTAACGAATTTCCAGGGTCTCCCGATTGTAGCGTTTACCTTTACATACATCGCAGGGCACATAGATGTCCGGCAGAAAGTGCATTTCCACTTTCAGTACGCCGTCGCCCTGACAGGCTTCACAGCGCCCGCCTTTGACGTTAAAGCTGAAGCGCCCGGGCTTGTAACCGCGTGACCGGGCTTCCTGTGTTCCGGCGAAAAGATCACGAATCGGCGTAAACAGGCCTGTATAGGTCGCCGGATTGGACCGGGGCGTTCGACCAATCGGACTTTGGCTGATTTCTATTACCCGGTCGACATTGTCGAGCCCTTCGAGCCCCGCGTTTGGAGCAGGATTGTCGACCTGGAGATTGAGCGCCCTCGCCGCAGCCCGATAGAGCGTGTCATTGATGAGTGTGGACTTGCCGGAACCGGATACACCCGTGACACAAGTCATCAACCCGATCGGGATCGACACGTCAATGGATTTGAGATTGTTGCCTTTAGCCGACTGAATTGTGATGGATCCGTTGCCATGATTTTTCTTGCGACATTTGGGCAGCGGAATCGACCGGATGCCGGCCAGGTATTGACCGGTCAGCGACGATGAATTGGCGATGACATCATCCGGCTTGCCTTGCGCTACAACCTGTCCGCCATGCACGCCGGCCCCCGGACCGAGGTCGACGACATGATCAGCGCTTCGAATAGCCTCTTCGTCGTGTTCGACGACGATAACGGTATTGCCGAGGTCCCGGAGATGATGCAAAGTCTTTAACAGACGCCGGTTGTCGCGCTGATGCAATCCGATTGACGGCTCATCGAGTATGTACATGACCCCTACCAGACCCGAGCCGATCTGACTGGCGAGACGGATTCGCTGCGCCTCACCGCCGGATAAAGTTTCAGCCCTGCGATCGAGCGAAAGATAATCCAGTCCGACGTCGACCAGAAATGTCAGGCGTGCTGAAATTTCTTTCAGAATCTTGGTGGCGATTTGTCCACGCCAGCCTTTCAGCTCCAGGTCCTCGATAAACTGGCAGACTCTGCCAACCGACATGGATGTAATGCTTGGCAAATTTCTGTCAGCGATAAAAACGTGCCGTGCTGATTTGCTTAGTCGTGTACCGTCACAATCGGGGCACGCCTGTGTGTTCAGATATTTCGCCAGTTCCTCGCGAACCGTCATCGATTCCGTTTCACGGTAACGACGTTCGAGGTTGGGAATGATGCCCTCGAATCGATGCCGTCGTCTGATTTTGCTCCCGCGGCCCGTCAGATACATGAATTCAATGACTTCCCTGCCGCTGCCGTACAGAACGACGTTTTGTATCTTCTTCGCGAGCATTTCCCATGGTGTTTCGATATCAAACCTGAAGTGACTGGCAAGGCACTGAATGACCTGAAAGTAGTATGCATTGCGTCGATCCCAGCCGCGGATTGCGCCACCTGCCAGACTCAGATGCGAGTGCAGTACGACACGCTCCGGATCAAAAAACTGTTTGACACCGAGCCCGTCACAGGTCGGACAGGCGCCGACCGGATTGTTAAATGAAAACAATCGCGGCTCGAGTTCGACGAGACTGTAGCCACAGATATTGCAGGCAAACTTGTCGGAAAAAACCAGTTCATCACGATCGGGATTGTCCATAAAAGCGACGCGCGCGACCCCGTCCGCTAGTCGCAATGCTGTTTCGAAGGATTCCGACAATCTCAGTGCAAGGTCCGGTCGGACTTTGAATCGATCGACGACTGCGTCGATACTGTGACGGCGGCGAAGATCCAGCGTCGGCGGGTCGTCCAGCTCAAAAATCTCGCCGTCTACGCGGGCGCGTATAAAGCCCTGTGTCAGCAGATCCTGCATCAGCATCAGATGCTCACCCTTGCGATCCTTGACGACCGGTGCAAGCAGGACTAGACGGGTATTCTCCGGCAGTGCGAGAACCTGGTCTACCATCTGGCTGACCGTTTGCGCCTCGAGTTCCGTGCCGTGATCCGGGCAGCGGGGTATTCCGGCGCGGGCGTACAGCAATCGCAGATAGTCATATACTTCGGTGACCGTGCCGACGGTTGAACGAGGATTGTGTGAGGCCGATTTTTGTTGGATGGAAATGGCCGGTGATAAGCCTTCGATGTGGTCGACATCCGGTTTTTCCATGATGGACAGAAACTGTCTCGCGTAGGCCGACAGGGACTCGACGTAACGACGCTGTCCCTCGGCATAAATCGTGTCGAAGGCGAGCGAAGATTTGCCCGAACCCGACAAACCGGTAAACACGATCAGTTTGTCCCGGGGCAGATCCAGATCCAGGTTTTTCAAATTGTGTGTTCGGGCACCCCGAATTTGAATCGTTTGCAAAATTACACCGGCAGTATTTGAGCAGGACAACCTGCTAATATACGCCGCCTTTCATCCTCGTGGCAAAGGCAGCACAGGCACAAATGCGGGAGGCAACTGTAGCCGGCGCAAGCGCGCTCGAGCGCCGGGTTGTTGCACTGCTGGCATTTGTTGTTTCGGCACGCATGCTCGGCCTGTTCATGTTGCTGCCGGTGCTGACGTTGTACGGCGAGCGTCTGGCAGGTCCCCGGCCCATGCTGATCGGTCTTGCGCTCGGCATATACGGCCTGACTCAGGCTGGCCTGCAGATCCCTCTGGGCCGTTTGTCCGATCGCATCGGTCGCAAACCCGTTCTCGCAGGGGGGTTATTGATTTTCGCCGCCGGCAGTGTGCTGGCTGCCGTGAGCGATTCAATTACCGGTGTCATCGCAGGGCGTGCGCTGCAGGGTGCAGGTGCGATTTCAGCAGCACTATTCGCGTGGCTTGCGGATCTGACGCGCCCCGTTTACAGAACGCGATCGATGGCCGTCGTCGGTTTCAGCATCGGTTTTTCTTTCTTGCTGGCATTGATGCTCGGACCAGCGCTGGATCGGTGGATCGGTGTGCCCGGCCTGTTCTGGACCGGTGCCGGTCTGGCACTGGTGGCACTCGTTGTCGTCCTGACAGGAATTCCGGAACCCGTGCGGCACGAGCGCGCGAAGAGTTTGCCGTTGGGGAATGTACTGAACTGGCAACTGGCACCAATCTTTTTCGGGATATTTGTCCTGCACCTGACCTTGACCGCTTTGTTTGTTGCCGCGCCCTATCTGCTGCGGGACCAGCTAGGTATTGCGGAAGACGGGCATTGGCGTATCTACCTTGGCGTGCTTCTGGTCTCGCTGACGGGCACCGTACCGCTGATCCTGTGGTCCGAAAGGACCGCGCATCCGCATCGGGTTCACCGGGCCGCGATCGTCCTGCTGGGAATAGCCTGTCTGGTGCTCAGCTCGTACCCGGCCGGGCGTTGGCCCGCCCTGGCTGCGATGGCCTGTTATTTTGCCGGGTTCAATTTTCTGGAGGCGCGGCTGCCGGCTCTGGTCAGTTTGTACACACCGGCAACAGGCCGCGGCGGTGCGCTGGGCGTCTATGCGACGTCCCAGTTTCTCGGCGCGTTCGCCGGTGGTCTGATCGGTGGCTGGATTCTGGGCCGGGCTAACGGTGCCGGCGTCTTCCTGGCCAGCACCATTCTGGTAGTGGTATGGCTGCTATTGAGCTTGAAAAGTACCAAAAGTGCCCCAATTTCGCGGTAACAGCGGAGATGAGTTTTTCCGCATGGCGTCATACAATAATCAGTTCCGCCCGGGTTGAGAGTTCGGGCGCTTTTGACAGAAGAAGGCAACACAATGGCACGCGGCATCAACAAAGTAATACTCGTCGGCAATCTGGGGGCCGATCCGGATTCCCGGTATATGCCCAGCGGCAGTGCAGTGACCAATATTCGCATCGCCACGACCAGTTCGTGGAAGGACAAGCAGTCCGGAGATCAGCAGGAACATACCGAATGGCACAACGTGGCAATGTTCGGGCGGCTTGCTGAAGTTGCGGCTGAGTATCTCCGCAAAGGGTCTCAGGTGTATATCGAAGGACGCCTGCGAACGCGAAAATGGCAGGACAAACAGGGCAATGACCGGTATTCGACCGAGGTTGTTGCCAATGAAATGCAGATGCTCGGTGGCCGGGGGGCAGCGGCTGCTCCGTCAGCCGGGGCGGTACCTGCAGCGGCAGTGGCAGCCACCGGTGAGAGTGACGCTGCTCCGCGCGACGATTTCGACGACGATATCCCATTCTAGGAACTGATAACCCGGATGGCCCGGCGCGCATCGGCTCGCCGGGTTGTCTTGTATCCGGGTCAGGAGACAGACGGACCAGGCATGGACGGTTACATCAAGCCTCACGGTGGTGAGTTAAAGGTACTCTATCTGTCGACGGAGGCGGCGGCAGACGAAAGAGCCGCGGCGCGAGACCTTAGGTCATGGGATCTCACGGCGCGCCAGGTGTGCGATCTGGAATTGCTGTTGAGCGGCGCGTTTTCACCGCTGGCTGGATTCCTGACCGAAGCAGATTACAAGTCCGTTGTTCGCAACATGCGGCTCGAGGATGGCACGCTCTGGCCGATCCCGATTACGCTGGACGTCAGTGAGGCGTTTGCGGGGCAGATCGCTGTCGGTGATCGTATTGCATTGCGTGATGCGGAAGGTGTGCTCAATGCCACGCTGGATGTTACCGATATCTACACACCGGACAAGATAGCCGAGGCCCGTGGCGTATTCGGAACCGACGATGTTAAACACCCGGGTGTCTATTACCTGAAGGACATTGCTGATCCCGTCTATGTCGGGGGTCGACTCCAGGGTGTCGAGTCGCCGATGCATTACGACTTCAAGCATCTGCGAGACACGCCGGCGGAACTCCGGGCGCGGTTTGAAAAACTGGGCTGGCAGAAGGTCGTGGCTTTTCAAACTCGGAATCCGATGCACCGGGCGCATCAGGAACTGACCTTCCGGGCCGCGCGTCAGGTCGAAGCCAATCTGCTGATCCATCCCGTCGTCGGCATGACAAAGCCGGGCGACGTGGATCATTTCACGCGAGTCCGTTGTTACGAACACCTGGTACAGCAGTACCCGGAACAAACCACGGCCCTGAGCCTATTGCCGCTTGCCATGCGCATGGCTGGTCCACGCGAAGCGCTGTGGCACGCCATTATCAGGAAAAACTATGGCTGCACGCATTTCATTATCGGCCGTGACCATGCCGGGCCCGGTAACGACAGCCGCGGCAAGCCGTTCTACGGACCCTATGATGCACAGGAGCTGATGCAGAAGAATGCAGAGGAACTGGGCATTGAAATGGTGCCGTTTCGCAATGTCGTTTACGTGGAGAGCCGTGCGCAATACGTTCCCGAGGATGAAGTTAACAAAGACGAACACGTACTCAATGTTTCGGGAACTGAGTTTCGCCGACGTCTGCAGGAAGGGATTGAGATTCCGGAGTGGTATTCCTACCCGGACGTGATCGACGAGTTGCGACGCACGCATCCACCGCGACATGAGCAGGGGTTTGCCGTGTTTTTTACCGGGCTTTCCGGTGCCGGAAAGTCAACCATCGCCAATGCGCTGATGGTCAAACTGTTGGAAATGGGCGGCAGAAAAGTGACGCTGCTCGACGGCGATATCGTTCGCAAGAATCTGTCCAGCGAATTGGGTTTCTCACGCGAGCATCGCGATCTCAACATCTTGCGCATCGGGTTTGTTGCGAGCGAGATAACGAAAAACGGCGGCATCGCGATCTGTGCGCCCATTGCCCCGTATGCGGGCACGCGTCGGGCAGTCCGCGAAACGGTCAATGCCTAT
Source organism: uncultured Gammaproteobacteria bacterium (assembly GCA_964545335.1). Classification (GTDB taxonomy): domain Bacteria; phylum Pseudomonadota; class Gammaproteobacteria; order Steroidobacterales; family CAZJFQ01; genus CAZJFQ01. The sequence goes on along the minus strand of CAZJFQ010000001.1, from coordinate 42,305 downwards.
GGCGGATTCGTAGAAATCTACGTGGCGACGCCACTCGAGATCTGCGAGCAACGCGATCGCAAGGGGCTATACGCTAAGGCCCGCGCCGGGGTGATCAAGGAGTTCACCGGCATCTCCGATCCGTACGAAGCACCTGAGGATCCGGAAATGGTGATCGATACCCAGGACATCACGCCGGACGATGCAGCGCACCGAATTATTGTCAAACTGGAAAGTCTCGGCTACATACGCTGACGTTGGCACATAGAAAAAATCATTAAAAAATAGTACCTTAAACTCATGTCGCGCAAGTTGTATATCCGCACCTTTGGCTGTCAGATGAATCAGTACGACTCGGCAAGAATGGCGGACGTACTGGCTGAAGCAGACGGTTACGAGTTGACCGGGACCCCTGAGGAAGCGGACGTCATTCTGCTAAACACCTGCTCGATTCGCGAGAAGGCGCAGGAGAAAGTGTTTTCTCAACTTGGTTTGTACCGGGCGATCAAGGCCGGAAATCCTGACACGATCATTGGTGTGGGCGGTTGCGTTGCGAGCCAGGAGGGCGCGGCGATCATTCGTCGAGCGCCATTTGTAGATCTCGTATTCGGACCGCAAACACTGCACAGACTGCCGGCAATGATCGACGAACGGCAGCGAACCGGCGATCCCGTAGTAGACATCAGCTTTCCCGAAATCGAAAAGTTTGATTGCCTGCCGGAGCCAAGGGCGTCTGGACCCACTGCATTTGTTTCAATCATGGAGGGCTGTAGCAAATACTGCAGCTTCTGTGTTGTGCCATACACCCGGGGTGAGGAATTCAGCCGACCGTTTGACGATGTCATTGCGGAAATCGTGGGGCTGGCCGGGCAAGGCGTCAAAGAGATCAACCTCCTGGGCCAGAATGTCAATGCCTATCGGGGACTAATGCACGAAGGAACTATTTGTGATCTGGCGACGCTAATACAGTATGTAGCCGTTATCGATGACATCGACCGGATCCGGTTCACGACGTCTCATCCCGTGGAATTCACCGATGCTCTGATCGGTGCGTATGCGATGGTGCCGGAGTTGGCGAACTATCTTCATTTGCCGGTTCAAAGCGGCTCGGATCGTGTACTGTCAATGATGAAACGAGGTTATACTGCGCTGGAATACAAACAGAAAATCAGAAAACTTCGAGAGGCCCGGCCGGATATCAGCCTGTCGTCGGATTTTATCGTCGGATTTCCTGGTGAGACCGAGTCCGACTTCGAAGCGACCATGGATCTGATAAACGACGTCGGCTTCGACCAATCGTTCAGTTTCATCTACAGCCGCCGGCCGGGTACACCGGCAGCTTCGTACATGGATGACGTGGCTAACGAAGTCAAACGCCAGCGGTTACTCCGCCTGCAAAACAGAGTTGACGAAATGGCGGGCGAGATCAGCGGGACGATGATCGGCACCACACAGCGAATACTCGTCGAACGACCATCCAAAAAGGATCCTCGGCAGTTTGCAGGCCGGACTGAGAATAATCGCTGGGTTAATTTTGACGGCACCTCGCGGCTGATCGGTCAGTTTGTCGATGTCATTATTACCGAGGCGCTTCCGAACTCGCTGCGCGGTCGGATCGCGACCGGTGACCGGGCGCTCGCGGTGTCTGCATAAGAGTTTCTGTCATCTTGAGTGTTGCCCCGAAAGCCGAAGATCTGCTGCTCGAGCCCGCCGACAATCGTCGACTGGCAAATCTGTGCGGTCAGTTTGACGAACATTTGCGCCAGATCGAACGCCGGCTCGGTATTGAAATCAATAACCGCGGCAACCGCTTTCGAATCCTGGGTCATCCTGAGGCGGCCCGTGCCGGTGTTTCCGTGATACAGGAGTTGTTTCAAATTACGCAATCCGAAACGCTCAATCCGGAGCGTATACACATCTGTCTGCAGGAAGCGGGTATGCCATCAGCGGATATTCCGGAACTGACAGATGCGGAAGCCGTTGTGAAGACGCCACGAGGGATTATCCGGGCCCGGGGTCGGAACCAGCATCTGTATCTCAGAAACATACATGACAGCGACCTGAGTTTCGGGATCGGCCCGGCTGGTACTGGCAAGACTTATCTGGCAGTTGCCTGCGCCGTCGAGGCGCTGGAACGGGAAGAGGTACGGAGGATAGTGCTCGTGCGACCAGCAGTCGAGGCGGGAGAACGTCTCGGCTTTTTGCCCGGAGACATGTCGCAGAAAGTCGATCCATACCTGCGACCCATGTATGACGCGCTCTACGACATGCTTGGTTTTGAGCGGACGGCACGTCTGGTGGAACGCAATGTCATAGAAGTTGCGCCTCTCGCGTTCATGCGCGGGCGCAGCCTCAATGAATCATTTGTGATTCTGGACGAAGCGCAAAACACTACCGCAAAACAGATGAAAATGTTTCTGACCCGGGTCGGTTTCGGCTCGAATACCGTCGTCAACGGCGACATCACGCAGACGGATCTGCCGCGCGACGAGCTATCCGGCTTGCGGCACGTCGTTGACGTCCTAAAGGACGTGCAGGGAGTGAGCTTCACTTTTTTTACTGCCCATGATGTCGTGCGTCATCCGCTCGTCCAGAGCATCGTGCGGGCCTATGAACGTCTCAGTACCGAGGGTTCGGGCGAGGGTTGAGTTTTTGATGCCGCTCGAAGTTGAAGTGCAGGTCGAATCCGACAGCGGCGAGATACCGGCCGGCAGTGACATCCGGCACTGGATTGCTGCCGCCATCGGCAGCCGTCGGGCCGATACAGAGTTGACGGTCCGTGTCGTCGACGAGGCGGAAAGCGCTGCACTGAACAAACGCTTTCGGAACAACACCAACGCGACCAACGTTTTGTCATTTCCCGCCGAGATTCCGGCCCCGGTCGGGAGCGCGCTGCTGGGCGACATTGTCATCTGCGCACCGGTGGTGAAATCAGAAGCGATGGTCCGCAACCGGCCAGCAAAGGCGCACTGGGCTCACTTGGTGGTGCACGGCGCTTTACATCTCTTGGGTTTCGATCACGAAACTGAGAACCAGGCCCGGGAAATGGAGACTGAAGAAACCGCTATACTGGCAGGGCTCGGGTTTTCCGATCCTTATGCCTTGTAGACAAAGGAGCAGACTGACCGAGAGTCACACCATGTCAGACGACCAACCTCCCAGTAGAAACGGTCCCGGCAAAAGAAACTGGTTCAAGCGACTGGCGCAGGCCGTCGCGATAGAACCAAGAGACCGGGGCGACGTTCTGGAAATACTCAAGACCGCCAAGCGGCGCAAGCTGTTCGATCCCGATGAGACCTCGATGTTGGAAGGTGTGCTCAGCGTTTCCAACGAGCAAGTACGCGATATCATGATTCCCCGCTCGCAGATGGTCGTTATCAACCGTGACATTCCCGTGGACGCCATGCTGCCGGTTATCGTTGAGTCGGGGCATTCCCGGTTTCCGGTTATCGGCGATGATCGTGACGAAGTCATCGGCATCCTGTTTGCGAAAGACCTGCTGAGATTCTTCGCAGAAAACGGCAGCGATGCATTCGACATACGTGAATGCATGCGTGAAGCGGCCTTCATACCGGAGAGTAAACGCCTCAACATATTGCTGAAAGAATTTCGGGCCAGCCACAATCACATGGCTATTGTCGTGGATGAGTACGGCGGAGTAGCCGGACTGTTGACGATTGAGGATGTCATTGAGCAGATCGTCGGCGAGATCGACGACGAACACGATGTCGAAGATGAGGTATTCATCCAGCAGGAAACCGGAGGCACGTACACGGTACTGGCATTGACCAAAATTGAAGATTTCAATAAATACTTTGGCACCGATTTCAGTGACGAGGAATACGACACCGTCGGCGGACTTGTCATGTACGAACTCGGACGGTTGCCACGACGCGGGGAGTCGGTAGTCGTCAACGATTACGTTCTCAAAGTCATCAAGGCCGATCGTCGTCGCATCGATTCGCTCGAAGTCAGCCTGCCGGACGGAGCCGACTATTCGGTCAGGCAGGAGGACCAGGCCTGAGCCGGATACAACGCTTCCCGCGCGACATCTGTTCAATGCGCTGGCAAAGCCTTCTTGAGAAGCACGGCGCCAAGATTGCGCTGCCCGCCGGCGCCAGCATGCCACTCGCGTTTGCACCCTTTGGTTACTTCCTCGTCGCTCCGGTCGGGCTGGCAGTTCTGTTTCTGCTCTGGGAGGACAGCAAACCGGCAAGCGCGGCCCGGCGCGGGTTTCTCTTCGGAGCCGGCATGTTCCTCGCCGGCACGTACTGGACATATGTCAGTGTGCATTCCTTTGGCAAGGCACCGGCCATACTGGCCGGTTTTCTGATGCTGACGCTGGTAGCGATCCTGGCGGGATATGTTGCGCTTACCGGATATGTCGCCCGGCGCTGGGCTGCCGGCCCCGACTGGTGCCGCTGGTTGATCGTATTGCCCGGTACCTGGGTCCTGTTGGAGTGGGTAAGGGGCTGGGCCTTCAGCGGGTTCCCCTGGCTGAGCCTGGGCTATAGCCAGATCGACGGGCCGCTTGCCGGTCTGGCGCCGATTACCGGTGTATTCGGACTGAGCTGGGGTGTGGCGCTGACCGCGGGCGCCCTGTGCGCACTGATCGCCGGCCGGCGCGTCAGCAGGGTCATTGCGGCAGCAGTGGTGATGTTTCTGTGGCTGGGTTCCGGGTTGCTCGGCCTGATCACCTGGACCGACCCGACCGGGGAACGTGTGCGGGTAAGCCTGATACAGGGCGGCGTGTCGCAGGATCTGAAATGGCTGCCCGAGCAACGGCAACCGACGCTGGATCTCTACCGGGACCTTACTCGTCTGAGTTACGACAGTGATCTCGTGGTGTGGCCGGAGGCCGCCATTCCGGTGTTAATGCATCAGGCCAGTGATTATCTGAATCAGGTCGGCGCCGATGCGGCGCGTAATGACAGCGAGGTAATGACGGGGCTGATCATGAGAGACCCGGCTAACGGGCAACTGAAAAACACCCTGGTGGTGTTGGGGCCCGAACCGGGGATTTATGCCAAACGCCATCTCGTTCCTTTCGGTGAATATTTTCCCGTGCCGGACTTTGTACGCGAACGCATGAAACTCATGAACCTGCCGTACACTGATTTTACGGCAGGCGGTAAAGACCAGTCTTTGTTGTTTGCCGCCGGCCAGAAGATTGCACCCAGCATCTGCTACGAGGATATTTTCGGTGCCGAGCAGATCGGATTTCTACCCGGTGCAACGCTGCTGGTCAATGTCAGCAACGACGCCTGGTTCGGGGAATCGATCGCTCCGCATCAACACCTCGAAATCGCACGCATGCGTGCGCTGGAAACCGGGCGCTACCTGCTCAGGGCGACGAACAATGGGATCACCGCAATTATTGGCCCGCGGGGTACGCTGGAGCAGACGTCCCCGCAGTTTCAGACTCATATTCTGTCCGGCGAAGTCGAGCCGCACACCGGGACCACACCGTATGTTCGCTACGGCAACTGGCTGATCGTGATCGCGGCCGGCATCATGCTCCTCGCGGGTGTGCTGACACGCCGGAACTGACAGTGTTCCCCGACAGACCTCTGCTGTATCCTTCTGGTCGCAAGGACTGAAGGGTATCGCGGCGTCAATGGATGAGCATTACAAACCGGAGCTGATTGAGCCGGCCGTCCAGGAATACTGGCAGCAACAGGCAACCTTTCAGGTATCAGAGGATCCCGACCGGGACAAATACTACTGCCTGTGCATGTTTCCGTATCCCAGCGGTCGTCTGCACATGGGCCATGTCCGCAATTACACCATCGGTGACGTCATCTGCCGTTACCACAGGATGCTGGGCCGGAACGTGCTGCAGCCGATCGGTTTTGATGCGTTCGGAATGCCGGCCGAAAACGCCGCGATAAAGAACAAGGTGCCGCCCGCCAAGTGGACCCGCGAAAACATGGAACTGATACGGGAGCAATTTCGGCGTCTCGGTTACGGTTACGACTGGTCGCGTGAGGTAGTGACGTGCGACCCGGAATACTACCGCTGGGAACAGTGGTTGTTTACCCGCATGTTTGAAAAAGGCCTGGTCTATCGCAAGAACGCAATCGTGAACTGGGACCCGGTTGACCAGACAGTGCTGGCCAACGAGCAGGTCATCGACGGCAGGGGCTGGCGGTCCGGTGCACCCGTAGAGCGGCGCGAGATTCCCCAGTGGTTCATGAAGATCACGGCTTATTCGGATGACCTGCTGGATGAGCTCGATCGCATGGGTGGCTGGCCGGATTCGGTACGCACGATGCAACGCAACTGGATCGGACGCTCGGAGGGCATTGACATACAGTTCGACGTCGAGGGTAACCGCGATCCGCTGATCGTATTCACCACACGGCCGGACACACTCATGGGCGCAACCTATATGGCGGTCGCGGCCGAGCATCCACTGACGCTTGAAGTTGCCGAAACCAAGCCCGAGATCGCGGAGTTCGTGCGAGGGTGCCAGGTTTCCGTGACAGCGGAAGCCGCGATCGAGACCATGGAGAAAACGGGCAAACCACTCGGAATTTCGGCAATCCACCCGATTACCGGTGACCGGATTCCGATTTTTGTTGCGAACTTTGTTTTGCTGAGCTATGGCACCGGCGCCGTAATGGGGGTGCCCGGTCATGATCAGCGGGACTGGGATTTTGCGACAAGGTACGGTCTCGATATCGTACCTGTCATAGAACCCGAACAAGGCGGCCCAGTGGATGTTTCAGAAGGGGCCGAGGTTATCTACGGTCGCCTGATCAATTCCGGCGAATTCGATGGGCTGACGTCAAGCGAGGCCTTCGACAAACTAGCTGAACGATTCGAATCTCAGGGGCGGGGTAGCCGGCGTATCAACTACCGGCTTCGCGACTGGGGAGTTTCACGCCAGCGATACTGGGGTGCGCCGATCCCGATAATTTACTGTGACGACTGTGACGCTGTGCCCGTCCCAGAGGATCAGTTGCCCGTCGTACTGCCCGAGGACGTTGAGATCACGGGGACGGGATCACCGCTGCGGGACATGCCGGACTTTATCAATGTCGATTGCCCGAAGTGCGGCAAACCGGCACGGCGTGAGACAGACACCTTTGACACTTTTGTCGAGTCATCCTGGTATTTCATCCGGTACGCCTGTCCGGACAACGACGAGTCGATGACGGACGCGCGTGCGGATTACTGGATGCCGGTCAACCAATATATTGGTGGCATTGAGCATGCGATTCTCCATCTGCTTTATGCACGCTTCTGGCAGAAGGTCATGCGTGATTTCGGTCTCGTCCGGGACGGTGAACCATTTACCAACCTACTCACCCAGGGAATGGTGCTCAAAGACGGCATGAAAATGTCCAAGTCTCACGGCAATACGGTCGACCCGCAGGAAATGATTGACAAGTACGGCGCTGATACGGTGCGGCTATTTGTAGTGTCCAATTCGCCACCGGAGAAGTCGCTGGAATGGTCTGAACAGGGTGTTGAAGGTGCCTCGCGATTCTTAAGACGATTGTGGAGATCGGTCTATGCGCATGTTGCGGAAGGCGCGGTGCCGGAATCGGGCAAGTTGGAATTCAACGAGGAACAACAGAAGATGCGCCGTCTCGTTCACAGAACCATTGTGAAAGTAAGTGATGACTTTGGCCGGCGATATACTTTCAATACCGCGATCGCCGCAGTCATGGAAATGTGCAATGCGCTGACAAAATTCGACGATGCGTCGGCTGCCGCTCGTGTTGTGCGGCAAGAAGCGCTGGAAACGATCGTTCTGCTCCTGTCGCCGATTATTCCGCACTGTTCTCATGTCATGTGGCAGGCCCTTGGCGGGGAAACCGCAGTCGTTGATGAGCACTGGCCGACGGCCAGTGAGGAGGCGATACAGCAGGATGTTGTTGAAATCGTCGTCCAGGTCAACGGCAAGTTGCGAGGACGCGTATCGGTGGCCGCGGGAGCGGACAAGAACACGGTGCGCGAGGCTGCTCTCGCCGACAACAACGTGCAACGATTTGTCAGCGATAAACCCATTCGAAAAGTTATCGTTATCCCGGGGAAACTTGTGAACCTCGTCGTTTGATTCGGTAGCCGATGTGAGACAGGGAAGACACATTATTGCAGTTGCCGTGCTTTGGGCATGTCTGCTGGATGGTTGCGGCTTTCAGTTGCAGGGATCGGCGGATCTTCCCAATGTGATGGCCGTCACTTATGTTCAGGCGCCGGATGCCTATACGGACGTGGTGCGTGGGCTGAACAGGTCATTGAAGAGCAGCGGTGTCCAGGTGACGCAAAATCCGGACGACGCAACGGCAGTGCTCGTAATTCACCGGGATCATTCCGGGCAACGGATACTCACTGTATCGTCGGAAAACGAACCGCTGGAATATGAAGTTTTCTACACCGTGACGTACGAACTCCGCGTCAACGGCAAGAGCGTCCTGCCCTCCGAGACTCTGACGCGCCGCCACACCTATACTTTTAATAAGAACGAGGTCCTCGGCATGCGACAACAGGAACAAGACCTGCACGAAGCCATAGCGGACGATCTCGTGCGCACGATTACCCGCCGGCTTGCCACTTTCGATGAAAGTCGCCTGAGCTCAGGCTGATTTTTCAGCCCCGGACCCGACCTCGGGCTCGCTGGACCGATCATCGTCTAGTCGCTGGTCGCTCGGACAGTTATGATGGGCGCCTTGAGTCACTCCAAGCACAATACGTGAAGCTCGACGCGGAAAGACTCGGACCACGCCTGTCCCGTTCACCAGACCCCCTGTACCTGATCTCCGGCGCTGAGCCCTTGCTGGTTGCGGAGGCGGCCGACGCAATTCGCGCGGCCACACGTGCGGCCGGTTTTGAGGAACGGGAGACGCTGTTCGTCGAGCCCGGGTTTGACTGGGCCCGGTTGGCAGCCGGCCGTGACAATCTGTCACTTTTCGCGGAAAAAAAACTGCTGGAGGTGCGCCTGACGTCAGGTAAACCGGGAGTCGAAGGTTCCCGTGCTCTCGTTGAGTATGCTGCTGACCCGCCTGATGGCGTAATTCTGCTGGTTATAACCGGCAAACTGGAGAGCGCCCAGCTCAGGTCGAAATGGGTGAAAACCATCGAGAAAACCGGGGTCCATGTGCACGCGCGGCCGGTGCCGCCGGAGAAACTGCCCGCCTGGATCACGGACAGGATGCACCAGCGCGGTCTCGAACCACGCGGTGATGCGGCTGCCCTGCTGGCCGACCGGGTTGAAGGCAACCTTCTGGCCGCAAACCAGGAAATCTTAAAGCTCGAGCTTATCGCCGGCCGCGGTCCGATCGACGGTCATGCCGTCCGCGAAGCGGTGGCGGATAGCGCGCGATTCGATATTTTTCAGATGGTTGATGCAGCGCTGGTTGGTGACGTCGCTCGCGCGATGCGGATTGTTGACGGACTAACGTCGGAAGGCGTGCCGCCTCCGCTGGTGTTGTGGGCGATTACGCGAGAGGTGCGTACCTTGGCGCGTCTGGCCTGGGCGATGGAACAGGGAGCTTCGCTGGATACGGCGACGAAACAGCTCAGGGTGTGGTTCAGTCGCCGGGAGCTGCTCCAGCGTGGGTTGAAACGCCACCGGACGCGCGATCTGCAGGCACTGTTGCTGGATTGCGCAACGACAGACCTCGTTATCAAGGGCAGGCGGCGCGGCAGTCAATGGGGCTGTCTAATCGAGCTGCTGCGAAAACTGGGCGGGGACCGGTCTTCCGACAGGTCGGCGCGGGCGATGGCATGAGACCGGGAACGTACTGTACACGGTGGGTGTCCTAGCCGAATGAACCCGATCGGTATTTTCGGTGGTACGTTTGATCCCATTCACTACGGGCATCTGCGCACGGCATTTGAATTACATGAAACACTCCGCCTCGGCGAGGTTCGCTTCATGCCCTGCGGACAGCCTCCGCACCGTGAACAGTCGATTGCGAACGGGGAACTCAGGCTGGCGATGGTCAAGGCAGCGACCGAGGGCCAGCCAGGATTTCTGGTCGACGATCGCGAAATGCAACGTGAAGGTCCTTCATACTCGGTGGATACGTTGATCGATTTGCGATCCGAATATCCGCACCGGTCCTTGTGCCTGATTGTCGGCATGGACGCATTCCTCGGATTGCCAAAGTGGTACCAGTGGCGTGAGTTACTGCAATTGGCACACGTTGTGGTTGCACATCGACCCGGATGGCGTGCGCCGCATATGGGTCCGCTGGGTGAATTGCTCGCCGACCGGGGGACCGATACCGTCGACGATCTGCACGAATCGAGAGCCGGCCGGATTTTTGTCCGGGCAGTAACACAGCTGGAAATCTCATCGACCGAAATCAGGCACGCTGTGCGATCCGGTGGCGATCCCCGGTTTCTGATGCCGGATGGCGTACGAAAAGTTATTCTGGATTCCGAGTGTTATTCAAAGGAGGCGTAAATATTTTGCTGAAATCAGATCAGTTAAAAGACATCGTCGTCAATGTATTGGACGAATCGAAGGCGCAAAACATAATCGTCATGGATGTCAGATCCCTGACCACAATAACCGACTATATGATCCTGGGCAGCGGTACATCCGATCGACATGTTAAATCACTGGCGGAAAAAATAGTTGAAACTGCAAAAAATCTCGGTGAACAGCCACTTGGAATCGAAGGTGATCGCGAATGCGAATGGGTTCTCGTCGATCTGCACGATGTCGTGGTCCATGTCATGTTGCCGAGAGTCCGCGATTTCTATCAATTGGAAAAACTGTGGAGAATGAGTGAACCGAAAGGTGCGCAGGTAATCGACTGAGCCGATGCGTATTCGCCTGATAGCCGCCGGCAGGCGCGTTCCGGCATGGGTAGCCGACGGATTTGCAGACTACTCGCGACGTTTTCCCAGGAACCTCTCCCTCGAACTTGTAGAAATTTCTCTCGGTATCCGGAGCAAGAAGTCGAATCCCAAGCGGGCCGTCGAACAGGAAGGTCGTCGCATGCTGGAAGCTGTTCGTGACGGTGAGCGAATTGTCGCGCTGGATGAGAATGGCACATTGCTGAGCACCGCCGAACTGGCCAACGTCCTCGAGTCCTGGCACAGAGACGGGCGCGATGTCGCGTTGCTCGTGGGCGGCCCGGACGGACTGGCGGAACAATGTATCGCCGGGGCGGATTTTGTCTGGTCACTTTCTCCGCTGACGCTACCGCATGCCTTAGTCCGAATCGTGGTAACCGAACAGTTGTACCGCGCCTGGACCGTGCTGACGGGGCACCCGTATCATCGTGCGTTGCGCGGTCGCAGTGACAAGTGACGAACCAGGGGGTTCGCATTCGTAACTGGTTACTCGGTAGGCCATGCCCCACCAGTAACGGCCGAACGTATTTTCCATGTCGCCGCGGCTTCAGGCCATATTAAGGAATGCTGGCGGATAATTGACCGGGCACGGATCACGCCTTGAACATGGGGCGGCCGCGAGCGACACTCTCTATATGAATCAACGAGTTATCGTGCTGGCGTCGGGGTCGCCGCGCCGGCAGCAGCTTTTGGAGCAAATCGGGGTATCCTATTCAGTTCACCCCGTGCAGATCGACGAGTCGCGCGAGCGCGGTGAACCGCCGGATGCGATGGCGATTCGGCTGGGAATTGCTAAAGCCCGCGTGGCCGCCAGTCACCATGCAGGTGCAGTCGTACTGGCTGCCGATACGGTTGTTACGCTCGATGACACCGTCCTGGGTAAGCCGCGCAATAGAGCCGACGCGCTGGACAAGCTCAATCAACTGTCGGGCCGGACACATTTTGTACATACCGGCGTAGCCTGCGTCGCCGGGACGCGGGAACGTACCGCACTAAGCACCAGCCGGGTGACGTTGCGGCCGCTGACGGAGCGGGAACAGAAGTGTTATTGGCAGTCCGGTGAGCCGGCTGGTAAAGCCGGGGCGTACGCCATCCAGGGTCGGGCAGCCGCGTTTATCACCCGGCTGGAAGGTAGCTATTCCGGGGTAATGGGCTTGCCGTTGTTTGAGACAGCAGAATTACTACGAGATCTGGGTGTCGACGTCTTACAGGTCGATTTTGACGACGAATGAAACAGGAAATACTGGTCAACGTGACATCCCGTGAGACGCGCGCCGCGCTCGTCGATGACGGTATCGTGCAAGAGGTTTATCTGGAACGCGCGACCAAAAGGGGTCTTATCGGCAACATTTACAGGGGCAAGGTATCACGCGTCTTACCCGGCATGCAGGCAGCCTTTATAGATATTGGTCTGCAACGTACGGCTTTCCTGCATGAATCCGACATCGAACGACCTGTTATCGAAGACAACGGGCCGGCACGAAAAAACAGTGTGAGCATCCGCAACCTCGTCACGGAAGGCGGGGAAATTCTCGTGCAGGTGCTCAAGGATCCCCTCGGCAGCAAAGGTGCGCGACTTACCACCTGCATAACTATCCCGTCACGGTACCTCGTATATATGCCGGGCGGAACCGGAATCGGGGTTTCTGTCCGAATCGAAAACGAAACTGAACGCGATCGCCTAAGAGCACTGGTCAGTGATTTCTCCGGTGCCGACAAAAAAGGCGGCTATATCGTTCGTACCGCAGCAGAAGGGGCGGAGATGGAGGCGGTTCGGGCCGACATGATGTTTCTGAAAAAGCTCTGGGAGGTGGTCGAAAAGGACCAGCGCAGCACATCACCAGGCAACATGGTCCACGAGGACCTGCCGCTGCCGGTGCGAATTCTGCGGGACCTGTTCGGCAGCGAAATGGAGCGCGTTCGTGTCGACAGCAAACCGGCATTTGAGCGCATGCAGAATTTCGCAGCGATTTTCGTCCCGGAACTGAAGCCGAAAATCGAACTTTATGCGGGCGACCGACCGATTTTTGACCTGTGCAACATTGAGGATGATATTCAGAAGGCTATGGAACGCAAAGTGCCTCTCAAATCCGGGGGCCATGTCATTATCGATCAGACGGAAGCGATGACAACGATCGATGTCAACACCGGTGCATATGTCGGACACAGAAATCTGGAGGAAACGATTTACAAAACGAATTTGGAAGCAGCACTGACAATTGCCCGCCAGCTCAGGCTACGCAATCTCGGCGGCATCATTATCATCGATTTCATCGACATGGACGACGAATCCCATCGCGATCAGGTTTTGCAGTCGCTGGAGAAGCACCTGGCGCGCGACCACGCCAAATCCCATATAACTCATCTGTCACCGCTTGGCTTGGTTGAAATGACCCGCAAACGGACCCGCGAGAGTCTCGAGAACATCATGTGCACACCATGCCCGACGTGCAGCGGCAGTGGCACTGTAAAAACACCGGAAACGGTCTGCTACGAGATATTCAGGGAGATTCTGCGGCAGTCACGGCAATTCGATTTCTCGGAACTCATGGTACTCGCGCACCCGGAAGTGGTGGAACTCCTGCTTGACGAGGAGTCCTCTAGCCTCGCGGAACTCGGGGAGACTACCGGCAAGACGATACGCCTGCAGTCCGAGGGTCTGTATTCGGACGGTCAGTACGACGTGGTATTAATGTGAACGTTTCGTTGTGCGCACATCTGATTCGGGGCGATTATTGAGGCTCACGAGCACCGCCAATGGCATCACTGGGTAAGAGAATCTGGCGCTGGATCGCAACGATGTTTGCGTCCGTGGTCATTTTGTTGGCGGTGGCACTTGGCGTGTTCCGTCTTACGCTCCCACTGGTGCCGGAGTATCACGGGCAGTTGCAGGCCTGGGCCAGCGACGCGATTGGCCTGCCGGTCCGGATCGGCAAGATCGATGCCCGCTGGCGGCTAAAAGGGCCCGAGCTGTTCTTTTCAGACGCCAGGGTACTCGCACCAGATGAATCACGGGTCCTGATTCGTGCCGAGACCGGTAGTGTCGGTATCAACCTGTTTGGCCTGATCCGTGAGCGCCAGCTGCAGGCTGGCTGGGTGGAGCTGACGGGTGCACAAATCGATTTGTATCGATCGAAAGACGGTAGGTACCGTATACAGGGTTTCGAGTCCAGGGAGTCGGAGATAACCACGGCCGGTGGTTCAGCGCTGGATGTCATTCCGAAAGGTACCTTTGAACTGCGCGATGCCCGCATCCGCTACGAAGATCAGACCCGGGGTCTCGGACCCTGGACCTTTGACGAAGTCACGCTGCTGGTTCGATACCATGGTGATTCTCTCGAGCTCGAAGGTCAGATCGGGCTGCCGCCGGCGCTGGGCGCCGACATCGAACTCTCCGCCCGCGCCCAGGGCGATCTCACCGATCCTGAGTCCATCGACTGGCAATTGCTGGTCGAGGGCGAAGAACTCGATTTTGCGGGCTGGCGTCAGTTGCTGCCGGTTAATCTCCCGGCCGTTACCGTCACAGGTGATACCTCGATCTGGCTGGCGATGGAGGGTGGCCGCCTGACGCAGGCATCCGTCACCACAGAGTTGAGGAATCTGAGCGGCAGGATATCCGTGAGCGATGACAGGCCCGATGTCGATGTTGCGTTGTCCTATTTCGCCGCCACCTTGCAGCTGGATCGTATCGAGTCGGGCTGGCGGCTGTCGGGACGGGATTTGCAGATGGCCGGTGACGGGGATGTCTGGCCTGCGTCGCAGTTCGAGGTCGAATACTTGAAGTCCGCGGAAAGTTCCGTTACGACGATCAGCGGCAATGCGAGCTATCTGCGATTCGACGAACTGAACCAGTTTCTGGCGCTGATTCCGGTTCCGGACGGATTTCCCGATCCCGCTTCTATAACGCTGGCCGGAGAACTCCGCGGTTTGTCAGCTAGCTTCAGCACTCCCGGGGAACACCAGCCGCTTCAGTATGACGGCGAGGTGGATGTGGCAGGACTGGGATTCTCGACACCGGCCGAGTTGCCGCAGGCACAGGGCGTTACTGCCCATCTGAAATTCGACGACAGCGGCGGTCGTTTGCAACTTGATACCACCGATCTGAGTTTCTCGTTACCGAAGGCATTTCGAAATGAAGTACAACTGCGGCGAGTTGCCGGCGCAATCGAATGGGCCATTTCCGATGAAAAGGTCAGCGTGACCACTCCCGGTATCTCGATCAAGAGCCCGGATCTCGACATCTCTGCTGCGGCGGAATTCACCTATTCTCGTCAGGGCGGTCCGCCGACACTCAAAGTCGCGGCCACCATTGCGGACGTCGATCTCAGTCACCTGAGTCTCTACCTTGTGAGCCGCATACCACCCAAGGTTCTTGCCTGGCTGGATAGCGGTATCGTGGATGGCAGAATCCGTTCAGGTCGGTTTGTGTTTAACGGACCGCTGAAACGCAGACCGTTCGATTCCGGTGAAGCGAGGATGCTGGCGCGGTTCGCCATCAGCGATGCTACGGTCGACTACTTTCCAGGCTGGCCGGTCCTGAAAGAAGTTGATGCCGACGTAACAATCGAGAATTCCAAATTCACAGCCCAGGTTCATTCAGCAAACCTGATGGGAACGAAAGTCGAGTACGCCGTCGCCAAGATTTCAGATATGTATGAAAGTCCGATGACTGTTTCTGCGACTGCGTCCGGTACGCTGGATCGCATCGTTGAATTCGTCAAGGTCAGCCCGTTAATGGACCAGCTTGGTCGTGGATTTGGCGATCTCGAGGCTCAGGGGCGCGGGTTTGTGGAAACCGAAATGAGCATCCGGTTGCGAAAGCACCACGAAAATGATTTCAGCGTCGGCGTTCAGATAGTCGAAGGTGTTATTGGATTCACCGGTGTACGACACAAATTTGTCAATGTCGCCGGCCGCCTTAATGCGTCGCCGCTTGGTCTGGACGGGCAGGAAATCGCGGCGACATTGCTCGGAAGGCCGGTAACGATTGATCTGTTTCCGGTGCTGGACGACAACAATCAAAGAACAGCGACCATCATGACGGTTGCCGGGAAGACTGAAATTCATAGTGCGCTGGATGCGCTCAATCTGCCGATTGGCGCACGTGTCGACGGTGCAATGGACTGGAACGCGCGGGTCCGGTTTCCGCGCCGCGACTCGGCATCCGGTGAGCGGTTTCGCATCGATGTCACGTCTGACCTGAGGGGCGTTACCGTGGATCTGCCGGCACCACTGGCCAAGGACATTACGGAGGCGCGGCCACTGGCAATGAATCTTGTGTTCATCGAATACGAGGGCATCGATTTTGGTTTGACGTACGGAGACGAGGTCACCGGTCGGATGGCGCTGGATCTGAACGACGAGGGCTGGAGATTTCGACGTGGCACAGTAGCAGTCAACGCCCCAGCGCCTGATCTGCCGATTACAGACGGTCTGGCGCTCGTTGGCCGGGTCGCCGAACTCGATCTCGACCGCTGGCTGGAACTCGGATCAGACTCGCCCTCCGGCCGGCATCTGTCAGAGTTTCTGACATCGATTGACCTATCGGTCGATGCCTTTGACTTTTACCGGCAGCGTCTGGCTGATGCCCGTTTTCAACTGAATCACAATGATCGTGAATGGCTGGTACAGATAGACAGCGAGCCGATTGCCGGGTCCTTATTCGTACCATTTGATTTGACCGGCAACGCTCCCATCGTCGCGAATTTTGAACGCCTGTTACTAAAGTTGCCCGAGGAAGACGAAGCACGGGGCGAGCCGCTGGATCCGGCAGAACTGCCCGCGATGGAAGTCACGGCTGCTGATTTTGCTCTCGGTGACCGTGGTTTCGGTGTTCTGCAGGCTTCGCTGGTCCGTGTGCCGCAAGGCATCAAACTTCAGCATTTTGAAACCGAGTCCCCGTCTTTTACTACCCGGGGCGATGGCGAGTGGACGCTGACAGCCGGACAACATCAATCTGCACTGACGCTTGGCCTGGACAGCACCGACGTGCAGGCGACGTCGCGATACCTGGGTTATGCCGGATCGGTAACCGGCGATAAAGGCACGGCGATGTTTGACATATCGTGGCCGGGCCCACCCGGCAGTGATTTTCTGAAAAATGCCAGCGGTACGGCATCAATAAGCCTGGAGAATGGGCAGATGACGGACGTTGAGCCTGGCGCCGGACGCATATTTGGCCTGCTCAGTGTCACCGCCCTACCGCGTCGCCTGTCCCTTGATTTTCGCGATGTATTTGACAAGGGGTTTGGCTACGATACGATTTCAGGAGATTTCCAGATCAATGATGGCAACGCCTATACCGAGAACCTGGTTCTGATCGGCCCTGCCGCCAACGTCGGAATTGTCGGCCGGATCGGTCTGGCGGCGGAAGACTACGATCAGGTCGCCGTCGTCTATGCCAAGGTCGGCAATGCATTACCGGTGGGTGTTGCGCTTGTGGTCAGCCCGGTCGTAGGTGCCGCTATGTTCCTGATCACCGAAATACTGAAGGAGCCCCTCGGCGAGCTCATGCAATTGCACTATCACGTGACAGGGAGCTGGGAGGATCCGGTCGTCGAACGCGTTATCGCATCACAGGCTGCCGCGGAAAATGTTGCGGATCCGGCATCATTTCGCTGAGCGTCGGCAGGCCCAGCTTTTTCGGTCTGGCCGCCGATGAGTCAAGTCGCTGCAATTCAGATGACATCAGGCGCTGACGTCGATGCCAACTTGCAACAAGCCGCTGAGCTGGTCGGTGCAGCAGCAGCCGCCGGTGCCACACTGATCGTATTGCCGGAAAACTTTGCCCTGATGCCGGAACGGGATGCTGACCGGCTGCGTGTTGCTGAAGAGCCTGGCCGGGGCCCGGTTCAGGAATTCCTGTCCGCGATGGCACGCGATCTCGATTGCTGTCTGGTTGGAGGTACATTACCGCTGAAAACCGGAACCGGAGATCGCGTACGTGCGGCGTGTCTGGTATATGCGGGGACCGGCGCACTGACTGGCCGGTACGATAAGATGCACCTTTTTGACGTGTCCGTATCCGGCGGATCGGAACGCTATTGCGAGTCACAATATATCGAGCCCGGTAACGACATTGTCATCGCCGACTCGCCGGCAGGCCCGCTGGGATTGACGGTATGCTATGACGTGAGATTTCCGAATCTGTTCGGTGCGATGGCTGACAGAGGCGTCACTGCATTTGCTTTACCATCCGCGTTTACCGTGACCACCGGTGAAGCGCACTGGGAGGTCCTCGTTCGCGCCCGGGCAATTGAGAATCTGAGTTATATTATCGCTGCTTGCCAGGTCGGGCAGCATCCAGGCGGGCGCACTACATGGGGAGACAGTATGATTGTCGACCCGTGGGGCAACATCGTCAAAAGGCTGCAGACCGGCCTGGGTTACATCGCGGCCGACATAGACCGAACCAGGCAAGAGCAGCTGCGGCAGGATTTTCCGGTGCTCGAACACCGGCGGTTGAACTGATAAAGCGGTACAGGCAAACGGGCCTCGGAAGCATCAGAATCCATGACTGACAAAAATATCGAAATAGCGCGCAATCGGATACTTGATCGTGCCGGTCTCGATGAGCACCACCTGTCCGGCGTGCTGGGCCGCATCATGGGTCACGCAATCGATGACGCGGAGCTGTACTTTCAATTCAGCCGGCATGAATCCTGGTCACTTGAAGACCGGATTGTAAAGGAAGGTACCCACAGCATTGAACAAGGCGTGGGTGTGCGGGCGATCAGCGGCGAAAAAACCGGATTCGCATACTCCGACGAGATCGCGCTGCCCGCGCTTGAGCACGCGTCTCGAGCGGCGCGTGCTATCGCGCGCCGCGGAAGCCACGGGCAACTGCAGGCCTGGCGCAGGTCGGATGGTCACGAGCTTTATCAACCGATTGATCCGGTGGAATCACTGGACGATGACAAGAAAGTCGCCCTGCTGGAAACGGTTGATGCCGAAGCGCGCCGTATCGACAGCCGTGTGCAGGAAGTAGTCGTGAATCTGTCCGGAGTTCACGAAGTCATCCTGATCGCAGCCGCAGACGGCACATTCAGCGCCGATATTCGACCGCTTGTTCGACTCAACGTGTCCGTTATTGCCGAGCAGGATGGCCGGCGCGAACAAGGATTTGCCGGCGGTGGTGGACGCGTAGGCTACGAGTACTTTGTTGAAGACGCCAAGGCGCTCGAGTATGCACGGGAAGCCGTACGACAAGCCCTGGTCAATCTCGATGCCGACCCGTCGCCGGCCGGCAACATGATAGTCGTACTCGGCCCGGGGTGGCCCGGGGTCTTGTTGCACGAGGCTGTCGGTCACGGTCTGGAAGGTGACTTCAATCGTAAACAGACTTCTGCTTTCAGTGGCCGGCTCGGAGAAAAGGTGGCGTCAGAGCTTTGTACTGTGGTTGACGATGGCACCATCGATGCAAGACGGGGATCGCTGAATATTGATGACGAAGGCACACCAACAAGTTGCACGACACTGATCGAGCACGGAATTCTCAAAGGCTATATGCAGGACAAGCTCAATGCCCGACTTATGGGCATGGCGCCCACGGGCAACGGCCGCCGTGAGTCCTTCGCCCATCTGCCCATGCCAAGAATGACCAATACTTATATGCTCCCCGGTCCGCACGACCCGGAGGAGATCATCCGTTCCGTGGACCGCGGCCTGTACGCGAGTCATTTTGGCGGCGGCCAGGTCGATATCACTTCGGGCAAGTTTGTTTTTACAACCAGTGAGGCCTATTTGATCGAAAAAGGTCGCATTACCCGTCCCGTAAAAGGTGCAACTCTAATTGGAAACGGCCCGGACGTGCTGACGCGGGTTTCGATGGTCGGTAACGATCTCAAACTCGATACAGGTGTCGGTGTTTGCGGCAAGGAAGGACAAACGATACCCGTCGGTGTGGGTCAGCCGACGCTGCGCATTGACAGCCTGACCGTGGGCGGGACGTCGTAGCGACAGCGACGGCCAGCGGGGCATTTTACATATTCGTTCTGTAATACTACAGGTGCCGATCAGTTTCATCGTACCATTGTCTGCAGGGACCAGAGAGGCTCCGGACCTGCTGTCATGAAGTCAACTGAGCGACAACCCGGATTGCAGCGCATGATTGCAGCGCTGGCGCTTCTGGCAGCGGCGTTTGCGGTCGGCTGTGCCCAGAATCCGTTTGCAGGCCCGGTAGACGATCTGGGTCTCCTGCCTTACGGCTACAGTACCCAAACGGCCGGCACTGCCCTGCCCGCGCAGGGCGCCGGTTTATTTGATGACGGCGCCAACTACAGCCCTTCCATGCCTTTCTATGGAGCTGCTGGGGGTATGCACGGTGCTTATCACCCGCCGGTGTACTATCCTCCGCCCCCCGCGGAGGTGGTTCCGCATGAGCCACCGGAAACTTCGGAACCCGACGATAACCCCCGCACTCCGCGGCTGGGCGAAGACGGTGACATAGCCCCGGCAGACCCCAGTCGTCGTTCCGCGACCAGCTACAGCAGCCGGTCGCGCACCAGTTCACCGCTGACCGGTATGTCCCGGTCCGGATCCGGCAGGTTACCGATACGGTCTGTGTCAACGTCGCTCCCTGCGCCGCGACCGTCCTCTTCCGGCGTCAACAACGTTATTCGCTGAGCCGCAATCTAGCCTCTCAGGGGATCTTTCGCATCGGTTGGACCATCGTGTGGGCCATAGCGTTGCCGGGAGATCCATCGCCAGGCAAGAAATGGTGCGATGAGAAAACCAGGCAGCAAAACCAGCAAGGTGATTTTCTGGCTCCAGTCCGGTAGGCCCGAATTCAGGGACAGTTTTAGTGCCAAAGCTGCGGCCCAACTGTAGATGCCGGTTACACCGGCTGTTACCAGAAACCGAATATTAAAAGGCAACATGGTCATGCTTCCTGTGATCGTCTCATGATGTAACTAAAAAAAGTTCAGAACCCCTCACCGATACGCAAACGGCGTCCCGTCAGCATCGATTTAAAAATCCGATCAGCGTCTTGCTCTGCTGCCTCGACGTCTTCCTGCGACATCAGTCTTTTGGCCGACGCGCCAAAGTTATAGGTCAGGTTATCGCCCAGGCGGACGGCCAGTTCAGAAAACACCAGGCTGTCGTAGTAGTTGCGTCGGGAGAAGAAATGAGCCGCAGCGTTGGCGAGCCCCCGGGTCTGGCCCGAAATCGTTGCCGACGTTAGCCACAGACGCTTGGCCGCGTCATAATCTCGTTCCCGAGCGCGAACTTCTGCAACATACATCATCGCGATGTAATCGCCGCCGTCAGCGAGTTGCTCGAGAGTAACAAGACCATACGTGGCATAGTCGCTGCGCCGAAAATCGAAGTCGAAGCCAAAGCGCTTTGCTTCTTCCGGCGTTCTGGCATCCCAACTGACAATCTCGCCGGTAATACGGTCAACTCGTGCTTTACGGCCATCGGGCAGGGTGGTCTCGGTCGTATTTCCCCAATGGTTATCCCTCTTTACATGGTCGTCAGTCGGGACTCTGCCTTGTGACACCGGAGTTGACTGGTCGCTTGTTGCCCCATCCTTTGCAACCGACCGGAGCAGTGCGCTGAACTGCTGCAGCTGTTGCGACAGGGTGTCACTGCTTTCTTCATTCGGACTGCGTTGAGAGTTTGCTGCTGCATCCGGTTGCCATCCAAAAAATCCGACAGTGCTCAGCGTTGTTGCTACGGCTGCCAGACCAAGAATCAGAGCGATGAGTACGGATCGGAACATCGGGAATCCTCAGACAGTGGGCTCATTTGGAATCTTGCCAAGTATGCCATATATGGTAGTATTAGACCATTAGTGGATGTCCAGGTGGATTCCGCCAGGGCCAGCCACTGCTGATACAACAACCCGACAGAACAAGGAGGTTCTGCCATGGAATCCAAACAAAGGAAAGTCTGGCTTTATGCCCTATTGATGCTCTTTCTCGAGGGAGCAGCCCCACTCGCGTTGTCCGATCCGCTCAGCCCTATCGATTACACCATCGAGTGTGGCACCTGCGCGGATCCGGAAAACCGTCCGATGGCTTTTGTCCGCGAAGCGCTGGATCATTTCAACGAGCATCATCCAGGTGCCACGCTGATATACGGAGTTATCCCGGGCTGGGTTAACTATCAGGTTCTCGGGTCTTCCGGTGGTGAGAATGACTGGGTACTTGCGGCCTTCTCCCGTGAACCGGATCTTGGGAATGCGCTTGGTCTCGACGGCGACGTGGAGTACGAGGCCATAACGGCCTGGGGTACCGAGCGCAGCGGGACGTTTCAGGCCGGCGTCCACTTTACGCGACCCGGTGCAGATGATCCCGGCGATGATGATCCGGGCAATGGCGCGTCGGGCGGTTCCGGCGACGATTGCGGTGATACTCCGGTGATCATGCCCTGACCCCGGATGCAGGATCCGATCGCGCCCGGGGGCCGCACGGTCCCCGGGGCTTCTGGTTCACCGGCTGTCGAAAGTGCGAGACTCTTCACGGCACTGTGGCGAAAATCGACTAAGAATAGAGTCTGACACGGTCAAATCACGTTATACGATGAGCGAGAAACCTGCTGACACCCGCGTGCGCTGGGACCCTTACGAGGTCTGGAAAGCCCTGGTCCTCAAGGATCCGCTGCTGCTGCTGCGGCCCAACGACTCCGCTGCCCATCTGTCCGGTGACGGTGTGCAGGAGTTCGCAATGTCTATAGCTGACTTTCCGGATGACCTGCAGGACGCTCTGTTCGTCCTGGCGCAGACACGCGGTGTCGACGAGGCTTGCACGTCGCTCGACAGCGCTATCCGGGAGTACTACGACAGGAATCGCCGACGGCGCGGCGACTGATTCGATTCAGACCGAACGGCCGACCAGAAACATGCCGTATGTGGACGCGAAAGCGATCAGTATCCAGACCATCCACAGAACCCAGGCCAGCTCGCCAGCTGATCGTCGGCTCAGCAGCCAATGCAGGCCGGAGTAGAGCAGTCCGATAATCAGCGTCCCCCCGAGCAGTACGACCATGTGATAGAAAATTCTGCTCGCGGGCACCGACAGCAGGGATCTGCCGGCCAGCGTCTGCGTGACCGCGGCGACCACCAGGCTGGCCACCGCAAGTGCCACCCACTGTTCCACCGATAACCACGCACGCACACCGGGGATAGCGCGTTTCATCGAGACTTTGCGCTCGACCGCGGCCCTGCTGATGTACGACTTCTTTGTCCGGGTGGTTTGGGCCAGTGTGTAGCCGACCATTCCGGCGCCGACTGCCCCGATGACCCATTGCCCGGGGCGGATTTCAACCCAGCCCATGCTCAAGGCCACGAAACCGACCGCCATGATCGCGATGACCAGAGAAAAGGCAAAAATAAGGACCGCCGGTTGCTCTTCGCGGTCCGCAAGATAATGGACGATGATGACAAATCCAATTAACGGCAGTGATTCATACGGCAGGCTGGACGTGCCGTTGCCGGAGATCGCATTCTCCAGGATCGACGCAATCACGTAGAGCAGGCCGATCAGCTGAACGGCGACAGCATATCGACGCGTAATCGCGCCGGGGTTGAGGACGATCTGCCAGCGAAAGAACATATAGAGCAGGCCGGCTAGCACGACGCAAGCGATGAAATACGCGTATGCGACACCGAAGGCGTCCCAGGAAAACACGGGATCCGATAGGTTCCTTGCCAGCACCCGGTCGCAGGCAAGAAACAACGGCATGGCAGAGCCGGCAAGCCGGCCCGCTGCGCGCAACAATCGCCCTAGAAACCCGCTCATAGTGGTTCCTAGTGTATGCAGATGTCGAATTTTTTTTATGGACTGAATCAAGGAATTGCCATTTGGTGACCGCCTTTGGCCCGGCAAGAGCAAAAACTGTGAACCACATCACAAAGTCATCCACCGGACCGCGTTTGCCGGTTCATCTGTGACTGGATGCACGGCACAATAGAGCAGTGAACGGTTACGATTGCCGGCCCAATCCTGATTTGCTGCTGAGGATCAACGTATGAGGCCATTCTGGCTGCCAAAACCAGTGTACGAGTCCCTGCCGTACTACTACATTGTCGCCGGGCTCATTTGCCTTGGTGCTGCATTGTTTCCGGATTTCTGGCCCTGGACGTATGTCGCTGTTGTGGCGGGGTTTGGCTGCCTGGTAGCAGGTTTAGTGGTGTGGCTGAAACGGCGGGGTTTTCGACAGTCGTCCCAGCAGCCGGAGGCGGGACGAGTATCAGGCCCCGCTCAGGTGTCGAGAGCCGATAGCGACCTCGGTTGATCTCCTGCGTTGCCCGTATGCAGAGACCGGGCTCAGTCGTTGCCGGACAGGCGCTGATTTGAATACCGCAGTTCGTGTTTCCCGATCATGATCACGTCGCCATCACGCAGACGGTGCTTTTTCACGCGTTGTGATCGTACATAGATCCCGTTTGTGCTGTTGAGATCCTCCAGCACACAATACCTGGGTTTGGAAACTATCTGCGCGTGATGGCGACTGATGTATTTGCTGTCGATCTGCAAGTCGTTGTCGGATGTCCGACCGATAATGACCCGGCCCTGGCCGAGTGTGAATTCCATAGTCATTTGTCCGTTCTGGGCGATCGACAGCACCGCCAACCGGCCATCTGCGTCACTGTCGGCCCCGACCTCGGCTTGCTTCATCGTGCGCTGGCGGCTGGTCGTCTCGGCGTATTCGACCCACTGCAGTTCATCCACGGCGTTGCGGATGTCCTGATCGGTTACCGTCTGGACGTCATCAGCAAAGGCACCGATCAGCGCGGTGTCACATAACGTGTTGATCAGCCTGGGGATTCCGCCGGTGTACTTGTAGATCGGATCGAATGCTGCCTTTTTGAAGATTTTGCGACCGCGCGCACCCGCAACATCCAGCCGGTGCCGGACGTACTCACGAACTTCATCCTCGGACAACGGGCCGAGGTGAAAACGCAGCCGCGTTCGTTGTGTCAACTGGCGCATATTCTGTGCATCGAGAGCTTCGTTGAGTTCTGGCTGACCCGCCAGGATGATGCTCAGTACCTTATTCTTATGGCCTTCAATGCCGGATATCAACCGTATCTCTTCCAGTACCCGGGGCGTCAGATTTTGCGCTTCATCAATGATGATGACGACCTTTCGACCGCTGCGGGACCGCTCGGACAGGTACTCACTCAGCATATTCAGAAGTTCCGCTTTGCGCTTGCGAAACGGCTTGAACCCGAATTCCGCGAGCAGTATCTGGAGCAACTGGGTGGGCGTGATCTGTGTCTGAGCGATACGAGCGGTAATCACATCATCAGGCAATTCCGTAAGGAATCGCTCGAGCAGGATCGTCTTCCCGGACCCGATCTCTCCGGTGATGATGACAAATCCGTCGGCAAACCAGACCGTTGACTCGATGTATGCCTTGGCCCGCGAGTGCTGTTTGCTGAGAAACAAGTAATTCGGGTCCGGGCTGAGCCGGAACGGGTGATCCTTAAGCTTGAAATGCTCGAGATACACGTTGAACCTGATAGATCCTGTTAGCGGACAGGCGACGGTCGGTAAATCAATTACCGATTCCCGATCGACGCTACATATTAAGCGTAAGAACCTTCGGAGTAGAAAGAAGCAGTTATCATTTTGTTATTCGGCCGCGCATGGGAGTGTGCCATGACCGGCCACTCAGATCACCTTGATTATGACAAGCAATGCCACCACAAAAAAACGCCGGACCCCACTCGGCGGGAAAATCACCGGTTCCATGGCGGCTTTAAACTCGGGAGGCTGTCGGCGCCCGGCCTTCCGGGCCCGTAAGCAAGCCGACCGGCGAACCGGGAGCGCATAGGGTTTGCCTGACCGACATCAACATACGCGGACGCTGCCGGACCTCCCGCTAACCAGGCATTCAGTCTCTGGGGTCGGGATTCGCAAGTATGGCCTCAGCCTTGTCCCGACGATGCGCCGCAATCGCTTCGCTGACAGAAATATCAGTCACGCCGATTATCGCGGCTGCAAACATTGCCGCATTGACGGCCCCGGCGCGCCCAATGGCCAGCGTTGCGACGGGGATGCCGGCGGGCATCTGAACTGTCGACAAAAGTGAGTCGAGTCCCTTCAATGCCGGCGATTCGATAGGCACACCGAGCACCGGCAAGGTAGTATGCGCAGCCACAACACCGGCGAGGTGCGCGGCTCCGCCCGCAGCAGCGATGATGACCTTGAGACCGCGCTCCCGGGCTGAGTTCGTGTATTCGACCACCGCCGCAGGCGTGCGGTGTGCGGAAGCAACCCGAACTTCATATTCTATGCCCAACTCATCGAGTGTGGTTGTCGTATTTGACATCGTCTCCCAGTCCGATTTCGATCCCATCAATATGCCAACTTGTGCTGTCATGTTTTTGTCCTAACCATTGGTGGTAACGGTTTTTGAGCGGCTACAAAGCAACGAGGTCGCGAATATATCTGAACAATTGACGGGCCGCACGCGGCGGCCGTTTGTCGGCGAACTCTTTTCTATGCTGCCGGAGCAGGGTTCTCAATTGTTGTCGGTCCGCACGCGGGCAGCTTGTCAGAAAATGCTCGATTCCCTCATCACCATCAGTAATTATGAGGTCACGCCAGTACTCAATTTGGTGCAACCGGGCTTTCCGTGCCCGATCGCGTTCCTGGAGGCTCTCCAGTGCCTTAAGTATCGGTTCGGCGTTGATTTCCCGCATCACGCGCCCGATGTATTGGCGCTGGCGATGAAGCGCGCCACGCTTGTTCATGCGGCGAGCCGCAACTATCGCTTCCAGAAGTTTCTCGGGCACCGGCAACTGATCCAGATAGCCGGGAGCCAGGGCGACCAAGGTATCGCCCAGACTCTGCAGGTCATTCATCTCCCGCTTGAGCTGCGTTTTGCTTTTGCGGCCGGTTGGTTCAGGCATCTTTCCGGGACCGGAGATAATCCGTCACGGCATCCATGTTCTCGTGGATCAGCATGATAACGAGATCGCCTTTGCCGGCCATGTCCAGTGATTTCTTTACCGCATCCATTTCGTGTTCCTGATAGCCGATGCTGTCTTCAGCGGCACCGAGTTTGAGGAACTCGCCGCGTATCAGCGCCGGGATCTCGCCGCGCTGGCGACCGCGGGCGTACTGTGCCATCTCCTTGATGATTACGTGGTCGATACCGATACTCCACGCCGATCTCGTCAGCTCGCGTATCGCCTCGTCGCTCCTGTCACCCGCCTGGCCGATGATGAGCAGACGTCGGTTCGCCGGGTACTCGCGCGCCAATTCGAACAACGCCGCCATCCCATGCGGATTGTGCGCAAAGTCCACCAGTACATCGACGTCGCCAATGTGATACAGATTGCAGCGCCCGGGGTTGTCCTCCGGAAGCAAACCGGTCAGACCCGAGATCACGGCATCAGGGTCGACACCCAATGCCAGCATCAATCCGGCGGCGCCCAGGGCGTTGGCAACATTGTGCCGTGCTGCTCCCCGCAAAGTAACCGGGATTTCACGGACATCGATGAGCTTTGCCGCATTTCCGTCGCGATACCAGAGCAGCTGGTGATTCTCTACCGTCAATCCCCAGCCATCCCGGTTCACGTGATCCCGCAGTGTCGGGTTGTCCGGATCAGTACTGAACCAGAGCAGTTTAAAGCCCGAACTTCGTGTGGCACGTACGACGAGTCGCGGATCCTCAGCATTCAGGATCGCATAGCCGGCAGGTCCCAGCGCACGCGTCACGATCCACTTGACGTCAGCCAGCTGCTCCAGGTCCTGAACACCGAAATCGCCGAGGTGATCTTCGGCAATATTGGTAATCAGAGCGGCATCCGCATAATTGATCGCGAGGCCGCGGCGGAGCAAGCCACCACGCGCCGTCTCCAGGATCGCAAGCGTGACACGTCGGTCGCGAAGAATAGTGCGCGCTCCTCCGGGGCCAGAATAATCACCACGATCGATGATGTCCCCGTCAACGGCGATCCAGTCCGTCGAGCTCAGTCCAGCGCGGTGTCCGGCTGCACGGGCGATTGACGCGGCCAGCCGTACTGAAGTCGTCTTGCCATTGGTGCCCGTCACCAGGCCCACCGGGATGGCAGCAATCGAATCCCAGGTGATGTCTTCGGCAGATGGAATGTCTGTGACCGGGAAAGTCAGACTGTTGCAGCCGAGCCCGATCGAGACGTCGTCATCATCGCTGAGAAAGACTTTGTCGCGTGTTTCCGCGGCAGCTCTCAGTGCCTGTAGCTGCGGATTCCGTTCCTCGGTAATTGTGTCTTTCAGGCGTGCTGCATCCGGGCCGGGATCGACATCGTTTCCGGATTGGATTTTTTTGCAGGTGGCTTGCCAGGCCCAGTCATTGATGTCAGTCCCGGCATACAGCGCATCAATGGGTGCGGCAAAAACGAGACTGGCTCCACCAGGGACCCGATGTACCGCTACTTCCAGTGCATCCCAGCCGACCGCTTTCAGCATGCGGCCTAGCTGTTGCTTCCAGGTATCGATAACTTCGTCAGGCTCGTTGTCACCGAAACGAATGTCGATGACGGCGCCCGGATGATCCCAGACGATATTCGGGCCGGTGAGACGGCGGGAGTCGATCAGTTCCATCCTGCTCTCGCCGGATTGTCAGTCGTCCTGCTCGGGTCCGCGGGCGATACGTACGCCCCGTTCATCGCGAATCAGGGTAACGTCCTCATCCATTTTGAAACCATAGTCTTCCGCGGGTGCGATACGTTCTTTTCTTACCTCACGCGCGCCCGCCATTGGTTTGTGTGCATCAAAATAGATGATCTGCTTCCAGCAGCGTTTTATGTTGTCACCAAAGATGAGCACCAGGTCGCCCGATTCTGCTGCTCTCAGTGCGCTGTCGACGGCTTCCTGTTCGTCGGCAATGACTTCGATGTGCGATTTTTCGACACCGCCGGCAATCAGGGCGTCGGCCAGCATGCGCGGGACTTCCTCAGGTTGGCGGCCGCGCGGATTATCGTCGCCGCGACAGACATAGTGATCAAAATGGCAGGCAGCCAGACTGCCGATTTTGAGAATGTCCTCATCCCGGCGATCTCCGGGCGCCGACAATACGAGAATCTTTCGCCCGGGCTCGTCCAGCCGGTCAACAACGTCGCACATGGTTTGGACCGCTGCCGGATTGTGGGCATAGTCGAGAATGACCTTGAACGGGTGCTCTGAAAAGACGTTCATCCGTCCCGGCGCCTGGAAGAATGTGGTGTCAAAGGTCCTCAGACCATGCCGTATATTTTCCAGACTGACGTGGAGGCTGTAAGCGAGCGCTGCCGCGAACATTGCATTTTGCACGTTATGCAGCGCACGTCCTTCCAGCGTTGCGGGGATAAGGTGGGTCCACAGCAGCGGGATGTGGTTGCCACTGTCGTAAATCGTGATCATATAACCGTTGTAGCCTTCTTCCAGTACTACAGCCCGGCCTCCCGATTGAATATGTTGTTTCACCAATGTATGACCCGGATTCATACTGATGTAACAAACGTGTTCAGCCTCGGCGTAATCCGCCATTTTCAGACAGTTGACGTCATCCGCATTGAGCACGACCGAGTCCTGCGCGATCTCTATTGGAATGCGTTTGACTTCGGCAAGCTGTTCGACCGTATGGATTCCATGCAAACCGAGATGATCGGCCGAAACATTGATACAGGCTGCAACGTCGCAATGGGCTATGCCCATGCCGCGTCGGAGCATGCCGCCGCGTGCAGTTTCCAGAACGGCGGCGTCGACGGTCGGGTCGCGGAGTATCATATTGGTCGCCATCGGTCCGGTCATGTCGCCTTCTACTGAAAGGTGACCATCGATATAGACCCCGTCAGTGCTGGACAAGCCCACTGTATAACCAGCCAGCTTCATGATGTGGGCCAGCATGCGTGCAGTGGTCGTCTTGCCGTTGGTACCGGTAATGCATGCCGTCGGAATTGTGCTGGGCGTGCCCGGGGGAAATAGCATGTCGAGTACCGGACCAGCCACGTCGCGGGGCTGTCCTTCGCTTGGCGCGACGTGCATGCGAAAGCCGGGTCCGGCGTTCACCTCGCAGATCGCACCACCGGTGTCCCGGTAGGATTCGGCAATATCCGTGGTAAGGAAATCGACGCCACCGATGTCCAGTCCCAGTCCGCGAACGGCGCGTATAGCCATTTCGCGGTTGTCGGGGTGGACAATGTCCGTGACGTCGATCGCCGTACCACCAGTAGACAAATTCGCAGTTCTTCGCAAATAGACTATATCGTCGGTGCGCGGAACGGTATCGCGGCTGTAGCCATTCAGTTGCAGGAGTTTCTCGGCCTGGTGATCAAACTCCAGACGTGTCAGTACTTTCTCATGTCCGACACCACGTCGCGGATCGCGGTTGACCTCATCTACAAGTTGTTCAATGGTCAGTTTGCCGTCACCGACGACGTGACCGGGAATGCGTTTTGCCGCCGCGATCATTTCGCCGTTGGTCACCAGTATCCGGTGATCAAATCCTTCGATAAAACTCTCAACCAGTACAGTCCGGGCATGCTCGCGTGCTTTCGCAAACGCGGTTTCAATTTCCTCCGGCACGCGGAGGTTGGTAGATACGCCGCGGCCGTGATTGGCCGCGATGGGCTTCAAGACTACGGGATAGCCAATCCTTTCGGCTGCTCTCACCGCTTCCCTTGCGCTGTAAACCAACCGCTGCCGCGGTACCGGCAGACCGAGGTCGGTCAGTATGCGATTGGTTTCTTCCTTGTCGGACGCCAGATCGACGGCAATGTTGCTGGTCTGGCTGGTGGTTGTCGCCTGAATGCGTTGCTGATATTTGCCGTGCCCGAACTGCAATAGGCTGTAACGATTCAATCGTATCCACGGTATCGAGCGATCTTCCGCGGCGCGGGCGAGTGAGGCCGTGCTCGGCCCCAGGGCCCGACGCTGCGCATAGCGGATAAACTTATCCCGTTCTGCCGTGAAATCCCATTCGGCTGCCGGCGCATCGGCCGGCTTGAGTTCAGACGGCAACAGATGATGCAGAAAATCCAGAGCGAGGCGGCCGGCTTCACGACCGACCTCTTCATCCTTGTACTGAAAGATCAGGTTGTATTCGCCGGGCTTGCCGGTCGACCGTGTCTTGCCGAAGGTAACATCGGAGCCGGCCGCGCATTGCAGCTCGATGGCAACGTGCTCCATGACATGGCCCAGCCAGGTGCCTTCTTCCTCCTTGAGACGCCGCACAAAGCCGCCGGCTGTACCATATGAACAGCCATGTTTGTAAAGGCCCGGCAAAGCCTCGAGCAGTGGGTCAGTAAAGTCGGGACCCAGTCGGCCCGTTGGCCAGGCTTCCAGTTCACCAAGATCCAGCACGTGACGGATTACCGGAAACCGAGCATAGATATTCGGGCCCACAAATACATTTGTCGACAGGATTTTCATCAATATGCCCCTTAACAGGGGTCTTTATGTTGTCGCTATTCGTTCTGCTCGATGGCTGGCCTCGCGTGTGACGAGGTCGTAGTGTCCGCCGGAGACCAGGATGTGTAATCGCACTCCGATCAGACTAACCGGTTCCCCACGCTGGGCCGAGTCCATCGAGGAGAATTCAATCTCCGAGGGATCGACGATTGTCAGTCCGCCGGTACCCATCACGTCTAGAGTATCATCCGGTGCTATAAAAGCGGCAGTGTTTTCATCCAGACCAATGCCCACCGCAAAGGGGTTGTAAGCCAGCGCGGTGAGTAGCCGTCCCAACCGATCCCGTTCTCGAAAGTGCTGATCGACAACAATGCGATTGGTCAAACCGAGTCCCGGCGCCATCGTCACCAGCTCGGGGCGCGGGGTGCTGCCCTCGATACCGCCTGCAATCATGTGCTCCGGCATAAATGCCGCGCCGGCGGAGGTTCCTGCGATATGCATGCCCTGCATATTTCGGCGCCGTAACAGTTGAGCCACCGGCGTGCCACCGAGCGTAGTCGAGAGACGCAACTGATTGCCACCGGTCATAAATGCTCCGTCGGCCTTGGCCAGGTAGTTGAGGTACTTCTCGTTCTCGCAGTCGGAACGGGAGTAAAAACCCAGTACCCGTACATGATTGGCGCCGATCGTTCGAAACAGCTTCTCGTAATGTCGGCCGCTGTCATTCAGCTCGGAGGCTGTCGGGATGACAGCAATACGCGCGGGCTCGCCGCCGCACAGATTGACAAATCGATGCAGGATCTCGGGGTCATCAAATTTTTCTTCCCCGCCGCCGATGGCCGCGATGAAGCCGCGCGTCGCGCCGTCGATCGGTTGCGATGGACTCAAACCTTATACCTCCCGGAACCCCCGGCCCTGTCTGGCAACGGCCCGACCGGCAGACCCGGTTCGGTCGGTCATGCAGCTGCCATTAGTGGCCGTTGCAGGGGCAATGCATCGCCCTGAAAAAATGGCCGCACATCTTACCAGACCCGCGCGGGATCGTGCACAGGGAAGGTATTGCCCCTTGTTCACTGCCCGAAGCCGGCGGTAGAATCGCTCGCTTGCCGGCGGAGGAGTCAGCCGATAGTGATAGCCGAGCCAGTTCGGACAATTGACCTTTCCAGGAGCGACCTGGAGCAGCTGGTCCAGCAGACGCTGGACGACGCGCGTTCACGTGGTGCTGATCAGGCAGAAGCCGCAGTTACCTGTAATTCCGGGCTGGCAGTCACGGTGCGTCTGGGTGAAGTCGAAACATTGGAGTATCAGCGTGATCGGGGCCTCGGTGTGACGGTGTTTTTCGGTCACCGACAAGGCTCGGCCAGTACGTCCGATCTGGACCCGGAGGCACTGACTGATACGGTCGCCAAAGCCTGCACCATCGCCAGGCACACTGCGGAGGATCCCTTCAGCGGGCTGGCCAATGCGGATCGGATGGCCACGTCGGTACCGGACCTCGATCTTTGCCACCCTTGGAACCTGACTCCGCAACACGCCATCGAGCTCGCCACGGAATGTGAGTCGGCGGCGCTCGACTTGGATCCGCGCATCGAAAACTCTGAGGGCGCCGCCGTCAGCAGTCATCAGGGGATGAGAATCTATGGCAACTCGCACGGTTTTATGGGTAGCCAGGAAGCCACCGGTCACAATCTGAGTTGTGTCGTCATCAGCCGGGATGCCGGTGGCATGGAGCGCGATTACTGGTACAGCGTGGCGCGGGATGCCTCGGATCTCGAAGCAGCCGGTAGCGTCGGGCGCCAGGCAGCACAACGGACCATCGAACGTCTTGGCGCAAAAAAAATCTCCACTCGCAAGGCATCGGTCATCTTTCCGGCCGAGCTGGCACGAGGCCTGATCTCCAACTTTGTGAGTGCCGTAAGCGGACCGGCACAATACCGCAAAGCGTCTTTTTTGCTGGACTCGGCCGGCAGCCAGGTCTTTGGGAACCAGCTTTCGATCGTGGAACGCCCCCACCTGCCGAAAGCAATGGGCAGTGCCGCATTTGACGGCGAAGGCGTCGCAACAGCTGACCACGATCTGGTTTCCGATGGTGTTGTCAGCGGGTATGTACTTGACAGTTACTCGGCTCGCAAACTCGGACTGGAGAGCAGCGGCAATGCCGGCGGCGTGCATAATCTGCTGGTCACCTCGGGCAGTCTGGATGCCGATTCGATGCTGAGGACGATGGACACCGGATTCCTTGTGCGAGAACTGATCGGCCAGGGAGTCAACATTGTGACCGGTGATTATTCGCGCGGCGCTGCGGGGTTTTGGGTGGAACGAGGAGAGATTCAGTATCCGGTCAGCGAAGTGACCATCGCCGGCAACCTGCGGGATATTCTGGCGGGAATCAGGGAGGTCGGCACCGATGTCGACGTCCGAGGTGTCATCCGAACAGGATCACTTTTGATTGAGTCGATGACGATCGCCGGCGACTGACCGCCACGGGTCAGGCGGTAGTCACCGCATGAGTGTCGACGACATCCCGCAGAGTTTTCTTGCCCAGCTTGTCCGCAATCGCCGACTCAATTTCGCCAGCTAGTTTGTCGACAACAGCCACTCCGGTGCGCTGCGGTGCTTCGGCAGTACTGTCCCGGACTGCGGCAAGAACGTCTGTCAGCAGAATC
Source organism: uncultured Gammaproteobacteria bacterium (assembly GCA_964545335.1). Lineage (GTDB taxonomy): Bacteria > Pseudomonadota > Gammaproteobacteria > Steroidobacterales > CAZJFQ01 > CAZJFQ01. The sequence goes on along the minus strand of CAZJFQ010000001.1, from coordinate 8,509 downwards.
GTGTCAAGCGCCCGGCCTGGCATCAGTTGTTCATTCTCCGTCGCAACTATAAGCCCCCGCTTTTCGAGTGCCGACGTGACCGAACCAAACGCGTTGGCCGGAACACCGAAGTGTGACGCGAGCTTGTTCAGCGTCCACTCGTTGCGCCCTTCGTAATACGCCGCGGCCAGGAGATACATCGTGCTCAAAGCCAACTTTTCCCGCAGTAAACCGGCCAGTTCCACTCGCCTGCGTCCGCTGCGAAGGAATTCCGGGTTCTGATAATAGAATGCAATTTGCGCGCCGAGGAGCAGAATCAGCCAGCTGATATACAACCACATCAGCGCCATGACAACGATTGCAAATCCCGAATAGATAGCGGTGTATTTGGTCGACGCGGCAACGAGCGCCGCAAATAATTTTCCAATCGTTGCCCAGATGATGCCAGCCGTCGTCCCGCCAACTAGGGCCGCGCTCAATTTGACGCGCGTATTCGGAACGAATGAATAGACAAAGCTGAATACGAATATGACCAGTACAAACGGGGCATACCTGGAAATGTAAAAGAGCGTGGTTCCGAAAGGTTCGATTTCTGACAATCTTTGTACCAGAGTCGTACTTTCCAGAGATGCAAGCAGGCCAATAGCCGTAAACATCAGAACGGGACCGATCAGCAAGACACTCACATATTCGCTGAATCGTCGTGCAAAACTCCGCGGCCGCTCGACCTGCCAGACGTAGTTAAAACTGTCTTCGACTTTCTGAATCATCGAAATAACTGTATAGATCAGAAAAATAAGGCCGAAGGTACCTAGTATCGTCCCCTGCACATTGTCGACAAAGCTAATGATATTGTTTGACAGTTCGATTCCGCGCTGACCCAATGGTTCGAAGAATTTCAGCAGCGGTTGTTCGATCTGTCTGTGAATACCGAACCCCTTGAGAACGGAAAAGCTAAATGCGAGTAACGGTACGATCGACAACATCGTTGTATACACAAGACTCATCGCTCGCAGGGTAAGATCTCCGCTTATAACATCGCGCAGAATGGCATAGGGAAACCGGAGAAACCGGATAAGCGTACGGAGCGGGCGACCGGCGGCATCGGTTCGTTCATTGAACAGGAAGGCGTCAGCCAGTCGGGAAAAAATGGTGAGCATGTCTGTCGGTAGGCTTATATGTGATTCTTAAGTCCGGCCTAAACTTTGGAGACTGTAGCGGAGGCGATTGTACAATATAGCCACCCGATCATGAGGGCAAACGGTTACGAACGCATAATCTGTCTGACAAAAGTAAACAATGAACCAGTGAAAAGTGAAGAGAGCGCGCCTGCGGCGCTATTTCCCTAGTGCCTGCAGATAAACGGAAAGTGAAACAATGCCGACGCGTAGCTGCCGGTTATTGTGTCAGCTGGCGCCACGCTTCGAGGTATTTCTCACTCGTGCGTTTGATTACTGCGTCGGGGAGCGCCGGGCCGGGCGCTTTCTTGTCCCAGTCCAGTGTCTCGAGGTAGTCGCGAACGTACTGCTTGTCAAAACTGGGCGGGCTGATTCCGTGCTGGTGCGAATCGGCCGGCCAGAAACGCGATGAATCCGGTGTCAGTACCTCGTCAATGAGGTGCAACACACCGTTGTCATCGACGCCAAATTCAAATTTCGTATCCGCAATGATAATTCCACGTTCCTGAGCGTATTCACATGCGCTTGCGTACAGTTGTATAGAAATATCCCGGATGCTGTTTGCGATCGTATCGCCCACGAGCGCCGTGCACGCAGCGAAATCGATGTTTTCGTCGTGCTCGCCGACTGCCGCCTTGGTGGCCGGTGTAAAGATTGGCTGCGGCAACTTCCCGGCCAGTTGCAGTCCGGGTTGCAGCATGATGCCGGAGACCGCCCCGGTTTCCTGATAGTCTTTCCAACCGGATCCCGCCAGGTATCCGCGTACAACAGCTTCGATGGGTAATGCATGGAGACGTTTTACGACAACGGATCGACCGCCAAGCTGTGCTCTGCAGGCTGGATCTTCCAGGACATCTGCGATATCGACATCGGTCAGATGGTTGGGAATGATCATTTCTGACCGCTCAAACCAGAAGTTTGCAATCTGCGTCAATACCCACCCTTTTCCCGGGATGGGGTCCGGCAAAACAACGTCAAATGCGGACATCCGGTCAGTGGTCACGATAAGCAGATGCTCGGTATCGACGCGATAGATATCGCGAACCTTGCCCTGTTGTATTTTTTCCAGTCCGTCGATCCTGGATTCAAGCAGTGTCGGCGGTAGCGAATTCCGTTCTTCGGCTGTATTCATTTCGTTTCCACAAAGACGAACGAGTCTGTCAGGACAATGATCCAATCGGCCCCGGACTGGAGGGGACGTTTTCAGGGAACAGCGACCGATCGTCCAGCATTTCCAGAAACCGCCGTGTCGCTGCCTCGTTCGTACCCCACTGCCACTCGCGGGCTGCGTCCGCGCCGCGTTTTTTCATTTTCAGCGCCGGTTGATCCTGCGCGCGCTGCAACATTCTGATTGTCGCGGCAACCTGAGCGTCCGAAGAGCTGCCGAACGCCAAAAGCGCGTCGGTCATGACTGCGGTCTTTTCATCATCCGTCAGCCTGATGTCCAGCTCATCCGCCTCGGCCAGCGTGTCCAGCGCACCAAATACATATAAGAGGAAATAGGTATGCATGACCGGGTCATCGAAGGTTTCAGCTCCGACATGTCCGGCGCTCGTCTCTCCGAATACCAGAATCTTCCCGACGACCGTATCGATCGTCGCGGATCGGTCCTTCCCGGTGCTGCCAGGATATTCATCGGTTACCATACCGCCAACTCCGAACCCGGTTTAAGGGCATGAGAAAAAACGCGCATTCTTGCAGCGTGCCCGGCGCCGGTCAACACATCATGACCGTTGACCCTGCCCGATGGATGCGCGAGTCATGACGTAGTGACATGATTTTGATGACGATATTGGCCCCCGGCGGTACGAAGCCGTGACCTGGTGGGGAAAGATCGCGGGCGCCATTCTGGGCTGGTTTCTGTTCAGCGGGGTAAGGCTTGGCCCGCTCGGCTTCATTATCGGACTGGCTGTCGGTCACCAGTTCGACCGCGGCTTTGGAAAGGCCCGGGGGGCGATACCGCGATACGGTGTCCGCGAGCTTCAGGCCATATTTTTCGCCAGTGCTTTCTCCGTCATGGGCCATATGGCGAAAGCGGACGGTCGGGTTTCCGAAGACGAAATCCGGATGGCCCGCGCAATCATGCAGCAACTGCGCCTTGCTCCCGATCAGGTCAAGGAGGCGATACGGTTGTTCACTGACGGCAAGCGGTCTGATTTTCCGTTACGGGATACGATTGAGAAATTTCGTCTGGCCAGCCGTGGCCGTCACGATTTGAATCGTGCGTTCATGGAGCTGCAGATGCAGGCGGCGCTCGCGACCGGCAGCGTCCATCCGAACGTCCGGCGCATTCTGATAGACATTTGTCGGCAGCTTGGCATCTCGAGGGTTGAGCTGGCACAAATCGAGGCGTTGATAAGGGCACAGCGCGCCTATCAGGATCGTCAGGCAGCCCGTCAGACGATCGATGCGGTCGCAGCGGGTTACGACGTGCTGGGAATCGGCAGTGACGCGACCGACAAAGAGGTCAAGACCGCATACCGCCGCCTGATGAATCAACATCACCCCGACAAGCTCGTATCGCGCGGCTTGCCCGAGTCGATGATGCAGGCAGCAAAAGAAAAGACGCGCGAAATTCGGGCTGCCTACGATACAGTCAAAGAGGCGCGGGGGATGCGCTAGCGACGGATAAGACGCTAGGCAACAGGTGCTAGGCGCAAGAAAAAATAGTAACGCAACCAAGTCTGTGCGCTTTTCTGCATCCTAGGGCCTGGGGCCTAAGGCTTGGAAATGAAGCCTGTGCAATATACTTGTATCATTCGCGATCTTGCGAACGGTTGAAATCCCATTATGTCTGATTATTGGATTGCACCTTCGATACTGTCCGCCGATTTCGCCCGACTCGGCGCCGAAGTCGAGTCGGTTCTGGAAGCCGGTGCGGACATTATCCATGTCGACGTCATGGATAATCACTATGTTCCGAACCTGACGATCGGACCATTAATCTGCGAGTCGCTACGCACACACGGCATCAAGGCGCCGCTCGACGTGCATCTGATGATCAGACCGGTCGACAGCATTATTCCGGGATTCGTGCGTGCTGGCGCCACCTATATCAGTTTTCACCCGGAAGCCAGTGACCATGTCGACCGAACTCTGGGTCTAATCCGGGAACAGGGCTGCAAGGCCGGACTCGTATTCAATCCTGCGACCCCGCTAACCTGGCTCGATTACGTCATCGACAAGATCGACATGATTCTCATCATGTCGGTCAACCCCGGTTTCGGTGGGCAGACATTTATTCCGTCGGCGCTGGCGAAGTTAGAGGCCGCGCGGACCCTGATAGACCGGCAGAAACGGGATATCCGGCTGGAAATCGACGGTGGTGTGAAGACGGACAATATCGCGCAGATTGCACGCGCAGGCGCCGATACCTTCGTAGCTGGTTCGGCGATCTTCGGCAGTGACGACTACGCCGCGACCATTGCGGATATGCGCAGCCAGCTCGTGGCAGATGCGGCGTAGAAAGCGGGAAGTGAAAAGTGACAAGTGAAAAGTGAAGCTCGGCGCTATTGCGCCGACGCCTAGAGCCTAGAGCCTAGAGCCTACAGCCTAGGCCATCGGGCATTAGCCTCATGGTTTTGATGATCGACAACTACGATTCCTTCACCTACAACCTGGTGCAATATTTCGAGGAGCTGGGGAGTGAAGTTGTGGTAGCCCGCAACGATCACATCACGATTGACGACGTTCGTGATCTGGATCCGTCCTTCATTGTGATTTCCCCCGGGCCCTGCACACCCGATGACGCGGGTATCTCTGTAGCAGTCGTCAACGAGTTTGCCGGGCGGTTGCCTTTGCTGGGGGTGTGTCTTGGTCATCAAAGTATCGCGCAGGCTTTTGGTGGTCGGGTTGTGCACGCGCGACAGGTCATGCACGGTAAGCCGTCGATGATTTACCACGATCGCAGGGGGCTGTTCCGTGATCTGCCGTGCCCGATCCGGGCAACCCGTTATCATTCCCTGATTGTCGTGTCGGATTCATTGCCGGAATGCCTCGAGGTTTGTGCGTGGACGGCAGACGGCAACGGGGCCATGGACGAGGTCATGGCCATCCGGCATCGTCGATATCCGATTGCTGGTCTGCAGTTCCACCCGGAATCAATACTGACCGAGTACGGCCACGCGCTGCTGAGGAATTTTATCGATTGGGCCAAGCAGGCCGGACACGGGGCTGAAAGAAAACTCGCAGCAGCCGGTCACGGATAAAGAAAAGCGGGAAGCGAAAAGCGGGACGTCGCGCTGACGCGATTCGGATTATTCATTTCACGCTGCTGCTTTTTCCTACCGGGCGCCTGGCGCCTAGAGGCTCACTCGTGGCGGGGGTCCAGGATTCGCAGCCACGCTGTGGTGTCAGATGTTCTGGCCCGGGCGGGCGTTATAAACCACGATAGTTTTGCCGTTTGCCGATACCAGGCCCTGTTCCTCGAGCACCTTCAGAACGCGTCCCGCCATTTCCCTTGAGCAACCCACCAGGCGACTCAGTTCCTGACGGCTTACCTTGATCTGCATTCCGTCCGGATGAGTCATGGCGTCCGGATCGTTGCACAGGTCCATGAGCGCATGTGCGACACGGCCGGTGACGTCGACGAAGGCCAGGTCTCCGAGCTTGCGATTGGTTCGGTTCAATCGGGTTGCCAGCTGCGTGGCCAGTTCGAAAATCAGGCCGGGATTTTCATTGGAAATCTGACGAAACCGGGGATAGGTCATTTCAGCGATTTCGCATTCGGTTCGCGTCCGGACCCAGGCGCTGCGGGTTGGGCGCTCATAGAACAGGCCCATTTCGCCAAAAAACTCGCGCTTGTTCAGATACGCCAGCACCATTTCGTTGCCGTCCTCGTCTTCGATCATGACTTCGACGGATCCTTCAACAATGTAATAAAGAATGTCGGGTAGATCGCCTGCGTGAATCACGACGGTTTTGGCGGGTACTGTACGGATCCGGCAAAAGCTCAAGAACTTGTTGATTGCCGGTACGTCGCTGACGGTTTTCGCGGCTTCAGCCATTGTCGGCACCCTCCGGGCGGCCTGCGAATGGAATTTGACGATACTTTTAATACAGTCGACGCTTCAGGGCAAGGCGGCCGCTACAAGAATTTAAATCCAATACGCGGTTATCGTCATCACCCGTGCTGTCAGCGCCATCATCGATCGTACACCTTCCGGCAGCTCGGTGCCGCCGGCAGTCAGCGCGGTCGTGGCGTGTCGTTCCTCGTCTGCTTTCATCAGGGTAAGAATGGCCCGGCTTCGCTCATCCTCAGCAGGCAATTGCTCAAGATGCCCTTCCAGATGACGGACGACCTGTCGCTCGGTTTCTGCCACGAACCCCAGGCTCCAGCGATCGCCGGCGATGCCCACCGCAGCACCGATAGCAAACGATCCCAGATAAAACAGTGGATTGAGCAGGCTGGTATGGCTTCCCAGGTCGCGAATACGCTCCGCGCACCAGACCAGGTGATCGTTCTCCTCTTCGGCTGCGTTCGTCATTGCGTCGCGTACGTCATCGAGCCGGGCGGTCAGAGCCTGACCCTGGTACATCCCCTGTGCAGCCACCTCTCCGGTATGGTTGACTCTCATTAGCCGTGCGGCCCGCGTTCTATCTGCTGAGTCGGTCAGATCGTCTTTGATGGTTTCGGTCGGGCTCGACCGGCGCGCTACGATCGTTCCACCGAAAATTGTTCGCAAGGCCTGATCGGCCGCAACAAGCAGAGTGTCCAGTTCGTTCAGGTCGCGTGTTGCCATGGGATCATGATAGCGTGGCTGTCTGATTGGTCACAGCGTTGTCGTGTCAAGGGTAGCTGGTAACGGTATTATATTCACAGCATCGGCACACGATCGTTTTCATCCAGTTTCTGAAACAGGCACCCGCCCGATGGGTTACTACAAGCGGCACGCATTTTTTTGCACCAACAAGCGGGAAGACGGCAGCGCGTGTTGCCAGAATCACAATGCCCAGGAAATGCGGGACTATGCGAAAGCCCGCATCCGGGACCTCAAGATCGCCGGCAAGGGCGGCGTGCGGGTCAATATCGCCAAGTGCATGGATCGATGCCAGGAGGGACCGATCGTCGTCGTCTATCCGGACGGTGTCTGGTACACCTACGGCGATAAGAGAGATATCGACGAAATTGTCGATGAGCATCTCCTGAACGGTCGTATCGTTGAGCGGCTCAAGATCTAGAATGACAAGACAACTTATTGAAATTAAACAATATTCTTTGTTTTCCGTGGTTTCAGCCGCCGGGGACTCGTTTTATCAGGAGATTTGAAAAACACCGTGCCTATGGGTAGAATTCCGGCTCTTTTGCCACCGGCAGGCGGTGGTCAGAACCCGACGGTGGGCGGGCCTGTTACCTGATGGACTTGTTTTTGGACCAACGATGAAGACCTTTTCGGCAAAACCTGAAACCGTAAAACGCGACTGGTATGTCGTCGACGCCAGCGGTAAGACGCTCGGTCGTCTTGCGACGGAAATCGCACGACGGCTGCGGGGTAAACATAAGCCAGAATACACCCCTCATGTTGACACGGGCGATTACATCATAGTCATCAACGCTGAGAAGATCCGGGTCACCGGCAACAAGCTAAAAGACAAGATATATCACCGGCACACCGGCTATATCGGCAATCTCAAGTCGGAGTCCCTTGAAAAGCTCCTCGCACGAGCGCCGGATCAAGTCATCGAAAAGGCTGTGAAGGGCATGCTCCCGCGCACGTCGCTGGGCCGACGCATGCTCAGGAAACTCAAGATTTATGCCGGTCCGGAGCATGCCCATGTGGCCCAGCAGCCGCAAACGCTGGAGCTGTAGCCGGACTACTGTCAAGCGAAGGTAACTTATGTCCAAAGATGTCTATTACGGTACCGGTCGGCGCAAGTCCTCAACGGCGCGTGTTTTCTTACGTCCGGGCAAGGGCAACATCACCGTCAACGCCCGCCCCCTTGATGAATTTTTCGGGCGTAAGACCGCCCGTATGATCGTCCGGCAACCACTACAGGTGGCCAATGCCGCCGGGACATTCGACGCCGAAGTAACCGTGTGCGGCGGTGGCATTACTGGCCAGGCCGGCGCCATCCGGCACGGTATTACCCGGGCATTGCTGCAGTACGACGAGACCCTGCGCCGGGCCTTGCGCCAGGCCGGATTCGTCACTCGCGATGCGCGTGAGGTAGAGCGCAAGAAAGTGGGCTTAAGAAAAGCCCGTCGGGCGACGCAGTACTCCAAACGTTGAGACCGTACCTGCGGCGCCCCGTCACGTTTTTGGGGGATCGTCTAGCGGTAGGACTGCGGACTCTGACTCCGACAACCCAGGTTCGAATCCTGGTCCCCCAGCCAGTTTTCTGAGGCCTGAGGA